>JAJQFO010000200.1 GCA_021201095.1 Lachnospiraceae bacterium
CAGTCGCCAAATATCCGTGCAAGCACGGCTACTTGGCTCGTTGCTTCGCGGGAATGAAAGGGGGAATTACGATATGTGTCAGGCACTTAGGGAATGGATGGAAGACAGTAAAAATGAAGGCCGGAAAGAAGGCTGGGAAGAAGGAAGAAAAGAAGAGAGAAAATTCACCGAGATGGAACGTAGACGCGCTGACCAGGCGGAACAGCGTGCACATCAGGCAGAACAGGAGCTTCTTATGCTGAAAAAAAGTCTTGGAATTGTGTAAGGACTTTTGACAGAAAAGAGGCAGGAATCTTTCGCACCGGGAAGTTACAGCGGCTCCGTCTGGACAGATGATCTTATCCTCTGCGGACACAATTATGAGCAGCACTTTGGCAGCCCGAAGGAGCTGGAGGCAGGAAATTATTATGGCAGAAAAAGAACTGCGGAGAATGAACCGCACGGAGCTGATTGAGATTATCTATGCGCTGCAGCAGAACGGCATGACGCTCCAACAGGAAAACGAAGAACTGCGCAGGCAGCTGGAAGAGAAAACCATCCGTATGGAAAAAGCTGGTTCGATCGCAGAGGCTGCCTTGAGTCTGAACCATATTTTCGAAGATGCCGAAGCTGCAGCGCAGCAGTATCTGGACTCTGTCCGTGCAGCCTGCGGCTCAATGGAACCGCTGACAGAGAAAACCCCGGATTTACAGACTGAAAGCCTTTCAGCCTCACAACAGAAACGTATCCGGCATCAGGAGGAGACGTCGCAGGAAAGCAATCAGCATCAGGAGGAGGCGCAGCAGGAAAGCAATCAGCATCAGGAGGAGGCGCAGCAGGAGTGCGGCCAGCTGCTGAAAGAGACGCAGCAAGAGTGCGACCAGCTGCGGCAAAAGACACGGCAGGAATGCGATCAATTGCTGCAAAAGACGCGGCAGGAATGTGATCAGATGCTGAAAGAAACCCGGCAGGAGTGTGACCGAATGCAGGCACAGGCACTTCAGCAGGCTAGAAATAAGATCGACACTGTAAACCGGGAGCTCCACCTGTTACTGGGGAAATACCCGATCCTTGAAGAATACATGAAGAAAGAATTCGGTAAAGAAGCGGAAGGCAGCGCTGAAGCTAAGTAAGCAGGATGAACTATCTATCTGATAATGAGTAGTTTACTGGGGTGGATCTGGCGCATTCGGCGGAGCTTGAAAAGATCCGGGAGACCAGTTATGTAATAAGTCAGACACTTATGTTGAAAAAGAAGTTTGGGATTGCGTAGAAGGTTCGCGGAGCCAGGCACCGTGGAAAAACTACGGTACTGGCGTCAAAGGCGGATCAATTAAGATGATAAGATAGTGTGATAAGACAGGGTCAATGCTGACAGCAGCGGCATTGCCCCTGGCTTTTAATTCTGGAAAGATGCTGCGTAAGCGCAAAATAATCCCCCCTATAGTTTCATTTTGAAAAAGGTGTATACTTTCTCATCAGGGGCCGTTAAACTCTTTTTTATTCCGATTTTTAGAAACTGACGGCATCTGCTGGCTGCACATTTTTTTGCTCATGAAACGGAGGGATCCTTACTATGAAGAAATTTGTAAAAATCGTCACGATCAATGATGGAAATCCGGCAGAGGTGCATAATGGAGACCGTCTTTATACGGAAACGTATCCGCGGGCGGAAAGGGTGATTGAAGCGTTTCTGGCGCATGGATGGACACTGGCGAATATGCTGAAAAACATTAATCCGTCTGTGCAGAAAGAGGGCGCCTATTCGTTTTATATTGGCGGCTGGAACCTTGTCTTCATAAAAGAGACCAAAGATGGGGAAAATGACGGGGACAGGATACTGCGCGAGACCCTTTCACAGATTCTGGAAGGGGAAGATACGGAGGATTCCGATAATTGGGATGAAGGCGGGGAGGATACAGATGATTTCGAAAATTGGGATGAAGACGGGGAAGAGTGTCAGCCTTATGAATATGAAATAGATGAAGAATATGCAGAAAAAAACAGAGTACATCTTATGGAAGTGTATGCTCAGATCCGGAGCGGTGAGAGAACGATAGAATCGCTGGATACTCTGGAATTAATCGGTATTCATGAGCTGCTGAAAGAGGAATGGAAGAATAAGCAATAGAGAATCATGTTGAAATAATCATACATTTTGGCAAAACGAGTATTGAAATAATGATACTTTTCGGCTGAAATATATGGGGAAAAGTAAGGAGCCACGCTGCTGAGATGCTGAGAATGCGCTCAGAGGGTGTGGCTCCTTGTTTTATGCACACGGCCGCGTAAGGAATTATTCCGGCTAAAGCCGGACGCGGCCGGTGCTGGCGAGTAGGAGCGGATAAGCCGCCTCCTGCTCGATTTTTTTATTCCATCGCGTTTGCCGCTGCGTACTTGCCTGCCAGGCGTCCGAAGACGAATGCGTCTGCGGTGCCGGAGCCATCTACACGGTAGCTGCCGTGGAAGCCGCCGGTCACTTCGCCTGCTGCGTAGAGACCTTCAATGGCGTCGCCGTTGGTATCAACGACCTGCGTGTATTCGTTGATCAGGATGCCGCCCATGAAGTAGTGCGCACCGACGCCGAAGTTGTAGCCGTAGAGGGTGCCTTCGATCTTGTTCAGGTTGGACTCACGGCCAAACTGGCTGTCCGCACCGGCTTCGCAGTCTGCGTTCCACTGGTCGATGGTCGCCTGCAGGGCATCCGCGTCAAGGCCAAGCTTTTCAGCAAGCTCTTCTACGGTCTCTCCGGAAACCACATAGCCGAGCTCCATGAGGCCTTCCAGCGTTTCGTTCAGGTTGTTTTCTGTGAAAATGCAATAGGCCATGCCGTCCGGCTGTGCGAGGATGGCGTCAGATACTTCGAAGGCTTCCGCTACGAAGCGTTCTGCGTTTTCATTGACGAAGATGGCGTCCGGATTGAATCCGCCCGGCATGTTCATCGGTGTGAGCAGACCGTAGCCGACGATCACATGCGGGAACAGCTGGATATCTTCGAGGTTTACGGTGTCTGCGCCGAGCTCCTGCGCCATCAGCAGGCCATCGCCGGTGGTCGGAGCGATTTCATCCGTGATTGCGTTTGCAAGATCCGGGCGCACCTCCGCGAGCAGCTCGCTGTTCTGGCCAAAGCCGCCGGTGCAGAGCACGATCGAGGAGCCGGTGAAGGTGACTTCATTTCCGTCTGCGTCCTCACATACGACACCGACCACGGTGCCGTTCTCATCGGTCACGAGCGAAGTCGCCGCTGTATTCAGGTAGAGGGTAATATCAGTGGAATCCAGCGAATTGTTCAGCGCGTTGATCAGTGTGGTGCTGGTTTTGCCGTCCGCGGTCGCCATCAGCATAAAGTCGCTGTTGCCGCCTTCTGCGCTGAATTCCACGCCCAGGGAAGCGAGCCAGTCGATCGTCTCTCCGCTGTTTACGGCAAAGGTAGTAACGAGCTCCTCGATGGCGTCGTCATTGTTCATCTGGGCTTCGATCAGCTCCTCGACGGTCACGGTAACGCCCAGATCGGTCTGTACCTGAGACTCCGCCGCGTTGATGCCCATCGTTGCGCAGAGGGTATTTCCGCCGATGTTTGAGGATTTTTCAATCAGGATGACAGAAGCGCCATTCTCATCTGCAGTCTTTGCAGCGGAAAGGCCTGCGCCGCCTGCTCCGATCACGATCACGTCTGCTTCCGTGACCGGATACGCTTCTTCATCCGAATCAGAATCTGCGATTTCGCGGTTCTGCAGGGTCTCCAGGTCTCCGCCGGCCTGTTCCACACAGCTGGTCAGAGCCGCGATGTAAGCGGTACTGGAAAGGGTCGCTCCAGATACCGTATCAATCGCCAGAGACTGGTTTGCAAGAACGGTCTCTGTCAGGCTCTCCATCGCTGCCTGTCCGATCGTCGGCGTCTCAGAGCTTTCCACCTGAATATCCGTGATCTCGCTGTCGCTGAAGGTCACAGTCAGGGTCACATCTCCGTTGATACCGGTCTCCGTCGCCGTGTAAGTGCCGGGGTTGGAAAACACCGCTTCCTCCGCCAGAGCGGACGCAGACAGGGCAGATGCCGTCAATGCCGCGCCAAGTAACGCTGCTAAAAATTTTCTTTTCATGCTCTTTTTCCTTTCTTTTTTGGTAACGATTAAGCTCAAACACTCTTTGCCTTCGCAGTCCTCGTCGGAGAGGGCCTCCCACACCTCGCGCAGGATAAGCCCTCGTAGAGGGTATTCCATGCTCTGCGAAGGATAAGCCTTCGCCGGAGAGGCATGGAAACGGGCAGTAATTAAGCTTTCAGCTTTCTTGCTATTATAGATAAAGAAACGTTTGAATTGGAATGAGAATCGTGTTACCATAGTGGGAGAAAAAACGTACCGGAGGAGCAGTGACAGGGGCCGAACATCTGATAAAGCAGAGGAAGGCTTTGTTATTGTGAAGAAAAACGTGCCAGAGGAACAGAAACACGAGGAAAGAATCGTGCGAAATAGAGAACGGCTCTGAACGTGTGATAAAAACGCACCAGGGCGATGAAACGTGGAGGGACGACATATGACGAGCAGACAGCTGCAATTATTTTTGACGATCGCGGATCAGGGCAGTTTTTCCAAGGCGGAAAAGACAGAATTTATATCTAAACAGGCGCTGCTTCGGCAGGTCAACCAGCTCGAGAACGAGGTGGGGGAAAAGCTGTTCCTTCGCACGCCTTATGGCATTTCACTGACAGAGGCGGGACGCCTGTTTTATGATGGGGCCAGGGAAATTCTGGATCTGGAAGACGATGTGCTGACCCGGTGCCGGAAAAACGCATCCTCCAGAGAGGAGCTTCGCGTCAGCTATATTGAGCATCAGGCTCTGCTGAACGATGTCACGGAGGCGTTTATGCAAAAATACCCGGATATTCGTATCCGCCGCGTGGTACATCCGAATCACAGCGGGGAGTATCGCGTGGAGCATGGGATTGCTGACGTTGGCGAGACCTTTTACACGAAATATACCGCCTCCTCTCCGAATGCTTATACCCGGCTGGCAGATATGCCCTATCTGGCGGCGATGTCGCGCAGTCACCCGTTGGCAGAAAAAACGCAGGTCACGCTGGAGGCTCTCACGGAGTATCCGGTCATCATCTATGCGCCAATGGTCGATGCCGGTTACCAGCAGGAGCTGCGCAAGGCGTTTGCCGGAAATGGAAGAACCGTGCGGGATGAAGCTGAGAAAACGGAGGCGGGCGCGGGCGCACCCTATGTCTCCGACACTCCCTGCCTGGATATCCGGCGCGACGTGGACGCACAGGTGCAGGCGGCATTTTTCTGCGCTGAGACCGATGCCATCCTGCTCACGGCAAACTGCTTCGTGCGCACCATACCGGAGCTTCAGACTGTCCCTCTGGCGGAAGACTGGCACCAGGAATACGGCATCATTTACCAGGCGAATCCATCCCGCACCGTGCGGAAATATATTGATCTGGCGGTCGCGCAGTATGCGGCATGCAGGTGGTGACAGCAGACAGAAAGTGTGGTAAAATGAACGAAATTTTGATAGCAACGAGTGTACGTGAGATAATAAACTGGCCTATCGTCTGGCAATTTTAAATCCAGACGCTAAGGAAGATTTAGCTCAGCTTATCTCTATTCTGGGAGAAGACCATCCAAAGACAATCGCACTAAAATCAGAATACGCAATAGGAGAAAATAATGGACAAAGAAATTCAAATGAGTAAAGATGACCCCATTACAGATGAGCTGCGTGAAAAATTCCGCCTGAATGAGGATCCGGAATCGGAGGAGCTGCTCCGCATCCCCATCCGGTGGCGGCATTTATTTTCTGCATCTGCGCTTAAGCAGGCCTCAGATGACGCCATGCATTCAAGAATCAGGATCATGCGCGGCTGGAACGGGCTGAACGCTGAGTATTACATGAACGCGAAAGAGAAAACGGCGGTGGGAATCACGCCAAAGCGACGCCTGTCGTATAACAGTCCTTATTATTCCAGTTATTCCAGCGATCCGTGTTTTTCGGTTTCGATCCGGCCCTGGCCGCTCGATGTCAATACGAAACTGGAGCCATCGTTTCTATCGTGCAACTGTCCGGAAGGGAAGAAGGGACGGCTTTGCTGTCACGAGGCTGCTCTTTTATACTACACGGAGCAGCAAAACAATGGCCTGATTGTCGTGGAGGAGGACAGTTATGCCGGCTCGAGGCGGATCCGCAGTGTCAAGAGGAAAAAGAACCGCAGGGAGCAGGCACGTCTGCGCAGAGAATATGGGCTTACTCCTTGCCCTGCGCTGGATTTTTTCCAGGGGCGCAAGGATCCCGGCGGTATTGCTGTCTATGACATGAGAACAGCCCTGCAGGATTTTGTGACGGATCCGTATTCAATGCATATGGCGGAGGATATTCTGAAAAATCACCCTAAATCGATTTCTCTTTATGCCAGAGAGGAGAAAGACCGTGACGGCACACGGACCTACCGGGCGGAGCTCCATGAGACCGATATATCGTCTGATTTTGCTTTTACGGCGGGAAGCGCCCGCCTGACGGGAAATCAGCTGTCTCTGGAAGCCAGAGCGGGGTATCTTGACAGTGAGAGCCGGTCAAGGACCCGTTCCGTCAGAGATTTTGATGGAACGAGTTGGTCAGAGGATGATTGGGACGAAGATTATTATGAGGATGATGACGTTGACCTGGACGCCCAGACCCATGCGCGGAATTATCTGAATATCAACGGCCTGCTCCTGTGTAAATTGCTCTGGGATGAGACGGATAAGCTGGCGGCGGAGACTGCCGACCTTACGGATGAGAAGGCGAAAAAGTTTTTCAAGAGTCTGGAAAAGGCGAATCAGGCCACCATCCGGAAGACGGCGCATCATAAGGAAGCCGAGAGGACAAAAGCGGTAGAGCTGTATCCCCGCATTATCATCGAAGCCGGGGAGGCGAAGCTCAGCTTCCGGATACAGAAGGCGGGCGGAAAGGTCATCGTAGTCCGCAATGTCAGGGAGCTGGTCGCAGCCTGCCTCGGCAGGCGCACGCTTGAACTGTCGAAGACGGAGAGCATTGACTTTGGAAAGCTGGAATTTACGGATCGTTCGGCCGGGCTTTATGACTTTTTGCAGAGAAAGGTCGGCGATGTCTCCGACATCAATTCGCAGATCGCGGCGAAGAATTTTCGCTCCAGCTACAGTGTCCGGACGATCAATGTCACCTCAAATCTGGAATTTAAGGGAGCGGTTCTGGACAATTTTTATGACGTCTGGGAGGGACAGAGCGCGGAATATCAGGATAAGACAAACGGGGTGGCCAGCAAGGAGATACCGGTGGCGCACAGGGATATCCGCCTTTCCCTGACCTGCGACCGATTGTCAGACGCGAGGGGCGTTTTCTCCGGCATTGCGGTACACGGCCTGATCCCGGTTCTGCTTGATGGAAGCGGCTCTTACCGTTATATACTGAACGCAGATGGCCTTTCTCGAATCACAGAAAAGGAACAAGAGATCATTAAGCCGTTTGACGCTGTCGCAGATTCCTCCGGATACTTTCGGTTCCAGGTAGGTCTTCCGAATCTGCAGGAATTTTACTATCGCGTCGTTCCGACTTTTTTAGAGAGTCCGTCGGTTGATTTTACCGATAACTGTGAGAAGGAGGCGGAAGGATATCTGCCGCCGGAACCGCACTTTGAATTTTATTTGGACTTCGTAAAACCGGATGATTTTGAGACACCGGGGGATTTTGAGATGCCAGGGGAGTTTGAAACGCCAGGTGATTTTGGGGTGTCAGGCATCTCCGGTGAAGCTGAGAATGCTGCGGCTTATGCGGGAACCGCCAAAAAAGGCCGGGGAAGGAACCGGAAAGAGATTCATATCCTGCAGTGCGTGGGAAAGGTTCGCTACCGGGAGAAGAGTCTGGGGAATCCTGAGACTGCGGGATATTCAGGGAATATAGAGAACAGAGAAACTACAGAAGGCATAGAAAACGCAAAAGACACAAAAAACATAAAAAACCCGGAAAAAAGAGCAAACTCAGAGACGACAGAAAGCATGGAGAAGGTTTACACGCTTGGCGTTTCTAATCAGAAAGATGGCTATCGTGATGTTGAACAGGAAAAGCGGGTCGCTGACGCGGTTGAGAGGCTGATGGGTGTAAAACCCGATGATAAAGATGGGGCTTTTTCAGCCGCGATCAGTGATGAGCAGCTTTTTGATTTCCTGCAGTCCGGCATTGCCGTTCTGGAAAAATACGGAACGGTGCATGGCTCGGAAGCGTTCCGGAGATTTTCGGTTGCGCCGGTTCCGAAGGTAAAGGTCGGCGTTTCGGTGGAGAGCGGTATTCTCGATCTGTCGCTGACGTCCTCCGGAATTTCGGAGAAGGAGCTTTTGGAAGTGCTGCAGAGCTACCGCCGGAAGAAGCGGTTTCATAAGCTTTCATCGGGGGATTTTCTGGATCTGGCAGAGGACGATCAGCTCTCTCAGATCAGCGATTTTATGCAGGAGCTGGATCTGAATCCGGAGGATGTGATCAAAAAGAGCGCGAAGGTGCCGCTTTACCGCGCATTGTATATCGATAAGCTCCTGGAGGAGCATGACACGCTGTACTCGACAAGAGACCGGGTATACCGCGGCCTCATCCGTAATTTTAAGACAATCCGCGATTCCGAGAGCGAGCCGCCCTCGGAGCTTGCCGGGATTATGAGACCCTATCAGACGCTGGGCTTCAAATGGATCCGGACGTTGGAGGAAGCCGGATTCGGCGGGATTCTGGCGGATGAGATGGGTCTGGGCAAGACGCTGCAGACGATTTCCGCTCTTGCGTATGACTACGGCGAAAAGAAGCCGGGGACAGAGCATCCGTCTCTGGTGGTTTGCCCTGCGTCCCTGGTCTATAACTGGCAGGAGGAATTCGCGAAATTTGTGCCGGACATGCGGGTCCTGCCGATTACCGGCGGCGCGGCGGCAAGGAGAAAAGCCCTTGCGGCATGGGACACTACGCAGGTGTATATGATTTCCTATGATTTGCTGAAGCGCAACATCGCGGAACTCTCAGAGAAGGAGTTCTTTTATGTGATCCTTGATGAAGCACAGTATATTAAGAACGCGGGCGCTGCGGTCTCGAAAGCTGTAAAGACCCTGAAGGCTGGACACCGCCTTGCGCTGACGGGCACGCCGATCGAAAACCGCCTTTCGGAACTCTGGAGCATTTTTGATTTCCTGATGCCGGGCTTTCTGTATTCGCAGAAGGATTTTGAGCAGAGATTTGCCATTCCTGTCACGAAGAGCAAGGATCAGGAGGCCATGGAAAAGCTGAAGAAAATGACCTCGCCCTTCCTTATGAGAAGGCGGAAAGAAGATGTGCTGAAGGACCTCCCGGCGAAAATGGAGGAGGTGCGCTATGTGCCGATTTCCGGAGAGCAGCAGAAGCTCTATGACGCACAGGTCCTGAAGCTGAAAAATAACATCCTGGACGGGACGATGGAAACCGGGACAGGAAAGGTGAAGGTGCTCGCGGAGCTCACCAAGATCCGTCAAATCTGCTGCGACCCGTCGCTTCTTTTTGAAAACTACCACGAGGAGAGCGCGAAGCGTGAGGCGGTCATCGGACTGATCCGGCAGGCGATCGACGGCGGCCACCGGATGCTTCTTTTCTCGCAGTTTACATCAATGCTCGCGCTGTTGGAGGAGGATCTCAAGGCGGAAGGAATCCCCTACTATATCCTGACCGGATCCACGTCCAAGGAAAAGCGCATCCGGCTGGTGCATCAGTTCAATGAAGGGGATGTCCCGGTGTTTCTGATCTCCCTCAAAGCGGGCGGCAATGGGCTGAACCTGACGGGAGCAGATATCGTCATCCACTACGATCCGTGGTGGAACATGGCTGCGCAGAACCAGGCCACCGACCGCGCCCACCGGATCGGGCAGACCAGACAGGTCACCGTGTACCGCCTGATCTTGAAAGGGACGATCGAAGAGCGGATCCTGCGGCTGCAGGAGGAGAAAAAAGATCTCGCGGACCAGGTCCTTTCCGGGGAGGGGACGTCGCTCGCAGGCCTTTCGCAGGAGGAGCTGCTGGAATTGCTGGGGTGAATGGTTTCCTGACTACCGTATTGCTTTCCGCAAAACGACAGGTTATAATGTGACTTGTCAGAAGAAAAGCGCGCTTGCGGGCTTTTCTTGACAAGTCAGTGACAGACCGAAGGTCTGGCACTTGTCACACGAAGGAACGCAGTTCCAATAGTGTGACTTGCAAGAAGTTCGCCACGCTGGCGTGAGCGAACTTCGCAAGTCAACGAGCAGCTGTTTTTGCTGCGAGTGTGACTTGTCGGAAGAAAAGCGCGCTTGCGTACTCGGAACCTGTCACAAATTGGACATCTGGCAGCAGCGGCGAAATGGAGGTGCAAGGGCATGGGATATTATTTGAATAGTCAGAACGTGTATTCTCTTTACGAAAGTGAAGTGAAGAAACCGTATTTCGTGGATAAAACGAAGATGCTGAGAGCACTGATTCCGCTCGTTGAAGAAGGGAATAATCATATATGCATTACCCGGCCGCGCCGCTTTGGAAAGTCTGTGATGGCAGCGATGGTTGGTGCTTTTTTTAGCAAAGGGATGGATAGCGGCAGCCTTTTTGGTTCGTTGAATATTGCAAAGAATCCATTGAGAAATCCAGACGGAGATCTGGAAATAGAGAAGAAATTTGACTATCGGAAGTACATGAACCAGTATCATGTGATTTATATAAATTTTATCAAACCATCATCTTTGAGCAGCAGTTATGAAGATTTTATCAGACGGATTGAAAAGCAGATGACAAAAGACCTTCATAAGGAATTCCCGGACGTAGACTTTGGAGGGTATGATTCTCCTCTGGAGGAGTTATCCTTGATTTATGAGGAAAAACGGGAAAAGTTCATACTTGTATTTGATGAGTGGGACTGCATTTTTCATAAGGATTATATCTCAAATGACGGCAGAAAGAAATTTATCAACTGGCTTGCTGCGCTAACAAAGGACACGGGATATGTGGCTCTGAGCTATATGACAGGCGTTCTTCCGATCGCGAAATATTCGAGTGGCTCTACAATTAACAATTTTCATGAGTACACGATGGCGACAGATGATCTTTACAGTGAATATTTTGGATTTACAGATGCTGAGGTTGATGACCTTTATTTACGGTATGAGAAAAGAACACCAGATCGGAACAGGAATATATCAAGACAGGATTTAAAAGACTGGTATGATGGCTATCATACCCCCTCATCGGAACGTATGTATAACCCGCGGTCCGTGGTAGAGGCTCTGACTCGTAACTACATTCG
This sequence comes from Lachnospiraceae bacterium, assembly GCA_021201095.1. Taxonomy (GTDB): domain Bacteria; phylum Bacillota; class Clostridia; order Lachnospirales; family Lachnospiraceae; genus Choladousia. The sequence goes on from JAJQFO010000200.1 coordinate 11,270, forward strand.
AAGCTACTGGACGGGAACTGGTTCATATGCTGAAATCTCTACGTATATTGTGAATGACAGAGCGGACGTTAAGAAAGATGTCGCATTAATGGTCGCTGGGGAGGCAGTTAAGGCAAACGTGGAAGAATATGCAGCAACTGCGATGAGCTTAAGCACACGTAATGAGATTCTCTCGGCGATGGTAGTGTATGGTTTCCTGAATTACGAGGACGGAAAGGTTCATATTCCCAATAGAGAGCTGATGGATGAATTCGCGAAAACCATTCGTGAAAAAGAAGATCTGGGATATATATATAACCTGGCGGTTGCGTCAGACCGAATGCTTCAGGCAACGCTGAAGGGCGATACGAAAACCATGGAAGAAATACTTCAGTTTGCACATGATACGGAAACACCATTGTTAGATTACAATGATGAAACAGAGCTGACGGCGATTGTAAATCTCGTTTACCTGGCCGCTCGTGATAGCTACTATGTGGAACGTGAAAATAAAGCAGGGGAAGGCTATGTTGACTTTATTTTCTATCCGGAGCGACCGGGGGATGATGGACTTATCCTGGAATTGAAAGTCAATGACACGCCGGAGGCGGCGATCCAGCAGATCAAGGACAGGAAATATGTTTTGAAGTTTCAAGGAAAGATGGCGGAAAAGAAGCGCCATATCGGTCGAATTCTGATGGTGGGCATCGGTTATGATAAGAAGAAAAAGGATCATCATTGTAAAATAGAGATCCTTTGAAAGAATGTGGAAATCCCGAAAAGCTGGTTATAACTGGCGATTCGGGATTCTGACTGTGTGATGAGTACATCTTTGCCTTATTTCTTGCATATTTACTTATACAATTGATTTCCCTATATCATTATCCGCTTTAAAACCACCGCCTGAAAGGTCGCCGCCTCCTCTCCGTTTTTGCAGGAAAACTGCTCATGTGTCCCTTTTTCCCGGGAAAAACCGGCCTCTTCCAGTGCATGAAGAAGCCCGTCATAGGAGGCATCGGCTTCGTAGCGCTCCACGCTGATCAGGTATCCGCCTGGCTTTACCAGATTAGCCAGTACCTGCGCATAGGGCCGGTGCAGCGCGGTCAGCTCGGCAAGTGAGAGCTGACGCTGACTAGTTTCGTTTTCTTTGTTTTCAGAACTGCCTTTTTTGGACTGTTTGGCTGCCAGAGGCGGCCAGGCTACATTTTCGTGGATCGTGCGGCAGGAGAGCAGGGTCTGAAATGGCTCCTGTTTCTGGTTTTGGGATGGATTCTCATTAAACATCGGATCCGTCAAAGACGGGCTGGATAATGCAGGCTCAGACGAAGCCTGGCCGGAGATATCCATGTCAGCTACATCCTGCTGATAAAAGGCTGCGTTGTGAATAGCGAGCTGCTCTTTGAGCGCCTTTGCCGCAGAGACCGCGTTCGCGGACAAATCCAGTCCGGTGACGGCCAAATCCGGATACCGCTGCGCGAGAAAACAGGTCAGGATGCCATTTCCGCAGCCGACCTCACAGACGTCCCCCTTAAAGTAACGCTCCGCCCGGATCAGATAGTCTATTGTCTTCTGAAAAAACAGACGGTCATAGTAGGAAGAGGCAAGAAGACTTAAAGGCAGAGTCTGATTCAGATAATCGACAAGCTCTGACTGTCGGCGCAGATAAAGATGGTCCTTTTTATACGCAGAGCCGGGCGCGGAATTTTTTGGACTTAAGTCGTCCCGGACCCGAACAGCGGACTGTGGATGAGAATTTCCCCAGTCTGATTCTTCAGTCCCGTAAATCAGCTTCCTTTCAGTCCGGTCGAACAGTTCGGTCAGATTTTTGATATGCCGTTCTCCTTCTTCGTAGCCGAACGTTTCGATCAGAGCCGTGTCCAGCTCTGGGATTCTCAGAATACCGATGCGGGAAAGATATTCCCTTGCTTCTGAATTTGCCATGTTACGCCTCCTGCTTTTTTTGACAGGTTTACGATGGACTTTCTTCCTTCTCCCTCCTCTGCGCGGCCACATGCAGCACAACCTTGCGCACGACATCGTAGATCACCGCGAAGACCGGTACGCCGACGATCATGCCGATGAATCCGAACAGGCCGCCAAAGGTGAGGATGGCAAAGAGAACCCAGAATCCGGACAGGCCGGTCACGTTGCCCAGAATGCGCGGCCCCAGGATGTTTCCGTCAAACTGCTGAAGGATCAGAATAAAGATCAGAAAAATGACGGCTTTTACCGGGCTGACCATCAGGATCAGCAGGAAGGACGGGATGGCGCCGATGTAGGGCCCGAAAAAGGGGATGATGTTGGTGACACCTACGATCACGCTGACCAGCACGGAGTAAGGCATCCGCAGGATCATCATGCCGATAAAACAGATGATGCCGATAATCAGCGAGTCGATCAGACGGCCATTGATAAATCCTGCAAATACCTTGTCGGCATAGCGGACTTCGGAAAGAATCCGGTCAGACCATTTCCTGCCGAATATACTGTAGTTGATCAGCTTCGCCTGTACGGCAAACTTTTTGCGGCTGCCCAGGATGTAGACTGCGGCGATAAAACCGATCAGTACGTTTTTGAAGAAGGTGACGACATTGGTCACGCTGCTGGACACATTCCCGATCAGCACTTCAATATTAGGGATCACGGTGGAGCTGATCCACTCCGGGATCGAGGTGGAGAAGCTGGAGGAAAAATCGGTGATATAATTACTCAGTGTTTCATTGTCTCCGGCGTATTGCAAAAGCCATTCGGAAGCCGCCTCAATGCTGGAGGGAATCATGCGGACGATCGAATAGATGCTTTCCAGCAGGGTGGGCAGTACCAGGATCAGGAGCACGCAGACCACGATGAGTCCCAGTGTCATAGTGATGAGAATACTCAAACCAGGGATGAGCTTTAACATGCGTGCCGAAGCCTTTTTATGCTTACTCCAAAAGCCCTTTTTACTATCATTCGCTTTTTCTCTGAAAAAACCGGTTAGCTTTTCTTCGATGAAGTTGCAGCTTGGCTTCAGGATATAGGCCAGCACGGCTCCAACGATGAACGGCATCAGGACATTGATCAGGGTGTTCACGCCCCTTCGCAGTCCGTCAAACCGGAAAACGACAAAGAACAATAAAATGCTTAAAGCTGCCGCTCCGAAGAGCGAGAGCATCAGGCGAAGGTAACTGTTGCCGGATTTTTTCTGACTCATGATTCATTCGCTTCCTTATTTTTACTCGCTTCCTTTTTAGAACTCCTCTTCCAGGAATTCCAGGCATTTCTTTAAAAATCCTTCAGTTGTCTCATCCTCAGACCGATAAATCTCATGTTTTGCACCGGGAATCTGCACGAAACGAATATCGTCCGGCCAGGAAATAGGGCTTTCCGATGAAACATTCGAGGAAGACAGATTTCGGAAGACTTTTTTTGCTCTGGAGGTTTGCCCGGGGCTTTTCCCAGAGAATTCGGAACTTTGCTCAGAAATTCCGGAGCTCTGCCTTGTCTGTGCGAGCTTCTGCAGGAACAGGACCTGCTGCTCTTTGGACACGACCGTCTCGTTTTCTGCCTGGAAGAGCAGGATCGGGGCGGCGATCTGTTTCCACGCCTCCGTCATGAGAAAATGGTTCAGGCGGATCGCTTCGCGCAGCCAGCCGTAGGAGGCGCCGGAGGTCTGAAAGAGCGGTTCGGCGTCTGTCTTTGCCTTATACCAGGCCCAGCGGGCGGGGGAGGTGGCGAAGGCCTCTTCGAAGGTTTCCTGACCGTTGTAAGCGTGCTGTCCGATGACATAGTCGTGTTCATGACCCGATTTGCACATGGCAGCGTCAATCAGCTGCGTGAGGGGCATCGGCACCCCTCCGGTAGCGGGACAGATCATCGGCGAGCAGAGAATGACTCGCTTAAACAGGCCGGGCTCTCTGGCAGCAAGCGCCGCGCCGATGCCTCCGCCCATGGAATGGGCGAAAAGGAAGAGCGGGAGCGGTTTGTTGTAATATTTTTTGGCAGCCCGTGCGACGAATTTCAGATCGGCGACATACCTTTTCCAACTGTCTATATGTACGAGGGAGAGATCTTCCTTGGCAAGGCGGTAGGAGCGTCCGTGCCCGCAATGCTCCGGGATGCAGACGTGAAAGCCTGCCTTTAAGAAATAGTAGATGACTTCAAAGTATTTGTCTGCCGTCTCAGTAAATCCATGTGAAATGAGGAGGATCCCCTTTGTGGATACAGTTTCGTCTGCCGTGTAAAAGGCACAGTAAAGATTTCGTCCCGGCTCCCGCGAAAGATACAGCTCCTCGCGGTGCGGGAGAATCGAGGGAAGGATTTGCTCTTCCATGTAGCTGAGGTAATTATTTTCTGTGTTCATTTGTCCCTCCATGTGTGCTGGATTTCTTATGTTCTGATATGTCTGCTCATTTATTCTGATTTTCGCCCTTGGCTCGTCTTGTCCGGATCTCGGCCGCCAGCTCTTCGACTTTCTCGTCGGTCAGTAAATATTTTTTGTGGAACAGCCATACGGCGATGAGAAGACCCGCGATTGGAAAGAGGGTCATGGTCATGCGCAGCCCGGCCACAGAGGAGGCGGCTGCTGAGGCGGTGGAGGCGGCGTCTGTGTCCGAGCTTAAGTTGCACACAGCGAGACAGACGGAAGCGACCAGCGCGGCGATGCCGGAGGCGAGCTTTACGACAAAGGTCTGCATGGAAAAGATGACGCTCTCATCGCGGCGATTGTTTTTGACCTCTCCATAGTCCACGGTGTTTGCAAGGAAGATCGTGGTGAGCACGGTCAGCATGCCGTTTGCCGCGAAAATGAGAAATCCCGGGATAAACAGCAGGAAGACATTGGACATATTGGTGAAGGCCAGCACCAGCAGGACGAGGTAGCCGGCTACCGCCATGCCGAAGCTGATGTAAAAAATACGGATGGTGTTGAAAAACTTCCGCAAAAGCGGGAAAAACAGCATCATCGCGAGGATCTGCGTCGCTCCGCCGAATGTGTTAAACAGCGTATAGGAGCTGTACCAGGACTCGCCGCCGAAATCATATTTGAAGAAATAAATCACGAGGTTTGAGGTGATGTAAACGGAGCAGTTGATGAGCACGATGGTGATCACGACGGCCATGGCCTGGTCGTTGCGGAACAGCGCCTGAAACATCTGTCCGACGGACGGGGAATCCATGTCCACGGTGGATTTTTCTTTGATGTTCAGGCAGGTGCAGCCGATGAAAAGGACAAACAGCACCGCGATGATCAGCGCGAACCATTTGAAACCAACACGCTCATCGCCGCCGCCCAGCGCCATGACGCTCATCATGGTTACTATGGTGATCAGCGCGGAGCCGACGCCTGCCGCGCTGCGGGCGAGGGTTGTCAGATTTTCACGCTCCTTGCCGCCCTCGGTAAAGGCCGGGATCATGGACCAGTAGGGGATGTCCATGATGGTGTAGGTCATGCCCCAGAGAATATAGGTGACTGCGGCATAGGCCACAAGCCCGGCGCCATCCAGCGCAGGCGGCGCGGAAAACATCAGAAACAGAATGATGGCGTTTAGTACCGTGCCGATCAGAAGCCAGGGGCGGAATTTGCCGAACCGCGTCTTGGTCTTGGCCACGATGACTCCCATGATCGGGTCATTGAAGGCGTCAAATACACGCGCAATCATCAGAATCACGCCCATCGCGATCGCACTGACGCCGCAGATATCCTGATAATAATAGAGCACATAGCTCGCAGAAAGCATGTACACCATGTCCTTTCCCACGGCACCGAGTCCGTAGGAAGCTTTTTCACGCATAGAAAGCTTCATTTTGAAAAATACCTCCTCATATTTTGGTAAAAATTTTTTGAACCGGTAAATCCCCTTCAATACGGATAAAAAATTTCAATCGGGTTCCCCTTTTTCCAATATTGATAAAAAGTTTAATCAGGTACCCTCTCTTTCGATCTGCTAAAACCACCTGCGAGCAGTATAGCATAAGAAGCATTTCCTTGCAATTCTTTAACCCGGTAAACAGGGAACAAAATTTTGTCACATCCAGTATTTTAAGAATCCAGATGATCAGATGGTTCGTGACCACAAAAATAGAACTTGTAACGCTATATTTTTTCTGTTACTATGGCTTGCAGAAAGTTCGTGTGCCTGTGGGCGCTAAACGAACTTTGAGGGTGAACTGGCAGCTGGTATTGCCGCAAGTACGATTTACCTGAATAACGCGATGACTTTATGAATCTGGGTGCGACCTGCCGCCGAATTTGCGGCAAAGCGTGTTTCTTACATAGAAATCAGAGAAAGAGGAAAAATGACATGAATCAGAAGATCATTACATTAAATGAAGGCTGGCGCTTTCATTACGGCGATGTGCCGGAAGCATGGTATAAGGGATTCGATGATCAGGACTGGGAGGAGGTATTTCTGCCGCATGACTGGTCGGTACATATGCCTTTTCGACAGGAATACTCCAGCGGCACGGGATACTTGGCCGGAGGCGTCGGCTGGTACCGTGTGCGTTTTTCCCTGCCCGAGGCGTATCGCGGAAAGCACATCCGTATTGTGTTTGACGGGATTTATAAAAACAGCCGAATCTGGTGCAACAGTTACCATCTGGGAAAACGGCCCTACGGCTACAGTGAGATCAGCTATGACATTACGGAGCTGGTCAATTTTGGAAAAGAGGACAATGAAATCAGCGTTCAGGTGACGCATACGGATCTGGCGGATTCCCGCTGGTTTACCGGCTCGGGGATTTACCGGAAGGTCTGGCTGCTTGTGGAGGAGCCGGTGCATCCGGCGCTGCATGGGATCTTCTTTCGGACGGTTTCGGTGGAATCGCATGACCGGGAGGGTTCTGGATGCAAAATGGGGCTTGCTTCTTTGAAAAACTTTAAAGCCGAATCGGATGCTGCTCCCTCGGAAGATGTCAGCTGCGGGATGAAACGTGTCTGCCGCGCTCACATTGCAATCCGGGCAGAATTTGCAAATGACAGCGATGACGGCTGCTCTTTGCAGGCTGCTTTCCGGCTGCTGGACTCAGAAGGGCAGGAGGCGGCTGCGTGGACGGCTCCGCTGGCACTTGCGGCAGGTGAGAGTAAAGAGATTGCGCTGGAAGGTGTCGTGGAGAAGCCGCATCTGTGGTCGGTGGACGTACCATATTTATATACCCTTGTGACGGAGCTTTCTGAGATGGGAACGCCTGAGCGTTTCAGATGTGCGGATACATCCTCAAAAGCGAAAAATTGGCACTTTGCAGACACGGACTGCGGCGAATATGGCACGAAACATAAGGATTTGCCCGATAAGGGACTGAATTTGGAAACGCCGGAAACGCACTCGTCCTGGATCGCCGACACGCAGCGAGTCGGGATCCGTACCATCTGCTTCGACCCGGACGAGGGCTTTTTCCTGAACGGTAAGAATAGGAAAATCAAGGGCGTATGTGTCCACCACGATGGCGGCTGCCTTGGCGCGGCCATGACCAGGGAGGTCTGGCTCCGCCGCCTGCTGAAGCTGAAGGCGGCCGGCTGCAACGCGATCCGCACCAGCCACAACCCGCATATGCCGGAACTGTATGATCTCTGTGACGAGCTGGGCTTTCTGATGATGGACGAGGCGTTTGACGAGTGGGAAAATCCGAAAAATAAGTGGTCAACCGGCCACAATGTTTATCCGCCGAAGCATGAAGGCTATGCAGAGGATTTTCCCCAGTGGTATCGGGAAGACCTGACAACCATGATTTTACGGGACCGCAATCATCCTTCCATCGTACTGTGGAGTGTCGGCAATGAGATTGATTACCCGAATGACCCTTATTGTCATCCTCTGTTTCAGACCATGGTGGGAAACAATGATGCGGACAAGCCTGCGGAAGAGATGATGTACCGCCCGGATAAACCAAATGCCCGGCGTTTAAGCGTGATCGCCGCCCGCCTGGCCGGACTTGCCAGAGAACTGGACGACTCCCGCCCGGTGACGCTGGCCGTGGCATTCCCGGAGCTGACCTCCAGGCTTGGATATCTGGATTCGCTGGATGTGGTGGGCTACAATTACAAAGAGCATCTGTACGAGCAGGATCATGCGCGTTTCCCCGGGAAGCCGTTTCTGGGAAGCGAAAATGGGCACAGCTATCAGGCCTGGCGGGCAGTGACGGATCATCCGTATATCAGCGGACAGTTTCTGTGGACGGGCATTGATTATCTGGGAGAAGCGCAGGGCTGGCCGATCCATGGCTCCGGCGCCGGGCTCCTGGATCTGGCAGGCTATGAAAAACCGGAATATTACAGAAGAAAAGCATGGTGGAGCGAGGAACTCTTCCTCTGTCTGCTCACGGCCTGCGCAGACCCGGCAAAGACGGTCGGAGGATCTGCTTCGGGGCAGCAGTCCGTGCAGATGTCCTGGAATTACGAGCCGGGAGAAATGGTGAATGTGTACTGCTATGCGAGCCCGGCTTTGCTTTGCGTCAGGGAGGCAAAGACAGAACCGAAGGCGGAGTTGTTTTTAAATGGAAAGTTCCTTGGTGAGGGATCCTGGAACGAGACGGATGGCCGGTTTGAGTGGAGAGTGGTGTTTGAACCGGGGATTCTGAAAGCAGTTTGTGTCAGCGGCAGTACGCAGAGCGTGAATGATGGGAATGCCTCTGAGGTGACTTCAGGAGGGAATGTTCTGGAAGACGCTTCTGATGTGATTTCGACTGGAAATGCGCCGGAAAATGCTCCATCGTGCAGCCTTGAGACAACCGGCCGCGCAGTTAAGATAGAGACAAAGGTATGGCAGCCGGATGAAGCTGCGAAACTGCCGTTTGCCGGACACACCGGAACAAAGCAGGCATATCAGATCCCGCATGCAGCAAGTGACTGCCTGAGAGAGCAGAAACCCCAGGAGCGTATCTCCGGGGTGCTGACATTAGATGCTATGCCGCACATCACACAGATCGAGGTTTCTCTGAGAGATATCGAAGGCCGTCTGGTGAGCAATGATGATCAGATGATTTATGCGGAAACGGAGGGAGGCCAGCTTCTTGGCCTGGAAAATGGAGATCTGGCTGATTTGACCTCTTACACGGAACCCCGAAGACGCACCCACAATGGCCGTCTGATCCTCTATGTCCGCTCCCGCGCAGGAGAATCAGTGACTGTGAAAGTAAATTGTGAGAAACTGGAGCAGACTGTTAGTTTGGTGCTGTAAGATAAGGCTGTCTTTTTTACTGCTTGCAGTCAGAAGACTTTCGTGATATGATACCCGAACGATTTGCCGCCGGGCAGCTTTGCGTACGCGAGCGGCACGTATTCAAGGTGGACAAAGGCGAATAAAGGCGAATATAGGCGTAAAATGAATTTGCCGAATCTACGAAAGGACACAAGATGTATGGCACAGAGAGCGGGCAGGATAGGATTCCGGAAGAAATTTATCGGAGATAAGGCTTTTTATAAAATGGTGCTGGCGATTGCGGTGCCGATCATGATACAGAATGGGATCACGAATTTTGTGAGCCTTCTGGACAATATAATGATCGGCAGGATCGGCACGGAGCAGATGTCGGGCGCCGCGATCGTAAACCAGCTGTTGTTTGTCTATAATCTCTGCGTCTTTGGAGGTGTCTCCGGCGCAGGGATTTTTACCGCGCAGTATTTTGGACAGGGGGATGACGAGGGAGTCCGCCGGACCTTCCGCTACAAGCTCTGGCTGGCGGTGATCCTCACAGCGGGTGTGATCCTCCTCTTTTTGTGTGCGGGAGAGGCATTGATCAGCATGTATCTCGGCGGTGAAGGGACGGCGGAGGCGGTCGCAGCCACCAGAGAGTATGGAATGCAGTATCTGCGCATTATGCTTCTGGGATTGCCGGCGTTTATGTTTGTGCAGATTTATTCGAGTACCCTGCGGGAGTGCGGGGAGACGGTGCTGCCGATGAAGGCGGGCGTGGCGGCTGTCCTTGTGAACCTGACCTTTAATTATCTCCTGATTTACGGCAAATTCGGTTTTCCGAAAATGGGCGTGGCAGGCGCTGCCGTGGCGACGGTTTTCTCCAGATATGTGGAGGCGGCGATTATTCTGATCTGGGCGCACACGCACACGGAGGAGAAGCCCTTTGTGAAGGGACTGTACCGGACGCTGAAGGTGCCGTCAGCGCTGGCACGGAAGTTTTTTATCAAAGGGACGCCGCTGCTGCTCAATGAGACTCTCTGGGCCGCCGGTATTGCGATGCTGGCGCAGTGCTATTCGGTGCGCGGTCTGAATGTCGTGGCGGCGCAGAATATTTCCAATACCATCAACAATCTTTTTAACATCGTGTTTATCGCCCTCGGTGATTCGGTGGCGATCGTGGTCGGCCAGCTGCTCGGGGCGGGCAAAATGGAAGAGGCGCGGGACACGGATAACAAGATGATCGCCTTTTCCGTGACGTGCTGCACGGCGGTGGCAGCTGTGATGCTGGTATTTTCTCCCTTGTTTCCGCAGCTTTATAACACCAGTGACGAGGCGAAAAATCTGGCAAGGCTGTTCATCATGGTAACCGCCATTTTCATGCCGCAGAACGCGTTTCTCCATGCGTCCTACTTTACCCTGCGCTCCGGCGGAAGGACGATCGTGACGTTTCTGTTTGACAGCGTGTTTATCTGGGCGGTGAGCGTGCCGATTGCCTTTACGCTGAGCCGCTTTACGGCGCTGCCGGTCATCGCGATCTACATCTGCGTGCAACTGGGGGACATGATCAAGTGTGTCATCGGGTTTGTGCTCGTAAAAAAGGGAGTCTGGATGCAGAATATTGTTTCGTGAAACAAAATAATAGCTTTACGTTGAGCCGTTTAGAGTGATCAAAAAATGCCTTGCGCTGTCAACTGTGGCATGCTACGATATCAAGGGCTGAGGCTTGAAACGAGAACCGGAATTTTGCCGCAGCCAGGTGCCCGAAAGAGTGAAGATGAGACAAAACAGCTGACTGTCAAAATAAAAAAGCTGGAGACCCGCGTTGGACGGCTCGAGGCTGAGTGTGAGAGCCTCAGGAGGCGGGCCGCACTGGCAGAAGAAGAGCTTGCAAATGCTCTGGCAGAGGCGGGCAGATACAGCACGCCGGAAATGAATAACCTGGAGGCCCTTCTGTTATCCTTCTCAGATGAATGGCTGGCTGATTACGCAGAAGAATATCATCTGCTCCAGGGCGAAAAAGAAAGCAGAGCAAAAGGCGTCCATCAGATCGCGGCTTATATGCTTGTGCCGGACAATATGAGGAACGCCCTGCTGCAATTTGACGAAGAGACTTTGGACGCGTTTGATCGGTTAATAGCAGTCGGATGCGTCAAACCGGCGGCTGCTGATGTGGAAAAACTGGATGATCTTTGGGACGAAGGATTTGTCAATTATTACGAGGATGAGACTCATGAAGTTCCGCCTGTGATTGTCGTCACTGCATTGTCCCACGCGCAGACCATTTGATCCTTTGTGTTTGAGAAGGTTCCGCCTTTGATGGTCATTGTACCGCTCCCCCAGTTCGACAGCATGTTATAAGTAGAGGTGCTTGTAAAGGTGCCGCCGATTATGGTTACAGTACCCTCGCTGTCAATAATATCCCGCTTGCCGCTGGCAGTGAACGTTCCAGCAGTGATTTTCAGCTTGCCAGAGTTTGAAATGCATGTGCCGTACGTACTGTTTCCCTTTATGGTGCCGCCGCTGATATTGGTGGTTCCGTGGCTTTCAATGTATTGCTTGTAAGTGCCTTTTTTGATGTTAAGCACGGCTCCCTCTGATACCACGATGCCGCTGCCCGTGATGGTGCCTGTTCCGGTAATCGTGACCGTGCCGCTCTTGATCTTCATCGTCTTGCCGGACGAGAAGGTGATCTTCTTACCGTTCAGGTTCAGCGTGAAGCTTTTATCCCGGTTGATGTTCAGGGCCGACGTCTGCGTTACATTTGCCTTCAGGGTGATCGTCTCTCCGTTCTTCACTTTCTTAAGCGCGGCGCTTAAGGAAGTGTAGTTTGTACTGCCGATCGAAGCGACGGTCTTCGATGCGGCCATCGAAGTCAGCGACATGGTGAAGATCAGCAAAAACATGGCTGACAGAGTGACGAAAAATTTTCTGAGATTCTTTTTTCCGCTCATAATGAGATCCTCCCTTGTTTGATATGCACACGGCCGCGTAAGGAGTTTTATGGCTTACGCCATACGCGGCCGGCGCA
>JAJQFO010000289.1 GCA_021201095.1 Lachnospiraceae bacterium
GAGAAGGGATAATACACCGGCTGCTGGATGAGGACACTATCCTGACTGTCCGTAAAGGCCTTCACTGCCATGGCCAGTCCAAAGACCACGCCCGGCGTTTTTACCAGCCACTCCTGCTTCACCTGCCAGCCGTGTCTGCGTTCCATCCACTCTGCCGCCGCGTCAAAATAGCTCTCTCCGCTCTCTGTATAGCCGAAAATGCCATGATCCACCCGATCTTTGATGGCGTCAAGCACATAGCTGGATGTGGGAAAGTCCATGTCCGCCACCCACAGAGGCAGCACATCCTCCGGCTTACCCCGGCGAACCGCAAAATCGTATTTCAGAGAATCTGTATGACGCCGGTCGACCACCCGGTCAAAATCCAGATTACGCTCTCCTGACATATTCTGCATATTCTCTCCTCCGTATTCCTTTTTCGTAACTGTTCAGTACCTTCACAGTTACAAGGCTTATCCCGCACTTTGTGCGGGATGCCGCCCCGGCGAGGGGAAAAGCCCATTTAAAATCGCTTCGCGATGGGTCTTTTCCCCACATGCTATAAACTTTCATACGTACCTCGCAGCAAGTGCGAGGTACTGTCCTGAATAGATACCCTTTTTCTATCTTTTATCTGCATATTTTTTTATGCTATGTATGCACATTTTCTCTGTGCAGCCATCTGATTTCTCCACGCATTCAGGCTTATGGTTCAAAGGAATCCATCGCCTGCTTCAAATCAGAGATCAGATCCTCTTTTGTCTCTATCCCTGCGGACAGGCGCAGCACCCGGTCCGTGATGCCGTTTCTCTGCTGCACCTCCACCGGCACGTCGGCATGTGTCTGTGTGGTGGGATAGGTCAGCAGCGTCTCCACGCCTCCCAGGCTTTCCGCAAAGGGAATCAGCCTGGTGCTTTTCAGAATGTGATGTGCCAGCTCCCTGCTCTCTACTTCGAATGTAACCATACTGCCAAAGCCGCTGGCCTGCCGGCGGCAGATCTCATAGGCCCGTGTACCCGGGATACCAGGGTAATAGACCTTCCTCACCCGGGGTTCTCCTGACAGGTACTCCACGATCGCCTGGGCATTTTCCTGAGCCCGCTCCATGCGGACAGGAAGGGTCTTGATGCCCCGGAGGATCAGCCAGCTGTCAAAGGGTGCAAGTCCGGAACCCACCGTCTTGAAAATATAGCGAAGCTGTTCGGACACCTCCGATGAGGATGTCACCAGAAGCCCCGCCAGGGTATCATTGTGCCCGCCCAGGAATTTGGTCCCGCTATGGAGTACAATGTCCGCCCCCAGCGTCAGCGGCTTCTGAAAATAAGGAGACAAAAACGTGTTGTCCACAATCAGCAGGAGCCCATGCCGTCTGGCTGCCTCCGCCATACTGCGGATATCGATCACATTCATCATAGGATTGGTGGGCGTTTCAATCAAAATGGCGCGGGTATTCTCCTGGATATAGGGTTCCACATCCTCCGCAGAGCAGTCAATTTGGCTGAACAAAATGCCATTCTTCTGACTGATTGATCGAAACAGGCGGATGCTCCCTCCATACAGATCGCTGTCGGTGATGATATGATCCCCCGGATGGAACAGTTCCATCAGTGCGGACATGGCCGCCATGCCGCTGGAAAAAGCCAGCGCGTCCACGCCGCCCTCCAGGGAAGCAACTACCCGCTCCAGCTGCTGCCGGGTGGGGTTTTGCATGCGGCTATAGTCATAGCCGGTACTCTGCCCTACCGCCGGATGGGCAAAGGTAGCCGTCTGATAGATGGGGAAGCTGATGGAGCCGGTCTGTTCCCCTTCAAATTTTGCGCCGTCTCCATGGATACATTTTGTTTCAATGCCTCTTTCCATTCATATATACCCCCATTTCCTACCTTTTAAGTGGGTTTTCCACTATGGGGGTAATCATACAACGAAAATCGGAATCCGTCAATTTCAGGATTCCGATTGCTGGTTATCGGGTTTTCCGATAGCAAAATTGCCATCTCTGTACCCTTTTTCAGTTCTATTCTGCGTAAATCCGGCAAAACTATACCTGTGAAAGATCCCGCACCACTTCCCCTGCGATGATAAGTCCCGCCACAGCAGGCACAAAAGCATTGCTGCCCGGTACCTGTCGGCGCTGCGTACATTTCCGGGCAGTCCCCGGCGGACAGATACAGTTTGTACGGCAGCTGATCGCCATATCGTCAATTGGCTGCATCGGGGGCTCCTTAGAATAGACGACTTTGAGTTTTTTTATCCCGCGTTTTTTCAATTCCCGCCGCATGACCCGCGCCAGCGGGCAGATGCTGGTCTCGTAGATATCTGCCACTTCAAACGCGGACGCATCCATTTTGTTTCCTGCACCCATACAGCTGATAATCGGCGTCCCGGTGCGGTCCGCCTGCTGCACAAGCTCCAGCTTCCCTGTCACGGTATCAATCGCATCCACGACATAATCATATTGTGAAAAATCAAATTGCTCTGCCGTCTGGGGCGTGTAAAAGGTCTTATATGTGTTGATCTGCGCATTGGGATTGATCTGGCGGATCCGCTCCTCTGCTACATCTACTTTATATTTTCCAACAGTATTTCTGAGCGCAAAAATCTGGCGGTTCAGATTGGTCAGACAGATCTTATCATCATCGATCAGATCCAGTGTCCCAATCCCGCTGCGCGCCAGCGCCTCTACCGTATATCCGCCGACTCCGCCGATTCCAAATACTGCCACTCTCGCATGAAAAAGCTTTTCCATGCATTCTTTTCCTAAAAGAAGCTCTGTCCTTGAAAATTGATTTAACATTTTTCAGCCACCAAAATCCATACCTTCCTTTTGCAAGTTAACGAGCAGCTGGTTTTTGCTGCGAGTAGTTCAGAAGAGCATCAGGTGCCCAGTGCCAGAGCGGAGACCTGCCGCCCGCTGTTTCGAATCATTACACGTCCCATCATTCCCACAGGGCGTCTCAGGTCACAGCCCTGAGAAAATCTGGTAAATGTACTTCATATTCTCTTCGCTGTCTATGTAGCTCTCCCCATGGTTCGTTCCCGCGAAAGCAAGGCGGCCATCCTTATAGGCCAGAAGCGTCGTCATGGGAAGCGGCTCCCATCCGTTCTTTCCAAGCGGCTGTGTGGAAAAAACAGCCTGCCCCTTTCCGGGCAGCTGATACAGGGAATTCGCGTAATTTGTATGGACATACACGTACTCGCCGTCGGAAAAAATCAGGTTCAGCTTATTGCCGGAAGCCATCTGGCAGATGATTTCATCCAGCAGCCGGAAACGCCTGGCCGCACCTGGCACCCCTTTGCTGCGTATCTCCCGGTTCATCTGCTCCAGAAAATACAACAGGATTCGCTCACTGTCGGTGTCCCCAGCCTGCATGGCCGCCATTCCATTCAACGGTTCGTACTCGAAAATCGTGCCATTATGAATCAGCGTCCAGCGCCTGCCCGAGCAGTCCTTCCCTGTAAACGGATGGCAATTTCGAAACTCAACATTTCCAATCGTCGCATAGCGGATGTGCGCCAGCGCCATCCGCCCCTGCACCGGGACAGACAGGCGTTCCCGAAGGTAACGGCTTTTATCTGCCTGCAGCGGCTCCTTCTCAATATGCGCCTCATCGCCGTCCAGCAGAGCCAGCCCCCAGCCATTTGGATGGGAGCTGCTGTGACTGTAAAATTCTTTTAAATAATCATTCAGAACCAGCTGGTGGTCAGAACAGCTCCCAAACAACTCGCACATACCCGCCGCCTTCCATAAAAGAATTCTTTTCTACTTCCCTGTATATAAAGGTGTCGAATAATAACGGTCGCCACTGTCCGGAAGAAGCACGACGATCGTCTTTCCCTTATTTTCAGGGCGCCTGGCAACCTGAACAGCCGCATGCAGGGCAGCACCGGAAGAAATTCCAGTCAGAATGCCTTCTGTTTTTCCAAGTACCTTTGATGCTTCAAACGCATCCTCATTTTCAACCGGAAATACCTCGTCATAAATCTTTGTATTTAAGGTATCCGGCACAAATCCGGCGCCGATCCCCTGAATCTTATGCGCACCGGCTCTGCCCTCTGAAAGCACTGGCGAGGATGCCGGCTCCACGGCTATAAGCTGTATGTCTGATTTCTGTGCTTTTAAATATTCACCCGTTCCGGTAATCGTCCCTCCGGTACCGACGCCCGCAATAAAGATATCAACCTGGCCTTCCGTATCCTTCCAGATCTCCGGTCCTGTCGACCTGCGATGCTCCGCTGGATTCGCCGGATTTTCAAACTGGCCTGGTATGAAGCTGCCTTCAATTTCCTGCGAAAGCTGCTCAGCCATGGCAATGGCTCCCTTCATTCCCTTCAGGCCATCTGTCAGCACAACCTCCGCTCCGTAAGCCTTCAGGATGTTTCTGCGCTCCACACTCATGGTCTCCGGCATGGTAAGAATCACCCGGTAGCCTTTTGCCGCTGCAATCGCCGCAAGTCCGATCCCGGTATTGCCGGATGTGGGCTCAATAATCGTGCTGCCTTCCCGCAGCAGGCCCTTTTCTTCCGCATCCTCAATCATAGACTTTGCAATGCGGTCCTTCACGCTCCCTGCCGGATTGAGATACTCCAGTTTCGCAAGCAGTGTTGCTTCCAGATCGTTTTTCTGTGCAAAGCGTCCCAATTTTAAAAGCGGTGTTCCACCAATCAAATCTGTAATGCTGTCATATACTTTACTCATATTCTATTCTCCACTTATCTAATAGGTTTACTTGGTATATATGAGATTACATCACAGTCGGCATTTTGTCAACCGTTTTTATTGAATAAATACAAAAGCCCACCAGAGAGCCTTATCTCTCCAATGAGCGTTACCGCAATTTATGAACCTGTGTGTTTTTTACAATAGCTCTGTCAGTTTACTTTTTTCATGTTGCACTGCTGTTGCTGTCTCTTAATTTGCTGCCCCATACAGCAAGCTCGGTCAGAATCGGAATCAGGGAACGAACGGAATCTGTTATTTCATATTCCACACGAACCGGAACCTCCAGATACTCCATCCTTTTTACAAGCCCGTCATCCTCCAGTTCTTTTAGCGACTTGGAAAGCATCGTATTTGAGATACTTCCCATTTTTCGTTTAAGATCGTTGTATCTGGTTGCGCCATCACTCGACAGGGAGCATAAAATGGACATTTTCCATCTTCCGCCAATCGCATTCATTGCCTTCTGTAAAGGACACCCCACGGTACAAGGACAGATATGTTC
>JAJQFO010000098.1 GCA_021201095.1 Lachnospiraceae bacterium
AAACACTGGCGGTACGGACTCTGGAGGCTGATCAGTTCACCTTCA
This sequence comes from Lachnospiraceae bacterium, assembly GCA_021201095.1. Taxonomy (GTDB): domain Bacteria; phylum Bacillota; class Clostridia; order Lachnospirales; family Lachnospiraceae; genus Choladousia. Next base: position 46 of record JAJQFO010000098.1, read on the forward strand.
CGATCAAAGAAGTGGACGCGGCTGGAACGGCGGTAAAGGATGGCTTCACAGGCAGCGCTGCAAACGACGTGGCTGGAGTGATCACCTTCCCGACCATCAGCTATACACAGCCTGATACGTATTACTATCAGATCGAGGAAGTAAACGATGGACAGAGCGGATACCGCTATGACGGCAGCGTTTATACGGTGACCGTAACAGCAACGGATGACGGAGAGGGCAAGCTGACAGCAGAAGTGACTGGTGTGAGCAAGAACGGCACCGTGATCGAAAATGGCACGGCAGCGGATGTGGTATTTGCGAACACCTACACCGCGACCGGCAGCCTGACGCTGAAGGCGACGAAGTCCATGGCCCGCGAAGACAGTACACTTGGCACCTTCGAGTTTGTGCTGACGGAGGTATCGGTTAAGGAGAACGGGGCAGCGGAAGCGGCTGAAACCGGCACGGTGCTTCAGACCGTAAAGAACGACGCAGCCACCGGCGCGATCACCTTTGAAGCGCTGGAATACACGCAGGAAGACATTGGCAGGACTTTTACCTATACGGTGAACGAGAAAGCACAGACCGGGACAGGATATCTCTTTGATGAGGCTGTTTACACGGTGACCGTAACGATCATTGACAACGGCGATGGAACCCTGACGGCAGCTGCTACGGTAGAGAATGGCGCAGGCACTGCGGCAGAATACACCGACACGGCGATGACCTTTATCAATGATGTGACTTCTGTGAAGATCAGTAAGGTCGACATCGTGACCGGGGAAGAGCTGGAAGGAGCAACAATCCAGATTCTTGACAAAGAAGGAAACGTAGTGGAAGAGTGGGAATCTACGACGGAAGCGTATGAGGTAACCGGACTCAAGACAGGCGAGACTTACACGCTGAAGGAGACGGTAGCACCGGATGGCTACGATATCACTACGGAAACAACCTTCACGCTGAACGAAGACGGAACTATTGATACGTCAAAGACGACTACAACAGTCAGTGAAGAAGGCGTGCTGCTGGTGGAAGACTCGATGACGAAGAGCGAGAACGCTTCCATCTCCGTGACCAAGGAATTGTTATACGTGGGAACGGGTGATGCGATCACACTCATCGCTGAAGATCAGACCTTCTACGTAGCCCTGTATTATGACGAGGACTGCACACAGATCGCGTCAGATGTTAAGGCTCTTGAGTTTAAGAATGCATCTTCGAGTACGGTAACCTTTACTGACATTGAAATCGGCCGAACCTATTATATCGCTGAGTGCTATGAAGATGGAACGGCAGAGCTTGCAGGCTTCTATAACGAAGATGGAGAGCTTTGCATGGCAGACTTCTATGAAGAGACCGGGAATGTAGTAGTTGTGGAAGAGGAAGATGGAAGTGTATCAGTCCACTTTGCGAATGAGTTTTACTATATCCCGCAGGGCTATTCCTGGGAAGGTGAGCTGACCATCACGAAGAAGCTGCTTGATGCGGATGGAAATGCTCTGAAGAGTGACTCCGTATTCTACGCTGCTATCTTCACAGATCCGGACTTCACGACCCGGGCGACCACGGCTGACGGCGTATCCGCGGAAGGCTGTGAAGTGATCGAGATCGACCTGGCTGGTGACTCCGAAGCGAGCACAGTTATAAAGGTAGGCGCCGCATTTGGCACAACAATTACTCTCTACGTGACAGAGACTGATGAGAACGGTATACCGGTTGTATCCGGATCAGAGGAGTTCCTCTATGAGGTAACGGTAACCGGCTCAGAAGTGGTGCTGACGGAAAGCAGCTATAATGCGGAGGTTGTTATTACGAATCAGGAGTCCGAGGAGGAAGAAGAATCCGAAGAAGAAACGGAAACAGAGACAGAAACGGAAACAGAAACAGAGACGGAAACAGAAACAGAGACGGAAACAGAAACAGAGACGGAAACTGAATCGGAGACGAAGACAACGACCGCTGTACAGACAGGCGATGATACACCTCTGGCATTCTATCTGGCACTGATGCTGATGGCAGCCGGAATCCTGATGGCTGAGGCTGTTTACAGACGCCGCAGAGGAAACAGAAGGAGCTAAACAAACAACAAACAATAAAAAACGATTGTTGATTTCATGAAGGGCTCGTGAACAAAAAAAAGAGGGGGCGCCGCGAAAGCGGCGCCCCCTTTGCTGCTCGAGTGTAAATGGTTGTGTAAGAAAGTTTTCAGTTTATGTTAAGCCCCAGGGGACTCTTTTGATTGCACCACTGCTTTCTGCATTGCTTTCTCTGCAGTTACGACGGAAGTTTTCCGTTTTTGATGATATAGTACGGATTGTAGTAAGTGACATTCGAGTAGGTTACCTTATTTACAGAGCTTCCGGAAAATTTAGTGCCATAGCCGTAGTAGCTGCCGTTTGACCAGAGGGTGCTGACCACGGCGAAGTGCAGATGCACACCGGATGCGCTGCCGGTTTTGCCGATGATGCCGATCTTTGCGCCTTTGCTTACGCTCTGTCCTTTTGATACAGAATAGCTGGACAGGTGTGCGTAGAACGAATAAACGGTTTTGCCGCTCAGCGTGTGTTTAATGATTACGTAGTATCCGTTTGCGGAATTGTATCCCACAGCAGCCACGGTTCCGGAAGCAGCTGCGTAGATTTTCGTGTCGCCGGTACTGGAAGCGATGTCGATTCCAAGGTGGTACGAGCGGCTCGGGCGGGAAGAGGAGTAATTATAACCGCCCCAGCTCATGTTAGTCTTGGTGGACCAGGTACAGTAGGCGCTGGTTACAGGATACTGCCAGCTGCCGGATGAGGTGGTGGAGGAAGAAGCGGCCTTAATCGTAAAGGTGACTTTTTTGGTGCCGTAATAGCTGCCCTTGCCGGTAATGGTGACGGTTGCGGTGCCTGCATTTACGTTGTTGCTGTAGGACACGGAATAGTGGGTGCCGTTTGTCAGTGTTTTTGAACCATACTTAACGGTAACGGTCGGTTTTTTCGCTGATCCGTCATAGGTATAGCTGGAACAGGAGAGTGTAACAGTAGCATTTGAAATGGAAACGGCACTGGAGGATCTGGTGCTGTTTGTGTAATCAGTTGTTTTTACCCATGCCATACGCCATCCGGTTGTATTGGATGTGGATCCTATGTTGTATAAAACCTGTGTGTAGTTTCCGCTGGTTGTAAGCTTGTATACATAGTCTCCGGAAGAAATGGAACCGGCGGTTGATGAGGTACTTGCTCTGCGGTAGCTTTTGATAGTAGCGGTAGCGATTCTTTTCTCACTGAGAGAGGTTGCCTTCGTAATAGCACTCAGGGGAATGTAGGCGTATTTTCTGCTGCTGGAGCCGGTCACCGGATAGGAGCCGTAAGCATACCAGCATCCCTTGCTGTTCTTACCAATGGAATACACATAAATTTCATCGGAGGCGTAAATAGTTCCTTTTTTGGTGCTTAATGAAGACGATGTGTAGGCTGTTGTATTATTGGCTGTAGTGATCGTATACACCTTGATTGGCCGGCTGGTGCCGTAGGAAGGCCATGAGACGGCCGCAGAGGACACAAGCGTCATGGCTGAAATAACCATCACCATCGCTGCAAACAGGACTGCCATTTTTTTAGTAAGCTTTTTCATGATGAAATCCCTCCTTGAATGATGTGACAGTGTGAATACTTCCCCTGTTTCAGGAAAGCTTTGTATGAATGGAATCACACTGTCAAAGATAGATTTGGAACAGATGAATGGTATGCCATTCATCGGAAGCGTTTTGATTATATACCTTAAAAAAATTTCCGGTCAGGAGGGGGTGATTTTGAATACAGATGGTTTTATTTCCGGCATTTTATAACATAGCTTGCGCGAATAGTTGGCTTCGGTCTGCGTTTCGCTTTACGATGACTGTATTTGCTTTATGATGTCTCTGGCATACAGCAATTCGCGCGGCGGACTGGGCGAGAGAACTCTCTCTATCCGATTATAAATGTTTTTTTGATGCTCTCAGCTCACGAAAAAATCCGGAGAGCATCGTGCTGCATTCCTCTCCGAGGACACCTCGCTCTACAGTCACCTGATGATTGAATTCCGGCATTTCAAGAAGATTCAGGATGGATCCGGCACATCCGGCCTTTGGGTTCATGGCGCCTATGACCGCGCGAGTGATACGGGACTGTACGATTGCTCCGGCACACATCTGACATGGCTCCAGTGTGATATAGATGGTACACCCCTCCAGCCTCCAGTCGCCGAGCAGTCTGCTGGCGCGGCGGATCGCGATCATTTCAGCGTGCGCGGTGGTATTTTTGTCTGTATTGCGCCGGTTATAACCGCGCGCGATAATCCGGTCTTCACAGACTATGACACACCCAATCGGAACCTCGCGGAGAGCGTAAGCTTTTTTTGCCTGGCGAAGGGCTTCCTTCATATATTTTTCGTCAGCTGTCATAGGTGATTTTGCAGCCATGGGTGCTCCTTTCTCAATTTGGGGCGCAGCTATTTGGGATAGACCCCGCACTCGCTGCGGGGTACGTAAGAAAATGTAAATATCACGTAACTGTTCAGTACCCTCATAGTTACGAGGGAGAAGCCCATTTAAAATCGCTTCGCGATGGGGAATATCCCATGCGAAGCGTGGGATATTCCCCGCACGCCATATACTTTCATATGTACCTCGTAGCAGGTGCGAGGTACTGTCCTGAATAGTTGCAATATCGCAATTCGGAACTTACCGGGGCACGGACAAGCATCATAGTCAAAGCCCCCAATGCAAGCTCGGCTACCTGGCTCGTTGCTTCGCAGGAATAAAAATCGTGAAATAACTGGTTTGGCGGGTACGGACATAAAATAAGACCGCGGTCTGAGAGTAATCTCCCTACGCGGTCATAAATAAAATTCCGTGCGCCTCGCTTTGAACGCCTGCCACAGACGTTACCCTGACAGTTAACTCGGTCCAGGCTGCCTTACGGCACCCAGGTGGTTCCGCTTAGTGCTGCTCCGTTCCCGACCTGACACGGTTCACGGATTCCTGCCGCGTAAGACCCAGACGTCAACATCACTTATCAGGGGCAGCTCTGCAACAGCACGCCCTGGGCTCGGCATCACCCCTGCTGTAGCGGATTGCAGGTACAGGGCACCGCTATCTCCCCGGCTGC
>JAJQFO010000202.1 GCA_021201095.1 Lachnospiraceae bacterium
ATGTAGCTCTGCATCTCGCTGATCAAAAGTTCGAAATTTGTAACCGCGGTGAGCAGGGTACTTTCCTCATCGGAGGAATCCGTTTTCTCTGTCTCGTCTGTCCCTTCTGTGTCGACAGTCTCGATATCCTCAATCTCAATATCCCCGCTGCCGCCCTCATTGCCGTCGCCCGAAGAAGAATCCCCGGCTCCATCCGAATCGCTCCCGTCTGACGAATCCTCTCCTGTCCCTTCCGAGCCATCGTCAATGATCTCGTCCCCGGAGGAAGTCGTCAGTGTGGCAGATGTTGACTCAAGAGAAGCGGTCCCCGCCTGCTTCTGGAGGGCAGCCAGCTCCTTCTCTAACCTTGAAAGTGCCAGTTCACTTGTCTGCAGGCTGATTTGCTCTGCCTCGAGGTCAATTTCCTTCTGCGTCATATCATAAGAAAAAAGCGGTGTCCCCTCGGTCACCTCATCCCCCTCTGAAACATAGATTTCCTCGATCGAATATTCTGAATCCAGTACCACACTCTGGGATACCTGGGAAGTCACAGTCCCGTAAAAGGACTCCTCATCATAATAATAGTAGGATTCCAGATAAATATTTTTTACCGGCACGACCTCTACCGGGGACGTTTTTCCGTTCATCGAATAATAGGCCGCGTACACACCGCCCGCTACAAGCGCCCCCGTCAATGTCACACTGATCAGCACTGTCCTGATTTTCATGATTCCGGCACCTCCCCTTCCTCATCTGTCTTGCTGCGTCCGGCAGGATCTTCAGAGCCAGATGCTCCTTTCGGATCCGCCGATCCATCCGGTTCCCCAGACCGATCAGAATCCCCCGTCCCGGAATAGAGTTCCCGAGTCTGAGAATTCTCCTGGCTGTCCGGAGACCTTCGCTCGATCAGCTCCCCATCAAAGATTTCAACCATCCGCTTCGCGTGATTGGCGATATTGCGGTCATGAGTAATCATGATCACAGTCACGCCCTCATCATTCAGGCTCTGGAACAGCTCCATCACCTGCGCTCCGGATTTGGAATCCAGCGCTCCTGTCGGCTCATCCGCCAGCAGAATGTCCGGATTGTTTACCATGGCTCTCGCAATCGCCACTCTCTGCTTCTGCCCGCCCGAAAGCTGCGTCGGCTTAAAGGAAATGCGTTCCTCCAGACCAACGCGGATCAGCGCTTCCCTGGCCTTCTGCCGCCGCACTTTTTTCCTTACGCCTGCGTAGACCAGCGGCAACGCCACATTGTCAAGTGCCGTCATGCGTGGAAGAAGCTGGAAATTCTGAAATACAAACCCCAGGCTCCGCAGCCGGACATCTGCCAGCTGTGAATCGGAAAGTCCCATCACATTCTGTCCCGATAATTCATAACTCCCCGAGGTCGGACGGTCCAGACAGCCGATGATGTTCATCAGTGTGGACTTCCCGGAGCCAGACGGGCCCATGACAGCCAGATATTCTCCCTTTTCAACCTCCAGAGTAACATCCTTCAGTGCGGGCACCTTCAGTTTTCCCAGATTATAATCCTTATAAATATGTTCGAGTCTTAAAATCATAAGTCTGTGTACTCCTCCGACGCAGATTCTGTTTCCCATTGGCACGGTCATTTCCCAGCACCTTGCCCGGCTGCGCATTCTCAGCGTTTCCTCTCCGATTACAATGCCCTGTCGTCTCCGCAAAGGCTGCAAGCCAGCGCAGGATCGTTTTCAATCCTCTTCGTAATAAATCACTCCATCTTCGTCCTCGTCGTAGTAGGAAATGTCGTCATCGTCCTCCTCGTAATAGACGTCGTCATCGTCTAAATCATAATATTCTTCCTCATCCACGTCATAATAAAAGCTGTCATCATCGCCCTCCTCGTCCGCGTCATAATACTCCAGATCATCATAATCATCTGTGTCATCCGACGTCACTGCGGCGATATCATAATAGTACACCGGATCACCCTCGGAGATCGTATCCGAAAGAGGCGCAATATAATCCTCCGCCTCCAGTCCGTCCAGGACTTCGTATTCCTCCAGATCCTCATCGTAATCTCCCACCGTAATCTCGTGCTTCTCTATCGTATTAGATGTATTGGCCAGCCAGACATACGCGGCATCGTCTTCCAGCATAATGTAGTATTCCGACAGCCAGAGTCCTGTCTTCTCCTCGAGCTGTCCGGCGTCCTCCTCCAGATATACATGCTGGCCAAGCAGAAGGCCGTCTGCATTGTCCAGATCCACGTAAAAGGAATAAGTGGATGTATCAGAGGAATCGTAATAGCTGTAATAGTAGTCATCTGAGTCAGATCCATCCTGCTCGGTACTGATCTCCGTAATGCTCCCCGTCCAGGTAATGGAAGAATCCACGCGGGAGTGTACAATCACGGGCATGCCCTCGTAGAGATCATCATAATTCAACTCATTGACCGTACCTTTAATCCGGTAATCTCCCTCCGCCAGAATCGTGATATACACGCTGTCTGAAGAAGAATAGGAGTCAGAGGAGTCATTCACATCGGCTATGCTCTGGATGATGCCGCCCATCTCCGCAGTCACCACAGACTCATCCAGTGTTTCCCGCAAAGACTCTATCTCAAGCTGCTTGGACTTAATCTCATACTCCAGAGATTTGTTGGAATTCTGCAGCTGCAGAATCTCCAGATAGTACTCCGTCTTATCATCAGAGTCCGTCGCACTCGCCATCAGCTTTTCATTCTGTGTGATCTGTGCCTCGTTGGACTCGATCTCCATCTGGTCTCTCTCGATCTCGATCTCAGCCTGGGCAATATCGTCCTCCACATCCTGTGTCTCATAAGAAAAGAGCTCCTGTCCTTCTTCGACAATGTCTCCTTCCTTGACATAGCATTCGTCCAGAGTCCGGTCTGAGTCCAGCTTTATCTCGATCGTTGCCTGCGCCTCTACTTCCCCGGCGTAGGTCTCCGTCACACCGGTGCCCGTACCGTAGCCGGTAATTGCTGAAACCGTCATCACGTAGATGGCATCCTCGCTCTCAGAGGAAACTCGTCCCTGGCTTCCTGCAGAATCCGAAAAGAAATAATAATAGGCGCCATATCCTCCGCCGCCAAGTAACGCCAGTACTAATAATGTAATAACTACCTTCTTCATAAAACAGTCGTCCTTTCGGAGATCATTTAGTCTTACAACACTATAACACATCCCCGGCAAAAAGTAATCTTATTTTTCTTAAGGTTTCATGAACAACCCTGTCCGCAGTGCCGGAAAAAGGGCCCGGCATCCCTGCCAGACCCTCTCTATCTTCCAATCGCCGGCCGCCGCCGCTGTTTTCTCACAGCATCACCGCCACAGACCAGTCTGCTCCTTTACACCGGCCATCAGGTACTTTTTCTGTCTGCTGCTCACAGCTTAAACAAGAGGATACTTGTCGGTGAGCGACTTCACCAGAGCCATCGCCTTCTCCTTACAGCCCGGCTCATCCTTGAGCATCGCGGAAATTGCCTCCGCAATCGTATCCATGTCTGCCTCATTCATACCGCGTGTGGTAACCGCCGGAGTCCCCAGACGGATGCCGCTTGTCACAAATGCGGACTGCGGATCGTTCGGAATCGTATTCTTGTTGCATGTGATATTGACCGAATCAAGCAGGTGCTCTACTTCCTTGCCGGTCCTGCCAACACTCGTCAGATCCACCAGCATCAGATGGTTGTCCGTGCCGCCGGAGACGATCTTCACCCCGCGGTTCATCAGACCAGCGCAGAGTGCTTTCGCATTCTTCGCCACGTTTTCCTGATAGGTCTTAAATTCCGGCTGCAGTGCTTCCTTAAAGCAGACCGCCTTCGCCGCGATCACATGCATCAGAGGACCGCCCTGCGTGCCTGGGAAAATCGCCTTATTAAAATTCACCTTCTTCGCAAATTCCGCGTCGGAGAGAATCAGTCCGCCTCTGGGCCCGCGCAGAGTCTTGTGCGTCGTCGTTGTGGTGACATGGGCATAGGGAATCGGGCTCGGATGCACACCCGCTGCCACCAGGCCCGCGATATGCGCAATGTCTACCATCAGGTAAGCGCCCACCTCGTCCGCGATCTCGCGGAAACGCTTAAAGTCGATCGTACGCGCATAGGCGCTTGCCCCCGCGACAATCAGCTTCGGGCGGCATTCCAGTGCGATGCGGCGCACTTCATCATAATCTATAAATCCATCGTCATTTACGCCGTATGATGTGACATCAAAATAAGAACCGGAAAAATTAGCAGGACTCCCATGGGAAAGATGTCCGCCCTGGGAAAGATCCATCCCCAGTACCTTGTCGCCGGGCTTCAGCAGCGCGAAAAACACTGCCATATTTGCCTGTGCACCGGAATGCGGCTGCACATTCGCGTACGTACATCCAAAAAGCTCCATGGCCCGGTTGCGTGCCAGCTCTTCCACTACGTCCACGCACTCGCAGCCGCCATAATAGCGTTTTCCCGGATATCCTTCCGCGTATTTATTGGTCAGCGGACTTCCCATCGCCGCCATCACGGCCTTTGAAACCCAGTTTTCTGATGCGATCAGCTCGATGTGGCTGTTCTGTCTCTCCTGTTCAGCTACAATGGCATCCGCGATCTCGGGATCCACGCGCCGTACTTCTTCCAGTGAATACATATAATTCTCCTCGCTTTATCCTAATTCATTCGGCCTGCATTCATGCCGCCTAATATCATACTTTGCTTTCCTTTTAAAGTCAAGGGAAACAAAATGTTTCTGTGCATAAATTTATACTAAATTTATACATATACTCCACTTTTTGTACAGAAAAAACATCTGTACGAATAACGGCGCCTGACCTTGCATGAGCACCGTCCGGCTCCTGCCGCTGGCCTGACCGGAAAAACAGCGTGATCCCCGGCTCTGCGGAAAATTATATGGCGAAACCTGTCGAATTGTGTCAAATACGATTTGAATTTTCAAAATTTTAAAAGTAGCGTTTGACAAATGGTATTTCATGGTGTAGAATGTTTTTCGTTGATGCACTTATTATCGGAGGTTTTCCATGAAGGCATTTCTGATCGCTTACATAGTCATTATCAATCTGGCCGGACTGATTCTTATGGGAATCGACAAGCTCAAAGCCCGAAGGCGGCGCTGGCGGATCCCGGAGCGGACACTTTTCATT
>JAJQFO010000307.1 GCA_021201095.1 Lachnospiraceae bacterium
TTTCATTTTCCATAAAATCCCTTTTTGAGTTAGCGAAATTATAACATCAGGGGGGCGCGGTCAAGCGGAAAATGGGAAATGACGGCAGAAAATGCTTTTTGCTTTTATGCTGTTTTGCATCCTTACGGTAATGATAAGAGAAAAACAGTGCAAGAGCGGACATTCAGCTTGTAAAGACCAGATATTTGTGCTATTCTGACAAAAAGAAAAACAGTTTACAAACAATTCGCGCAGCGGGCGAAGCAAATGGAGGCGGTCGGATGGCGAAGATTTTTAATACGAATGGGATATGTCTGCCGGACAGACATTATATGGTTGACCTGAACTCCAGACTGGCTGCTGTTAAGAATATGGTAGATGCGGGAGATTATTTTACCATTAATCGCGCGAGACAGTATGGCAAGACCACGATTCTGACTGCTCTGGCTGGTTATCTGAAGCCATATTATTCTGTGATCAGTCTGGATTTTCAAGGCCTTTCGTACACTGACTTTGCATCAGAAGAACGTTTTGTGGCTGCCGTTTCCAGGCAGATTCTGCTGGTGGCAGAGGAGACATTGCCTGCGGACGCGGAACAGGAACTGGGACAGTACGCAGACGAGCACCTGGAGGGAGCGTCTCTTTCCAGGTTCTTTCTCTCATTGACTGGCTTGTGCAGAAAATCCCGCAAAAAAGTAGTTTTATTGATAGATGAGGTGGACTCCGCCTCGAATAATCAGGTGTTTCTTGATTTTCTGGCTCAGCTTCGCTTTTATTATCTGAAAAGGCCGGGGGTGGCGACGTTTCAGTCGGTGATTCTGGCTGGGGTTTATGATGTGAAAAACCTAAAACAGAAAATTCATCCGGAAGCGGAATCCAGATATAACTCTCCCTGGAATATTGCGGTGGATTTTACAGTTGACATGAGTTTTTCGCCGAAGGATATCATTTCTATGCTTACACAGTATGAAGCTGAATGGGATACCGGGATGGATATGGACCGGATAAGTCAATTGCTCTATGATTATACAATGGGGTATCCATTCCTCGTTTCGAGATTGTGCCAGATTATGGCAAAGGGAGTGACGGAACACAGCACGAAACCGGAGAAGAAAGAAAGCTGGGGGGAGGAAGCTTTCCAGAGAGCGGTGCAGGTAATTTTAAAGACCCCGAATACCTTATTTGACGACATGAGTAAGAAACTTGCGGAGTATCCCAAACTGAAGGAAATGATTTACGGAATTCTTTTTCAGGGGAGAAAATATTTATATGAGGCGGAAAATGACAGAATCCGCATTGGAGAAATGTTTGGTTTTCTGAAAGAGAAGGATGGGATGGTCTGTGTCTCCAATCGTATTTTTGAGATGAAGCTGTATAATCTTTTCCTTTCTGAGGAAGAAACGGATAATAAAATGTTTACAGCTGCTGAAATGGAAAAGAATCAGTTCGTGCTGGGCGGCCATCTTCAGATGGAGTTGGTTCTGAAAAAATTCTGCGAGTATTTTGAAGACATTTACGCAGATGCGGATGAACGGTTTGTTGAAGAAAATGGACGGCGTATTTTCCTGATTTTTCTGAAACCGATCATTAATGGGAGCGGCAATTATTATATTGAAACCAGGACAAGAAATATGAAAAGGACGGACGTTGTCATTGACTATAAAGGTGTTCAGGAGGTCCTGGAAATGAAGATCTGGCATGGTCAGGAGTATAACAGGCGCGGGGAAAAGCAGCTGTTGGAGTATATGGATTACTATCATCTGCAAAAGGGTTATATGCTGAGCTTTAACTTTAATAAAAAGAAAACAACCGGCATCAGACAGCTGCAGCTGGGAGAAAGAACTTTAATTGAAGCCGTTGTGTAGGAATTTAAAAACATTTTTTGGTACAAGTATGGAAATCACCTTCGCTGAGGTTCGAAGGCAAAACGCGCCGCCCATGAAGAAATCCGCGCCTGGGCGGTGCCTATGAGAGGAGGCACAGAGAATGCCCAGAAGGTTTAATACGACTGCTATCTGTATTCCTGAAAAACACTATATGGTAGATACCTCCAACCGTATTCAACAGATTGTGGAGGATTTGGTCGAACAAAATAAATATTTTACAATTAACAGAGCCAGACAATATGGGAAAACCACTACACTTTTTCGATTGAAGGCAGCGCTGCAGACGGACTATTATGTAGCAAAAATATCATTTGAGGGATTGGGTGAAACAGCCAGATATGAGAGCGGCCTGGTGCAGATTTTTGTTGAGGAAGTTGGAAAACAGCTTAGGCGGACGTCGTTAAAAAAAGAGCTTCTGGACATTTGGTGTGCGCCTTTTACTGAAAAAGCTTCCTTAACAACGCTGGGAAATCGCATAACGGAGCTCTGCACGGAGAGCGATCGTGAAATCGTTTTGATGATTGATGAGGTTGATGCAGTTTCAAACAATGAATTATTTTTAAATTTTCTTGGCATGCTGCGCAGGAAATATATCAGTTCAAACGAAGGAGAAGATACTACTTTTAAAAGTGTGATTCTGGCGGGCGTATATGATATAAAAAATGTTCAGATTAAAATGAGGCCGGATGAGGAACATCAGTATAACTCGCCCTGGAATATTTCTGCAGATTTTGATATAGATATGGCTTTTCATGCAGAAGAAATTGCGGTAATGCTGAATGAATATCGGAATGACTATGCGCTTGAGTTTGATACCGCGTGGTTTGCTGATCAGATTTATAATTATACATCTGGATACCCATTTCTGGTGTCCAGATTGTGCTGGCTGCTGGATGAGAAAGTATCCCGCGATCCTGACTTCGGGACGAGACAGGCGGCATGGACCCAGGCTGGATTTTTAAGAGCCGTAAAGCTTATTCTGAAAGAGCAGAATACACTCTTTGATGATTTGAATAAAAAACTGGATTCCAGTAAACAGTTGAAGAATCTTGTGTATCAGATTGCAGTCTGCCGGGAAAATGTGCCTTTCAATTTAAATGATAATCTGGTAAAGCTTGGGTTTATGTTTGGATGGCTGAAAGAACGAAACGGAATGACAGTAATAGCCAACCGCATTTTTGAGACGATCATCTGTGATAAGCTGATCCAGGAAAAGACGGCAAGCAGAATCTACCGGGCAGCCGATCTGGAAAAGTATCAGATGAAAACTGCTGAAGGTTTGAATATGGATGAGATTATAGGCCGTTTTGCCGTGCATTATAAAAGCATCTATGCAGACCGGACCTCTGATTTCCTGGAAAATGAGGCCAGACTGATTTTTCTTACATTTCTGAAACCGATCATCAACGGAAGCGGGAATTATTACATGGAGCCGGAGCTTTTTGATAAGACCAGAACGGATATAGTTGTGGACTATCAGGGACGGCAATATATTATAGAAGCAAAAATCTGGCATGGAGAAAGTTATGAACAGACAGGCAGGGAACAGCTTTGCGGTTATCTGAAACGATATAACCTGCCGGTCGGCTGGCTGCTCAGCTTCTGCTTTAATGCGAATAAAGAAAAGCTGATCGGGACACGTACGATTGAGATAGATGGGAAAATGATCCGGGAGACGGTTGTGTGACGGAAACAGAAATGAGTCCAGGGTTCAAGGCACCGCAGCCGTGGATTTTTTTGGAAATTTGAGAAATTCCCTGTAAACAACCTGCAAAAAGTCCGGCTGCCTCAAAACCTTTTTGAGCAGCCGGACTTTTCTTGCGTATACATTATCTGTCTTTTGCAGTTTTGTATCCGCTTAGGATAAGTACTTTCGTATCCGTTCAGGACAGATACATGCTTTACCCATAACTGTTCAGTACCTTCACAGTTACTATTCTTCTACATTGACCTTGCCAGTATTACTGATGCCGCTGAAGGATACGCCGCTTCCGATGCTGTATTTAACGGAGCTGCTCACGGTGATTGCGTAATTATCTTTGACAGAAAGCTTCCCTCCGGTTACTTTGAGCGTTCCGCTGTTTGCGTATATCGCTTCCCATCCGTTCGTTGCCTTGATCGTACCGCCGCTTATTTTTACAGTACCGCCATAGACGGACAGTGGAACATTCTTCGCTCCGCTTTTGGTAATTGTACCGCCCTTGATGGTAAGCGTGCCGCCCTCATTTACAACTGTGTCCCCGGTTTTACCGGAGTCTTTAAAGGAAGCACTGCCGCTGATCGTGGTTTTTCCTGTATTGTAAAGCAGAGGGCTGTTGACTTTGCTGTTCGTGAAGGTGCCGCCGCTGATTGCGAGTGTACCGCCGTCATTCGCTACAACGTTAGCCGTGGAAGTTTTTACATCGCCGACCTTTGCATGCTTAAAGGTACCTCCCTTGACTTTGACTGTTGCGTTTTCTATTATGTAAATGCAGCTGGTCGCAGATGTGAAGGTGCCGCCTGTGACTGTTGTTACCGAATCACCAGCCGCAGCGATCAATTGATCTTTTGTGTTTGAGAAGGTACCGCCCTTGATGGTCATTGTACCACTCCCCCCGTTCGTCAGCATGTTATAAGTAGAGGTGCTTGTAAAGGTGCCGCCGGTTATGGTTACAGTACCCTCGCTGTCAATAATATCCCGTTTGCCGCTGGCAGTGAACGTTCCTGCGGTGATTTTCAGCTTGCCAGAGTTTGAGATGCATGCGCCGTACGTACTGTTTCCCTTTATGGTGCCGCCGCTGATATTGGTGGTTCCGTGGCTTTCAATGTATTGCTTGTAAGTGCCTTTTTTGATGTTAAGCACGGCTCCCTCTGATACCACGATGCCGCTGCCCGTGATGGTGCCTGTTCCGGTAATCGTGACCGTGCCGCTCTTGATCTTCATCGTCTTGCCGGACGAGAAGGTGATCTTCTTACCGTTCAGGTTCAGCGTGAAGTTTTTATTCCGGTTGATGCTCAGAGCCGACGTCTGCGTTACATTTGCCTTCAGGGTGATCGTCTCTCCGTTCTTTACCTTTTTAAGCGCGGCGCTTAAGGAAGTGTAGTTTGTGCTGCCGATCGAAGCGACGGTCTTCGACGCGGCCATCGAAGTCAGTGACATGGTAAAGATCAGCAAAAACATGGCTGACAGAGTGACGAAAAGCTTTCTGAGATTCTTTTTTCCGCTCATAATGAGATCCTCCCTTGCTTGTTATGCACACGGCCGCGTAAGGAGTTTTATGGCTTACGCCATACGCGGCCGGCGCAGGCGGATAGGGATGAGAAAACTCCCCCTATCCGATTTCTGGATTTCATTTTCCATAAAATCCCTTTTTGAGTTAGCGAAATTATAACATCAGGGGGGGTGCGGTCAAGCGGAAAATGGGGAATGATGACAGAAAATGCTTTTTGCTTTTATGCTGCTTTGCATCCTTACGGTAATGATAAGAGAAAAAGTACTGTCCCTTTATGGTGTCGAACCCCCTGGCATTTCTTGACAAATACCCTTCACAGGTATATAATATGACGGAATCATATAAAACCTACTTAAAAAGTAGGAATTACAAAATCCGAATTTTTTTCCGGGAGAGTCTGGGTGAAAGCATGACGATATTACAATTAAAATATGTCCTTGCATTGGCAAATTCCTCAACAATGAAAGAGGCAGCTCATAAGCTGTTTATTTCGCAGCCTGCCCTTTCACTTTCGATACATGAACTGGAAAAGGAAATAAATTTTCAGATATTTGAAAAGAGCAATAAGGGGATTTCTCTGACAGAGCGTGGAAATGAGTTTTTATCCTATGCCAAACAGGCGGTAGGGCAGTATGAACTGGTTGAAAAAAGATATTTGGACAGGCATGAGGATCGGCTCTGCTTTTCCGTTTCCATGCAGCATTACGTGTTTGCAGTTCAAGCATTTGTAAATGTGATTCGTTTATTGAATGCGGATAAATATGTCTGTTCAGTAAGGGAAACCAGGACGGATGAGGTACTCACCGATGTGAGGGGTATGCGAAGTGAAATTGGCGTTATCTCTTATTCAAAGAGCAATGAGAACATAATGAAAAGGCTGTTTTCAGATTACCAGATTGAGTTTGCGCCGCTGACGGTACGTGAGACCTTTGCATACGTCTGGAAAGGACATCCGCTGGCTGACAGGAGTGAAGTATCTCTGGAGGAACTCAGAGAATATCCCTGCGTGAGTTTTGACCAAAGCAGCAACAATGAGTTTTATCTTACAGAAGAGGCGCTGGGAGATTATGAGTTTGAAAGATTGATAAAATCAAACGACAGAGCGACCTCCTCTGAAATTATGGCGGAATTAAATGGATACTCTATAGGAACGGGGATTATGACGGAAAGCATAATTTTAAAGGATGAATTTATTGCGGTTAAGTTAAAAGAAGAGGATCCTTTAACGATCGGATATATTGTGAGGAAAAACCAGGCGCTCAGTGATATGGGGAAGCTTTATATAGAGGAGCTTAAGAAATATAAAGATTAAGACGGACTTATCGTTGACGATAAATAACAGGTATTTTTCAAATTCCGAAATTTGTGTTATTTTAATTTTATATACTACTAATCCTATTTAATTAATGGGAAAATAGATTTGAAAGGAGAAAATGAAGTGGCAATAGCATATGTGTCATTACAAAGACAATTCGCTGCCTGCCTGCGTGGGTTGCGATGTCTTTTCCCCCTGAGGCGTAAGAGACTGGCTGGGGGGCAGATGCAATCAGGACGAAAATGAATTTGAAATATCAGGCGGAGAAAATGGAAATTTCGAGTTCCAGAGACCGCTCTGACACAAAATTGGAGGAGTACGATGAGCATAAAAAGAGAAGAACAGGTTTTTTCATCGAGTATAGATACAGATCTGGCAAAGGAATATGTGTATCATAACTTTAAATATCTGCCTTTGGAAAACAGCCCTGTTTACGGAGTAAAGGATGCTTCGGAGGTGGTAATTACACCACTGTATTTTGATGAGCTTTGTTATTTGCTCTCTGCGGAGGGAACCCATGTGGTGCTGTTCGGCGGTACATGGAGTCTGAAAACGCAGGGAGTGATTGACCGCATTAATTATTTTGCCCGCAAATATGGTGTTGATACGGTCTATCTGTATGATTTCCGGGCTGACGGCAGCACCGAGGATACAAATTTTAAAGTGGACATTACGGCGCAGGATTCTTATGACGGACCAGGAAAGGAAAAGAGCATTGGCTGCGCGAATTGTAATTATATTTATGGGGAACTGGTGACGCGGCATCTGACCAACCTGAATGACTGGGTGGCCGGGAAGGTTGGCTCCGGGGACGATATTACCTATCTGAATCTCTATCAGGATGCGGTTACTGTCCCGAATGTCCATGAGCCATTTTTGTTTGTCTTCAATAAAGACAATCGTGTGGACAACAGTGGCCTGGCTCAAGGACGGGAGGATGAATACTTTCCTATTGTCAGCGCGCTGGAACTGGACGGCTTCCGTGGTAAAGACGGGCAGATTTACAGTGATGAAGCGTGCAGCGTTTTGGATGCCGGTTTTGATGAAAGGCTGGAAACCGTAATTTTTGGGAAAATTGGAGACGGCGGTATTTCACCTTACACCCATGCGGATTATATGTACGATGCTTTTAAGAGGAATGAGCGGGGGCATGCTTTTAAGACGGAGGATTGTTTCCAAAAAGGGGAGCAGATCAATATTCAGCCAGTTACTCTGGCGGAGCTGCTGTGGATTCTCGATCAGAAGGGAAGCTTTTTAGTGGTTATTGCGGGGGCATGGTGCGCGAACAGCCAGGGAGGCATTACCACGATCAATGATTATGCTGTCGCGAATCATACCAGAGTGTATATGTTTGATACGCGCCTTGATGGCAAGCACCCGATTGATTTCTGGAAATACCCGCGGCTCAATGAACTGAAGCTCTCACATCCGGCTTTGGAAAAATATAGCTTTGAGTTATGGGAGAAACGGCTGCCGGGCGCGCCTATGCTGCTAAGAGCCAGGGCAAACACCAGTTTTGGGAAGAGACGTCCCCTGACAATTGAATATACGGATGAAAGCGGAGTAAAGCATGTTGTGCTTCCGGTTGATCTTCCCTACCTCTTTGCATGCAATCAGGACGCGATAAGCGAGCGTGATCAATCAAGAGCTCCGGTGCTGGCCGCGTGCAACCATGGCGGAATTGAACTGATTAACTGTCTGAAATCCTTTGTGTATTACAAACCGAATTATCGTCTGTACACGGCGGGAGTGTATGCAGTATTCTCCGCTTATTGCGACAATCTGGGAATTCCGGTAAATGACATTTCCATTGACCGCAGTGCGCCGATTGTGCCGGGGAAACCTGTCAGGCACATTGAAACGGTCGCTTACCATAAGGAACATGACTGGTATAAAGAACGAGGAGGATTAAAATGAAAAGCTCAAAAATGAAAAAGGCGATGGCACTGCTGCTTACAGGTGTGATCGCGTTTGCCGGAAACGGGATTGACGGAACCGTAAGCGCTTATGCATCCGAAAACAATGAGATTACGGATTTGATTCAGGCATCGACTTCAAGTATCAGCACCTGGTGTATCTATCACAGTAAAGACAAACCCGGAGTTCTCGCAAATTTTGTCGATCCGCTGGTGACCGTGGACGAGTACAACACCCCGCAGCCCTGCCTGGCTGAGAGCTGGAGCGCCAACGAGGATGAGACGGTCTGGACTTTTTATCTGCGCGAAGGAGTGACATGGGTAGATTATGAGGGCAATTATAAGGGCGACGTCACATCTGAAGACTGGCTGTACGGCCTGGAGTGGGTGTTGAACTTCTGGAAAAATGATTCTTTCCAGACTACTCTTCCCATGTCTGTTCTGCAGGGGGCGCAGGATTATTATGAGTACACGAAGAGCCTGACTGAGGAGGAAGCTTTGGCTCTGGGAGTTGATAAATTACAGGAGATGGTCGGCATCGAGACGCCGGACAGCTATACGGTTGTTTATACCTGCATTAATTCCTGCGCTTATTTTGAAAGCCTTGCGACAAGCGTTTTCCTGTTTCCTCTGGCGAAGGGTCAGCTGGATGAGGTTGGTGTAGAAAACTATAAGTCCATCGAACCTGATGAGCTGTGGTACTGCGGTCCTTATACGATTGAAAGCTGGGAAGACGATAATTACTGGACGATTGTTCCTAATGAAGCGTATTGGGATACGGAAGTCAGCCGTTTTGACAGCGTAACCACACTCAAGGTCGATTCTACGGATACCGCATGGGAGCTGTTCCTGAACGGCGAGATAAATTATCCCGGCGCCCTTTCAACATCCACAGTGAACCTGCTGCTGTCGGATTCTACCAGCGAATGGCATGATTACGTCGCAAAATCAGCGGCATCGAGCGTTACATGGGGCATTTTCTTCAACTATGCAAAAAACAAAGAGGATGATACGCCGGATACCGACTGGAATACGGCAGTTGCTAATGAAAACTTCCGGAAGTGCTTCTATTACGGACTGGATCTCTATAATTATTACGCTACCATCGACCCGGCCAATCCGGAGTCTGTGGCGCATGGTGCATTGACTTCCAGCGGACTGTGCTCGCTGTCCAATGGCACGGACTATACTTCCCTGGTATATGACCTGATTGATTATGACCCGGTAAACGGAGATTATTCGCATCAGGATCTGGATAAGCTGGCCGAGTACAAAGCCGCTGCGATAGAAGAGCTCAGTGCCCAGGGCGTGACGTTCCCGATTCAGATTGACATGTATTCCGCAAGCACTCAGTCCAGTGTAGACACCTATACAATCT
Source organism: Lachnospiraceae bacterium (assembly GCA_021201095.1). Classification (GTDB taxonomy): domain Bacteria; phylum Bacillota; class Clostridia; order Lachnospirales; family Lachnospiraceae; genus Choladousia. The sequence goes on from JAJQFO010000307.1 coordinate 9,687, forward strand.
TTAAAGAAGTTCTTGAAGACAGCCTTGGAACTGATTTCGTTCAGGTCAATCTTCACACCTACATCAGCAGTAAGCTGAGTGAGGTTTATAATACCAGCTATTTTTCCGTTGAACTGCAGGGATATGGCGGACTGTATTCCGATCCACTGACATTCCTCAGCCAGCTTTGCTCGGATATGAGCGGCAATGCAGAATGGTCGGATATGTATGGACATGTCAGCGACTGCACGGATGAAGAAACGGTCGCTCTGTTTGATGAGTTTACTCAAATGGTGCGGGAAGCAGATGCTATCACAGGAGACAGTGATGCCCGTTATGAGGCGCTGGCGGAAGCTGAGGCCTTTGCAATTGAGCATGTATTGATGATTCCGACGCATGCAAAATCGGGCTATGAAATCACTCCGGTGAATACATATTCAAAGATTTCGCGCGTCAACGATACTCTGTGTGAGCGCTACATCAACTGGGAAACAAAGGCTGATTATTACACCGCGGCTGAAATTGAGAGCCTGAGAGAAGCCCACCTCGCGGGAAGTGAGGGCTGAGGTATTAAAAACCATGAAGTATTTTATAAAAAGGGTTATTGAATCGTTTGTCACCTTGTTTTTGATTATCACGCTTGTTTTTTTACTGATGCGTCTGCTTCCGGCGGAAAAATATTTCACCGACGATGAACTGCGTGTCCTGACTGCGGACCAGGTACAAACGATCTTAGAGGCTAACGGCCTGCTTGACCCTCCGCTGGAGCAACTTGTGCGTTATTATAAACAACTGTTTATCAACCATGATTTTGGCGTATCACGCAAGATCAAGGATAATGTTCCGGTAATGGAGTTGATTGGCGACCGGTTTAGAACTTCCATGGCCTTTGGCGTGGCAGGTCTGTGTCTGTCTTTGCTGGTCGGCGTCAGCTACGGCGTAGTTCAGGCACGGTATAAGGATCGGTTCCCGGATCATCTGGGTATGGCTTATACTGTGCTGGCTAACGCTGTTCCGGGTCTGGTTTTTTATACGCTGATTATGATTTTTGGCGCCAGGGTTCTGGGCCTGCCCTCGCTGTATTCGCCGAAAAAACCATTTTTAAGTGCCGTAATGCCGGTTGTCTGTCTGAGTGTCGGCGGTATTGCCTCACGTATGTTATGGGTTCGCCGGTACATGGTGGATGAGCTGAACAAGGATTATATCAGGCTGGCCACCGCAAAGGGTCTGACGGAAAGTCAGATCCTTATCCGGCATGTCCTGCGGAACGCTCTTGTGCCTTTGTGCAGCGGTCTTCCGGGAGCGTTCCTGGTGACGATCAGCGGCTCGCTGCTGGTGGAGAGCTTCTTTTCTATCCCGGGAATGGGATATCTGCTGGTCGAAGGAATCGCTTTATTTGACTATGATGTCGTGCAGACACTGGTGATCCTGTACGGCTTTCTTGGCATTCTTGGCGTACTGCTGGGTGATATAACGCTGACACTGGTTGATCCCCGCGTCCGGCTTGGGAAGAAGGAGGCGACAAGATAAAATGGAAGAGGCAAAGACTTCGGCGTATTCGCTTGAGGATCTGGAAAAAAAGTATGGAAAAAGCGTGGAAGAGTTGTTTTCTGTGGCGGAATATCATCCTGAGGCGGCAGAACGGATGGATTTTTCAAACTATTCCTACTGGAAAACGGTATTTCACAAGTTCTTCCATAAGAAGAGTGTCATTATTATGGGCAGCCTGTTCATCCTCCTGCTGATTTTCACATTTATCGCCCCCTATATCGGAAACTACTCACTGGATTCCCTCCATTCCAATATGCGGGATATGTATCTGACCCCGAACAGTGAATACTGGTTTGGCACGGACAACCTTGGCAGAGATTATTGGGTACAGGTATGGGCGGCCACGAGGACGTCCATCATACTCTCCGGCGGCGTTGCTGTCGGCGAATGCCTTCTGGGTGTAATCTTTGGACTGGTCTGGGGGTATGTACGGGCATTGGATCGGCTGTTTACCGAGCTTTATAATCTGATCAGCAATATTCCCAATATCATTTATATGACGCTGGTCGGACTGTTTATCGGCAGGTCGTTGGGAACGCTGATGATTGCGATGATTTTGGTTGGCTGGCTGCAGCCTGCCCGCACGATACGCAATCTGGTGTTTCTCTATCGTGACCGGGAGTATAACCTGGCTTCCCGTTGCCTGGGGACAAAGCTGGGATCGGTTCTGGTGAAAAACATCTTGCCGTTCCTTGTCAGTGTTATTGTCCTCCAATTTGCTCTGAGCATTCCGCGGACCATAGGCGCGGAAACCACGCTTTCCTATCTGGGGCTTGGGTTGGATTCCGAAAGCTTTTCTCTGGGAATCCTGCTTCGCAATGCCCGGTCGGCGGTCACACAGTATCCACATCTGCTGATTTTCCCGGCCAGCCTGGTTTCTATTGTCACGGTGACATTTTACCTGCTGGGCAATGCATTTTCTGACGCATGTGATCCGAGAAACCATGTTTGAACCTGTTAAAAAAGTGCAATATGGCGGAAGTGCCTTAAACATATACGGCTGGCAAATCCGCAGAAAAACGGGGTGATGAGAAAATGGGGGAACAGAGAAAAATCCTGTCTGTCCGTGATCTGGAAGTGGTTTTTTCCCTTCGCGGCGATAAGCTGAGGGCTCTGCGCAAATGCTCTCTGGATTTATATGAAGGGGAAACCCTGGCAATCGTCGGCGAATCTGGTTCCGGTAAGTCTGTTTTTACCAGATGTTTTGTCGGAATGCTGGATAAAAACGGAAGCATTACCGGCGGCTCCATCCGGTATGATGGAGAAGAGCTGACGAGATATAAGACGGAAAAAGAGTGGCTGAGTATCCGTGGTAAAAAAATATCCATGGTTCTACAGGATCCGATGACGGCCTTAAATCCGCTGCGCCGCGTGGGCGTCCAGATTCAGGAGTCGATTGAGCTGCACCAGGGACTGCGCGGCGCCAAAGCAAAGCAGGAAGCCATTCACATGCTTGAACTGGTGGGAATACCGCAGCCCAGTCTGCGGTACGGCCAGTACCCGCATGAACTTTCCGGCGGGATGCGGCAGCGTGTCGTGATTGCGGCGGCGGTTGCCTGCCGCCCCGAGATTTTGATTTGCGATGAGCCTACCACGGCGCTGGATGTGACAGTGCAGGCGCAGATTCTCGCAATGATTCGTTCTCTGCAGGAAGAGTTCCATATGACTATAATTTATATCACTCATGACCTTGGGGTTGTCGCGAATGTGGCAGATCGTGTAGCTGTCATGTATGCGGGTCAGATTGTTGAGACAGGAACAGTTGACGAGGTGTTTTTCTCACCGGAGCATCCCTATACATGGGCGTTGCTGGGTTCTCTGCCGCAGCTGGGGGTCAGAGGTGAGAAGCTGCCATCTATAGACGGGACGCCGCCCAATCTCTACAGGGACGTGAAGGGCGACGCGTTTGCGCCGCGCAATAAAAGAGCGCTGAACATTGATTTTCTGGAAGAACCGCCCATGTTCCAGGTCAGTCAGACACATTATGCGAAGACCTGGTATCTGGATCCTCATGCGCCAAAGATCGAAAAGCCCCGGAGCATTCATACCCTGCGCGAACTGCAGGGCAGGATGGAGCCGGCGAACCGCCCCGCCGGGCGGACCGGAGAGAAGACGCCTCTGCTGGAAGTAAAGAACATGGAGGTTTCCTTTGGCTCCGGCCGCCATAAATTTACCGCTGTTCAGGATGTCAATTTTACGATTTATAAGGGGGATACCTTTTCGCTGGTCGGCGAGTCCGGCTCGGGTAAGACGACAATCGGACGCGCCATTTTGCGCATAAATCCACTGAGCAGGGGCGAGGTGCTCTATAAAGGCGAACGGATTAGCGGGAAAATCAGCCGTGAGATGGACAAAAAAGTGATCCGAGAGTGCCAGATGATTTTTCAGGATCCGATGGCATCCCTGAATGAGCGTGCAAAAATTGACTATATTGTTTCCGAAGGCCTGCGAAATTTCCATCTCTACAGGAACGAGGCGGAACGGCAGCAGAAGGTGGCGAAAGCGTTGCGTGACGTAGGGCTGCTGCCGGAGTATTCCAGCAGGTTTCCTCACGAATTTTCCGGCGGTCAGCGGCAGAGGATCGGTATTGCCCGTGCTCTGATAATGGAGCCGAAGTTTGTCGTGGCCGATGAGCCGATCTCAGCTCTGGATGTTTCTATCCGTGCGCAGGTACTGAACGTGCTCAGCGAACTGAAAGAAAAGAAGAACCTCACATATTTGTTTATTGCCCATGACCTGTCCGTCGTGCGTTACATTTCAGACCGGATTGCGGTCATTTCCGGGGGCAGAATTGTGGAGCTTGCGGATTCGGAGGAGCTGTTCCGGAATCCGCTGCATCCCTATACGAAAGCGCTGCTTTCCGCAGTCCCTGTCCCGGATCCCCAGATTCAGAGAAACCGGCAGACTGACATCTATGACCCTGCCATACATCAGTATGGTCCGGGCAATGAGCCCTTCTGGAGCGAGATTGCCCCCGGACATTTCATCTGGGGAAGCCAGAGGGAAATTGACGGTTATATAAAGGAACTGATATAAACGAATAGATTTTATGCTTTGCTTTTTCTGTTGCGTGGGCTGTGAAATAAATCACTTGTTGTGTGACGAAAAAAAATCGAGAGACCTGAGGAGGCGTGGGTGTGAAGAAATATGCCGGATTTTTAACAGGACGGATGTTCCGTCCTGTTGCATATAAGGTGGTAGAAATATTGACTGTCGGGATTCTGCTGGCAGCGCTTTGGGGACGTTATTTCAACACTATGGGTTTAATAGTGACCCGCACATGGATTTTCCCCATTTATGGTATTCTGCTTTTGATTCTGGCATGGTTTCGATTTCTGCAGCTGGATCATGCCCGGGAGTTTTTGGCTTTTGAGAGCAAGAAAAAAAATACGTCACAAAACACTGTCAGCGTGGCGGATGTTCTGGAAACTCCTCCGGAAGATGCCGGAGAGCTGGAAAAAGATGAAAAGGTGTTTTGTTCTATGGCGGCGTTAATAATAAGTGGCATACTGTGTTTGATTTACGGCCTGGCTTAACTGTACCACCGCTTATTTTTACAGTATTGCCATAGACGGACAGGGGAGCATTCTTCGATCTTCTCCTGGTAATTGTGCCGCTTTTGATCCTCATTGTCTTGCCGGAAGAGAAGGTGATCATCTGCCCGTTCTTCCCCTTTTTAAGCGTGGCACTTAAGAAAGTGTAATTTCATTTCCCATAAAATCCCTTTTTGAGTTAGTGGAATTATGCGAAGAAAAACGTTTCGCATAACACTCCAGAATCTGGCGATTCTGTCGTTAACTTATCGGGTGAAAGCCCGCAAGCGCGCTTTCCTTCCGATAAGTTAAATAATAACACCAGGGGGGCGCGGTCAAGCAGAAAATGCTTTTTGCTTTTATGCTGTTTTGCATCCTTACAGTAATGATAAGAGAAAAACAGTGCAAACAAATAAGTTGACATTATTGTGGTATACCGCTATAATTTTGCCAGAGATGGAGGATGTGTCATGACAAATATTAATGTATTGCTGGAGACGAAAAACGTAACCAGATACAGGCTTGCAAAGGAAAGCGGCGTTCCTTATTCCACAATCCGCGATATTTGTACTTATAAAACAACATTGCCAAAATGTTCTGCAGAGACGGTATATAAAATAGCAAAAGCATTGAATGTAACCATGGAAGAGCTGGTGGAGCCACCTGCGGATTCCAAACGTGATTTTGCGAACTTTCGGAGTAATGTCTCGCATCATCTGAAAAATAAGGGCGATATTGATTTTATGATCGAGCTGCTGGAATCTGACGCTATCCGGACATACTGGAACGAAGGCCTGACATTTGAAAGTTTGTACCTGCTTTCTGCGCTGGACTATCTCTCACGCATGCATGATATTCCGAGATGCAGTAATTACCGCGATATCCGCTGCCACAAATTCGAAAAACCGGTTTTTCCATCCGGAATTTTAATAAAAGACAGGCTGTTCCCGGATCAGGACATAAAACAGCGGGCAATCAATGAATGTATTCCTGAATTCCTGGAACATGGAATTATTGAAAGGAGCCTTTATGAATCGGTCTGAAACCATCACAAAAGAAAAATTACAGCTGATTCTAAACGATATGGCAAAACAATTGAAGCGAACAGCCGGGCGTCACGCATCGGCGGAAATCGTTCTGGTGGGCGGGGCTTCCGTCCTTGCAAATTACAGCTTCAGAGAGTCAACCATGGATATTGATGCGTTTGGCCGGATTCCATCCGTATTAAAAGATATTGCTCTTGGCATCGGCGACAAATACAATCTGGAAAATGGATGGTTCAATTCTGATTTTATGAGGACGAAATCCTATTCTCCGAAGCTGCTGGAATATTCAAAATATTACAGAACGTTTGCAAATGTACTGGAAGTAAGAACCATCAACAGTGAATATCTGATCGCCATGAAACTGAAGTCTAACCGCGATTATAAGTCTGATCAATCCGATATTGTAGGCATACTTTTGTCACATGAAGAAAAAAAGGATTCGATCACATTGGAACGGATTGATAAAGCGGTAAATGTTTTATATGATGGATGGAAAAACATGCCGGAATCGGCGGAAGATTATATACGAAGCATGCTGGAGAAAAAAGATTACAAAAATGAATTTCAGAGAATCCGGCTGGAAGAACAGGAGAATGCAAAATCTTTAAAAACATTCGAAAAACAATATCCGGATGCATTAAATGGTGAAAACATAAAAGATGTTTTAGCCATGCTGAAAAAGAAAAAACAGAGTTAAATGGCTTCCTGGCAATCTTTTCCGTTGAAACAGGCGGCTGCGGAATAGAATCAGGAGCCGCAAAATAGAATCAGGAACCGCAAAATGAAAGGATGAGGAGCAGATCCGATGAAAAAATGCAGAATTACGGTCATGAGGATTGCATGCTACAAGGATCTCATGGAAGCATATGAGAACCCGATTCTGAACGCGTGCAATATGGTGGAAGGGCAGGCTTTTGTCGCGAATGGCTGGCAGAAGCCGGAAGGATTTTGTGACAGCGCGTGGGAAAGCATTTCTCCATTTGTAATGACGCTCTCTTATGGCGGTGAGGATATATACAGCGGATGGATGAAGAATAAAAAATCCGCGTTGATTTCCTGCAATGACGGATTTCGTCCTGTCAGTTTTTTGATTGAAGCATTGGATGAAGAAAGTGACTGAAGGTTTTGAGTATCTATACATTCACGAGGAATATGAGGATAGTGCTGCCGTGGGAGCGGTATGGACAGTGAGCATTTTAAGGTTTTTTATCAGATGGATTTCCCCGAAAAATGTGTTATGATGACATCAAACCGATGGTTTAGCTGCTAAAAAAGGATAGTCCCGGAATGGATAATAAAAGCAACAGTGGAGGCGCAATATTATGAGAAATGATTCAGATATAAAGGCGTACCGCCAGCTTGCCCGGCAGCTGGAAGGTCTGTTTGAGGGTGAGACTGATTTGATCGCCAACCTTGCGAATGCGGGCGCGCTGCTCAATGAGACTCTGGAAGATATCAACTGGGTTGGATTCTATTTTCTGAAAGAAAAAATAAATAAACAGGTTACACCTGCAGCGCAAGGGACGGATGATGCCTTGTCGGCAAACGATTCATCGGTGGGTAAAGAGCTTGTCCTCGGCCCGTTTCAGGGACGGGTTGCCTGTGTGCGGATTCCCATCGGAAAGGGTGTCTGCGGCACAGCGGTGCAGCAGGATCAGGTACAGCGCGTGAAGGATGTGCATCAGTTTCCGGGGCATATTGCCTGTGACTGTGCGTCCCGATCAGAGATCGTACTTCCGCTCCATGCGAATGGGAGGATTGCAGGAGTGCTTGATATCGACAGTCCTCTGGTGGGACGTTTTACAGAGGAAGATCAGGAAGGGCTGCTGCTGTGCGCGGCAGTGATTGAGAAGATGTTATGCGCAGCTGCTGCTGAGAACAAATAACGAGAATGTATAATCTGCGGTCTTTCGGATATACTCCGCAGACGCTTTCGGCTGTCCGAAAGGCGAATGGCGGACGAAACCAATGCCGGAAGAAAAGGAACCTTATGCGGCGGTGCTGAATAATTTTGCGGAGGCCATTCTGGAAGGAAAACCTTTGATTGCAAATGGAAAGGACGGACTGGGAAGTATCCTGCTCGCGGAAGGAATGTATCTGTCCTCCTGGCAGCATCGGATGATCAGCCTGCCATTTGAGGAAGGTGATTATCAGAAGGCATTCGAAGCCCATATCAACCGGTGAAAAATGACAGAATCTGAGACTTTACATAGACTGATTGCTGTGAAAAGTGGTCAGTCTTTATTTATGCACAGAGACAGGCAGGAAATTTTGCGGCTAAAGCCGCCCCGGCTCATTCATTGGAATAATTTTCAATATTATTGACATTAAAGCTGTATTATTATAAAATATTAAAAATTAAAAAGAAAAACATAGCATAATCATGTAGGATGAAGCAATCAGGAGGGATGAATGAACAGCAGGAAAATAATTATCATGCCGCAGACGCAGGATATACTGGAAACTATGGGTGAGCAGATCAAGCTTGCGAGACTTCGGCGGAAGCTATCTGGAGAACTGGTTTCGGAGAGGGCGGGAATCAGCAGGGCGACATTATGGTCGATTGAGAAGGGGAGTCCTTCTGTGTCAATGGGAGCTTATGCTGCGGTTCTGCACGCCCTGAATAATATGGATAAGGATCTTTTACTGATTGCCAGAGATGATGAGCTTGGCAGGAAGCTGCAGGATCTGGAGCTTAAGACCGCAAAAAGGGCACCCAGGAGGAAGAAAGATGCCGGGGATGAAGAGTGAGAAAATAATATATGTGTATGCGGACTGGATGAGTACAGAACCACGGCTTATGGGGCGGTTATACGTTTCGGAGAGCAGGGGAAAAGAAATCTTTTCGTTTGAGTATGATGAAAGCTGGCTGAATAAGGATTGGGGGCTGTTTTTTGATCCCGATTTGTATTTATATGCGGGGCGCCAATATGCGCCGATGGATAAGAATCAGTTTGGAATTTTTTCGGATTCAAGCCCGGATCGGTGGGGACGAACCTTAATGAATCGGCGGGAAGCGATTCGTGCAAGGAAGGAGAAGCGTAAACCGAGGAAACTGACAGAAAGCGATTATTTGTTGGGTGTATACGATGCAACAAGAATGGGGGCATTGCGGTTCTCTTTGGAAGAAAATGGCGCTTTCCTTTCCGATGATACTGAGCTGGCCGCACCGCCATGGACTACGCTTCGCGCTCTTGAAGCGGCATCGTTATCTTTTGAGGAAGGCGGAACGGATAGCGATGAAGAGAAATGGCTGAAGCAGCTGGTTGCACCAGGTTCCTCATTAGGAGGAGCCCGCCCAAAGGCTTCCGTAGAAGCGCCTGATGGTTCCCTGTGGATTGCCAAATTCCCGTCCAGACAGGATGAGGAAAACGTGGAAGCATGGGAAATGGCAGTTCACGAGCTTGCAGTGGAGTGTGGATTAAATGTGCCGGAAGCAAAATTAGAATCTTTCCATGACAGAAGAGGAACTTTTCTGGTTAAAAGATTTGACCGCAATGGGAATCGGAGAATTCACTTTTCATCCGCTATGAATTTGCTGGGACAGACCGATGGGACAGCTGAAGGAGGATATCTGGATATTGCTTCCTTTATCCGTTCTTATGGGGCAAATCCCAGGGAAGATCTTGTCGAGCTGTGGAAGAGAGTGGTTTTTAGCATAGCTGTTTCGAATACGGATGATCATCTCCGTAACCATGGCTTCCTTCTCACAGATGGCGGATGGAGGCTTTCGCCCATGTATGACGTCAATCCATCTATATATGGGAATTCGCTATCACTTGCCATCAGCAGAGAAGATGCAACTATGAATTTTGATCTGGCAATTGATACAGCAAAGTATTACGATATTTCTGACGAAAAGGCTCGGTCGCTTGCAAAGGAGATAAAGGCAGTTGTTTCGAAAAAATGGAAGACCATTGCAAAACAATGCGGGTTGGACAGAAGTGCAATCGTACGCATGGAGCCGGCGTTTTCTATGGATTATAAATGATGGAATAAGAAGCAACGGGCGCACAGGCAGGGCCAGATGATGAAGCGGCTGCAAACTCTGAAATGAAACTATGTCAGACAAGGGGAAATGGATAAATGGGAAAGAAAATAAGAAACAAAACAGGAAATAGAACAGAAAATAAAACAGGAAGCAGAGCAGGAAAGAACCTTTTGTCACTGATACTGGCTGCAGTTTTGACAGTGGGAGCGCTTTCCTGCGGTGCGCTGTCCGCAGCGGCCGAAGAGACAGAATTCGAAGAAATCACAGTGGTAGACAATGACGAATGCACGATCCGGATTACCGGCCTGGATCCGGACGACTGGCTTGGCTACACGGTGAACGCGTATTTCGAAAACAAATCCGAAGATGTTACCTACATGTTTGCTGTGGAGACAGCGGCAGTCAATGGTGTGATGAACGATCCATACTTTGCCACGGAGGTCGCCGCAGGGAAAAAGGAAAACTCAGAGATTACGTTTTATTCTCTGGACGAAGAGGACATCGGAGAATTTACAGATATTGAACTCTGGTTCCGTGTGTACGACAGCGATGACTGGACGGCGGATGAAGTGGCCAAGGAGAGCGTTCACATTTATCCGTATGGAGAGGACAATGTGGTCCTGTTTGAAAGAGAGAGTCAGGAGTCGGATATTCTCGTAGTGGACAATGACGAGGTGACCATGATCATTACAGATTTTGAGACGGATGACATCTGGGGATATACGGCAAATCTGTTTCTGGTCAACAAAACAGATGCAGATCTGATGATTTCTGTCGATGATGTATCTGTGAATGGATATATGCTGGATCCCTATTGGGCAACGGAGGTTTATGCGGGAAAATGCGCGTACAGCTCCATGTCCTGGAGTCTGGATGACTTTGAGACAAACGGGATCGAAGAAGTGACGGAGATTGAATTTCTGCTCAGAGCGTACGACAGCGACGACTGGACAGCGGATGATTATGTAAATGAGACGGTCACCATTATACCGTGAAACTCAAAAATACAGCTCAAAATAATTAAAAAGAAATTTTGAAAATCCGTTGCATTTCTGAATGCTTTTGGGTATAACATCGATAGGAAAACAGGCGTCATCCTGTTGGTGCGACTGGCACCTAAAAACCAAAAGTTAAGCCGGACACAGGACCGGACCGTTGGCAGGCAACAGAAAAACCTGAAAGCTATGCAGTAGAACGGTTGAAGTACCGGATGGAACTGACCGTCGGCGGACGACAGAAATACCAGTCATTGAAGAGGAAGTCGAGTGGCGTTACGGCGTTGCAGGCTTCCTTTTTTAACATTCGTGATTGAATTCAGGGAAAACGACTGCTATAATGAAAACCGCGCAACTGAGAACACGGTGCTTGTAAAAATATGTGTAGTACCAGACTGTACAATAGATGATATTGTAGAGATTATTCCAGATAAGGAGATTACCGCCAATGACTAATGGTGTGAATATTAAAAAGTTGGAGGCTGACCTTTGGGAATCGGCTGATTTGTTGCGTTCCGGTTCAAAATTGACCTCAAATCAATATTGCATGCCGGTGCTTGGTCTCATTTTCCTTCGCTATGCCTACAGCCGCTTTAAGAAGGTCGAGACGGAAATTCAGAAAAACCGGCCCACCCGTGGCGGTCGTGTGCTGCCGGTAGAGGCCAGCGATTTTGCGGAAAAGAGTGCGCTTTTTCTTCCGAAGGAAGCGCAGTATTCTTACCTGGTCAATCTACCGGCCAATATTCCGGCACAGAATCTTACCAGCGTAGCCGGGCAGAAAATGAACAGCCTCGGTGAAGTGGTCAACAACGCTATGGATTTAGTAGAAGCGCAGAGTGAACAAATTTCTGGCGTCTTGCCAAAGGACTATACTATGTTCTCCGATGATTTACTGGGAGAGCTTCTGCGTATTTTTAATAACGACGCACTGGATGATGTGGGAGGCGATGTCATCGGGCGCATTTATGAGTATTTCCTCAATAAATTTGCCAGGAACATCGCCTCAGATGATGGCGTGTTCTTTACTCCGAAACCGTTGGTCAAGATGATCGTCAATGTGCTGGAGCCAACCTCCGGCGTACTGCTGGAAATTCCCACTCAACTTTTAATACAATCTGGCGATAGATTATGTGCGTGAGTCAGGTGGGGACAAAACTGCCAAGGGTGGGGACATTTTTCGGATGCTGGGGACAAAATTCACAGGTGGGGACAAAAGCATATCGTCTATCTAATGCAGAAAGCAAAAGATAGACGACTATTTTTTATTTTAGAAGTTTTTCAAAGTCTAATAGCTTTCTGGAATGAATAGCTACACCGAGATTGTTCGGGATTAATGTTTGCGCGACCGATGTTTTGGCAGCGGGTACATCAATTATTTTTAATTCTCCGGTTACTGTGTGTTGTGCTACAGCGAAGATAATGCCTACCAATTTTAATCTGTTTCCAGCATATAAGCCTCCGCCAGGCTTAGTATAAGAACCCTGATTGAACACGAAAACCGGCGATCCACTTGAACCAGGATAAATTGCTGCATCAACAAGGAATTTAGGGCTTTTTTCAAAATCAATTTGTAACGGGGTGGCAGTAATTCCTTTGCGGGTGATGGGAATATTGTTTATGGAATCCCAAATGCCATCTGGATATCCGACAATTGTAATGTCCTCAATGCGAGAAAAATCAGATTTATATTCATCATCACTGGGAATATCTCTTGCGGTATATGTTGAATAATTTAAAGCATATTTTAGCTTTGCTATTTCTCTATGTATTTCAGCAATAGGAAGTATACAAAGATCAATATCATCTTCTGGATGCATAATCCATCTGCTCTCAAAATTGTTCAATTGTAGATCATAAAACTTTCCCCACATAGGATTTCCATTTTCATCTTTTAATGAAAACCTAAGTTTTCCTGTTATTGCATTTTTGATAACATGTTTATTTGTTACGATAACGGGAATACTTGTATACGTTTCTTCGTTGTATTTAAATGAAAAGAAAAAGCCAGTTCCGGTACTAACACCACCAGGTATGGTGGTTTCTATTCTGATAGTGGACAACTGTAAAAATTCTGCTGCTTCCATGTATTACCTCCCTCATGCACCGTAAAAACAGACAATATTTGACAAGTTCACCATAGTATACATCAAGGACAATAAAAAAACAACAAACAAACCATCTATGAATTGTCTGTATACATAGATGGTTTGTTTTTTACGCTTTGATTTCCGTCCCGTCCTTGAATGTGAATCGGATGTCGTCCTTAGTGTAAACCGTAGCGTAATCGACCA
>JAJQFO010000303.1 GCA_021201095.1 Lachnospiraceae bacterium
GTATAGAGACGCGAATGGTTTGCTGTGGATTAAAAAAGGAACGACTATTTATGCGCGGGCTTGCTCGGATAGTATTTACATCATTGACAGCAAACTGGAAAATGTCCAGACGGATGGAGTGTTCCAATTTAATCTGAAACAGACGGATGAAAAAGAGAATGTAGAGCAAGAATCTGTGTACGTACAGGAAGAATACTTTGTTGATGGAGAAGCTCCTCAGGCAACATTTCAGGCAGCAGGAACAAGTCAGAATGGAATTGTTTACACATCCGGTTTATGTACAGTATCTATTTCAGTAGAGCCGGATGGAAAAAGTGGATTGAAGAGTGTTTCCTATAAGGTAGTAACCAGTGATTTGAATGGAACTGTATCGGATACAGCTATGTCTGAATCATGGATTGCAGGAAAATCTTATATGGATATTCAGATTTCTACAGAGGGATTATACCGCGTCTACGTTAGAACAGAAGATATGGTGGGAAATGTGGCTTATTCTGGGAGCACAGTAATATGCGTGGATAGTCAGAAGCCGGAAATTACAGTTTCTGGAGTAGGTGACCAGACTGCAAACTCTGGAAGTGTGGAACTCCGGGTGAGTTGCTCGGATACCAGTTATAAAGCAGGCTCTTTGCAAGTTTCTATAAGCGGCGTAAATCAGGGCAATTCTCCTGGCATCAAACAGGAAGGGAGCGATGAAAAAGGAGCATGGGTAGAATTTTACGATTTTCCGGAGATGAAGAATTACGATGATGTTTATGTCATGACTGTAACAGCAGAAGATTTATCTGGAAATATTTCAGAAAAGACGATATCTTTTTCGGTAAATCGTTTTGGATCGGTATATGATCTATCGATGGGTACCAGAGAAGCGCTGAGTCAATATTTTCTGGCTGAGGCGAAAGATATTGTTTTTTATGAAAGTAATATTGATTATGTAGGTGAGTCCGTGATTTACTGTCGAAAGAATGGTATTTTACGCGAACTAATAAAGAACAAAGATTATCAGGTAACAATGGAAGGAACAGCTGAGTCCTGGAAACGGTATTGCTATACTGTGCCGTCCGAATATTTTTCACAGGAGGGGATATATGAAATTCTCCTGGCGTCTGAGGATGCAGCTAATAACCAAAGTGATACGGATATTGCGCAGGAGCGAGTGATTTTTGTACTTGACTGGACGAGTCCAACGTGTACGATAAGTGGTATTCAAAATGGTGGGATTTATGACGCGGACAATGTAACTATATATGTGACTCCATCCGACAATATGACGCTAAAGAGCCTGAAGGTGTATCATAACAGCGAGCTGTTTTTGGAAGATACGAATCAACCGGAAAACGAAGAGAGTGTAAAAATGGTTTTGGAAGCGGATTCAGAATGGCAGACAGTACAGGTCTGGCTGTGTGATATGGCAGGAAATGAGTACTGGAGTGATGAATTAGCGGTTTTTGTCTGTAGGGATATTCAGGATGTCCCCGAATACATAAAATCGAAAAAAAGTGCTATGGAGCTGGCATTAGATGAAAAATTAAGCGGGGCGGAGGAAGCATTGGGAGATGATCATGAAAATTTTTCTGTAGCGAATATCAGTATGCAGACAAAAGACATGGATGAAGACTGTGGCGAAGAAACAACGACAAATACAGCCCAAAGCCAGGATGATGTCATAATAAATGATGGGAACAGCAGTACAGCGCTGGTATCTGCAGATGCGCCAAAGACAGCATCTGAAAATGGTGAAATTAATGTGTATATGCAAAGAAAAGTATTTGGCTGGGTGATCCTACTGGCCGGGATGGGTCTTTTTATAATAACAATTGTTGTACTGCGCTGTTCGCGTCATCTTTCGCGAAGAAAAAGATTCAAATAGACTTTTGAGCGCAGGTGTGTTATGATGCCCCATGAAGGGGTGAGATATCAATAATTATGCGAAAGAAAAGAAACATTCTAAAGCGCAATAGTGGGTTTGTCGTCGGATGCGTTCTGGCAGCGGGGGCTTCCTTTGTGATAACTGATTTGGCACTTTCAGGGGTGATTTCCACGGAGTTATTTCTGGAAAATAATTCGTCTGAGAAAGAAGAAGAAACGGAGACAGAACGAGTGACGTCAATGCTGGCAGAGACGGAAGATACAAGAACTTATGAGACTGATGCATTCACGGTAACCGCATCAGGCGTGATTTTAGATGGGGCAGAGACCGAAGACGAGATAGAGACGGAAAGCGAGTTGGAAAGCGAGACAGAAGCGGAAAGCGAAATTGGGGAAGAGACAGATCTTGAAACGGAAGAGGAAACTGAATCAGAAAATGCCACGGGAGAAGACGATAACAATGATGGGGAACAGACTAGTGCGGAAATAAATGACGCAGCGGATGATGAGACAGGGTCTCAAAATGGAACGTACACACAGGAAGAAACAGAAAGTACACAGACAGAAAGTACAAAGAATGCAGATGACAATGCTTCTACTGGCAGCGTTGTTTTAACAACTGGCAGAAATACGACGGAAAGTACGAGTAGTGAAAGTTCAGGAAATTCGTCTGGGAATACGAGCGGCGGAGAAGCAAGCAGCACGTCAGGGAGTGCAGGTAGTGGGGCTTCCGCCAGCACGTCAGGGAGTGCAGGTAGTGGAGCTTCCGCCAGCACGTCAGAGAGTGCAGGTAGTGGAGCTTCCGCCAGCACGTCAGAGAGTGCAAGCGGTGGAAGCTCTGGCAGCTCATCAGGGAATACTAGCAGCGGAAGTTCAGATAATTCGTCCGGAAGCTCTGGCAGCTCGACTGGGAGCACAAATAGTGGAAACACGGAGGATTCTTCGAGCGGAGCAACAAATACGGACGATGGATGGACGGTGCTGGATACAGATGATAACATTACTATCTGGACATATTCTGGCACGGGGGATTCCTCGGGCAGTACGGGTAGCGGAAGCGCAGGGAGTTCTTCAGGCAGTACGGGTAGCGGAAGCGCAGGGAGTTCTTCAGGCAGTACGAGCAGTGGAAGCACAGGCAGTTCTTCAGGCAGTACGAGCAGCGGAAGCACAGGGAGTTCTTCGGGCAGTACGGGTTTGTCAGAAGCAGTGGCAACGGATTCCAGCACGATTATAGAAGGAATCAGCAGCAGATATATCAGTGAAAGTGAGCTTTATGGCTATGATTTGAGCCAGCTGCGCCTGATTCGCAATGAAATCTGTGCGTTGAATGGAAGAATGTTTGTTTCGGAGGATTTGCAGGAGTATTTTAGTAAAAAGACATGGTATGTGCCAATCTATACACCGGAAGAGTTTGACGCCGACCTGTTTTCTCACTTGAATGAATATGAGAAGGCTAACATTAATCTGATTCTCGCCTACGAGGAATCTCTCCGTGGCTGATGGCGCGGAAACAGGGTGAAAACTTGGCGGGAGATTTTAGGATGGAGATTTTGGCATGAAGGTTTTTCGGAGATTATTGATTAAATTTATTATACTTGTGTTGGTTATTATTGTATTTGGCGGTGCAGCGTGCCTGGTATACAACTATCCGCAGAGCACACCGGAGGCTGCTCTGGAGCAGTATCTGGAGCTTTTGACAGATAATAATCTTGAAAAAGCGTATGAATGTCTGGATCAGTCGGAAAATACGGTGATGACACAGTCTGAATATGAGAGCGCAGTAAAGGCGCGCAAGTATGTGTTGTATGATTCCTGGCAGGTTGAGGAGACATCCAGGAGACAGGGAACTAATGGGGAATCGTATGTGGACTTTCATGTGGAATTTATGAACGCATCCGGTTCGACTCAGATAGAAGGAGATTTTACGGTTAAGAGACAGTCAAATGAGATACTGGGGGTGATGGCGCAGTGGAAGGTGCTTTCAGGACATTGCATGGTATCGGATCTTACTATAACTGTGCCGGCAGACTCTACTTTGTATCTGGATCAGGAGAAGGCAGGCTCATCCTGGCTGGTCGGGGAGAGTGAAAACTCATCAAAGGATACCTACGTAATTCCGGACATTCTGGCCGGAACGGTCAACGTTGTCGTGCGCAATCCGATATTGGAGTCGTTAGAAACAACTCTTGATACGACAGAAGGCAGTGCTGACTACAGCGGACAGATGGCGCTGAAGGAGAGCGCGGAATCTGCCTGCAAAGAGCTGGCTGTGGCTGCGCTGAAGCAGATTTATGTGGCCGCCGTGACTGGGGATACAGATGATCTGGAGACGTTTTTTGAATTATGCGCCGATGAGGCTGCCGGGATAGCGGCAGACCAGTCAGAAGAGTTCTATAGGGAGGATTCCGTTACTTATGCAGATTTTGAAAGCGTTGGTATTTATGACTATGAGGCTGAATTTGGAGAACCGGAATTTGCGGATGATGAGAATAGCGCTATTACAGTGAGCTTGAATTTTTCCTATCACTATAACGTGCAGAATGAGGAACGCGTGGAGACCGGAGAAATCTGGGCGGATGGTGAAAATGCCTGGGAAGTGCAGACGGTTTCCCATATGGGTGAGACGCAGGCTGAGTTTGTGATGTCCTATTATGATGAGGAGTGGCATGTAGCCTCCATTTCACTTCCAGTGATTCCGGAGACAGAATAGGATTCTGTTTCGAAACAGTCGTTTCATTTGGTATTCTCTGATGTTCTGGGATGGAAAGCATTTGTGCTTTCCATCTCTTTCGTATTGAATGAAAATGAAAGTGATAACTGATGATTTTGTTTTAGGTAAGGATGCTTTTGAATGAACTGGATTGTTTCTGTATTTTTTCCGGTAATGATACATCTGGTGATATCGGAAGGGGCTGCGGTTTTAGCTGGGAATGTTTTAGATAGCGCTTCATGTACGGCGCTGTCGGCTGTTTTGACGCTGCCTTTTGGAATTTGGATGTATCGTCAGGATGAAGCGACGCGAGCGCTGCACGGCGCGGCCTGCTGCCGAAGCACAGCAGGGGGACATTATCGCTGCGTTTTCTTATATGTCTTGTGCACATTTCTGTGTCTGGCTGGCGGCTGTGCTTTAAATATTTGCTGGAGCGGAATTCTGAATTTCTTGCGGAT
>JAJQFO010000206.1 GCA_021201095.1 Lachnospiraceae bacterium
CGATAAAATCTACGTTTTTCTCAAGCTTAAATTTTCTTCATGAAACAACCCTGTTTCTTCTCGGTCTGATCTTGTCAAAAAGTTCAAAATAGTTTATCATGGCAGGGAGTAACAAAGAGCCGGTTGCTGATAATGGCCAATTTTATGGATAGTGGCTAATTTTACAGAAAAGGATGGTTTTCATGATTTCAAGCCAGATTTTACAGAACACGATTGAAGAGATGCACACAATTACCCATGTGAATTTTACGATCACGGATACGGATGGGGTTGAGGTAGCTGCGACGACTGGCGCCCAGAGTGTTTCGCCGGAAGCAGTGACTCAGTTTGTTGATTCACCGGCTGACAGTCAGGTGGTTCAGAATTCTCATTTTTTCAAGGTTTTTGATGATAAGAAGCTGGAATATATCCTGATTTCGGAGGGAAAGACGGATGATGCTTACACGATGGGGCGAGTGGCAGTCAGCCATATCCAGAATCTGATTGTGGCATATCGGGAACGCTATGACCGAAATAATTTTATTCAGAACCTGTTGCTGGACAATATGCTGCTGGTGGATGTATATAATCGGGCAAAGAAGCTGCATATCGACACGGACGCGCGCAGGATCGTCTATCTGATCGAGACCAAAAATGAAAAGGACGGCACTGCGAAGGAAATCGTGAAGGGGTTGTTTGGCAGCCAGACGCAGGATTTTGTCACGGAAGTGGATGAAAAGAGCATTATTCTGGTACAGCAGCTTTCTGACAAGGAGACCTACGCTGATGTGGAGCGCACAGCAAAGATGCTGCGGGACATGCTGAATACAGAAGCGATGTCAAATGTAAAGATTGCCTACGGAACAATTGCGAAAGAGATTCGGCAGGTGTCGCGCTCTTATAAAGAGGCGAAGATGGCGCTGGATGTCGGCAAGATTTTTTACGAGGAAAAATCGATTGTCGCGTATAATTCACTGGGGATCGGCCGGCTGATTTATCAGCTGCCAATTCCGCTCTGCCAGATGTTTATGAGAGAAGTGTTTGGGGAGGATACGCCGGATACGTTTGATGAGGAAATCATCACGACGATCAATAAGTTTTTTGAAAACAACCTGAACGTGTCAGAGACGGCAAGACAGCTCTATATCCATAGAAATACGCTGGTGTATCGTCTGGAGAAGCTGCAGAAGACTACCGGGCTGGATATCCGGGTGTTTGACGATGCGCTTACCTTTAAGATTGCGATGATGGTTGTGAGCTACATGAGATATATGGAGAGAGAAAGCTGAGAGAATTCTGGACAGGGTGAAAGAAGCTCCCCTGGCCGATTTGAAAAAATTGCATATTTTTTTTGAATTTTCAAATTCGTTTTAATCCACAAAAACCGAGGGGTTCGTCCCCTCGGTTTTTTGTATGTAAGTCACAAACTTAAAAATAATCAACATATCATATTTACAAATCAAAAAAATGTGCTATAATCACTTCCACAACGATTCAAAACCTTTTATAAGATATCATATTATAGGTTAAAAATAAGATACATAAAAACTGACATATGGTAAAACGAACTTGCTGGAAGAATGCGGGGAAAAGGAATCGGTAAAATGGTTTACAGGAGAGGAGGTTTTTATTATTTGGGAGGTTCAGATGGTTTCACTTGCGGGAATTGCGATGACGGCTGTTCTGTGTGATCTGTCGTCCGGAAAGATCCCGAATGCACTGATTGTGGTTGGCCTGGGGATGGGGCTTACCTGCCAGATTGCTTCGAGGGGACTCCTCGGCGTGATTTTTTTCCTGGGAGGTATGCTGCTGCCGGCACTGGTCCTTGGAATTTTGTATTATTTTCGGATGATTGGTGCCGGGGATATCAAGCTGCTCTGTGTGATCGGAGGTTTTCTGGGGCCCGCCGGTGCGGTTGGCTGCATGGCGCGGTCTTTATTCGCTGCCGGTGTGATTTCACTGCTGATCATGTGCCGGAGACGTACGCTGTGGAAACGGCTGCTTTATTTATGGGAATTTGTTGTTGCGTATGGGGAAAGCGGCAGATGGAGGTCTTATCTTGAGGGAGTGGAGGAGCATGCGAGGTTTTGCTTTTCCGTGCCGGTGCTGATTGGGATTCTCTGGGGGCTGATGTGAGATGCGCCTGCTGTGCGGCTTTTATGAATATTGGATAGATGATGCATTTGCTGTGAGACATTCCGGGCTGTCAGATGTGCGTTTCCGCGGGATATATGCGCCCCACGGGAGGATATGCGACCTGCAGAGGGGAAAGTACTTACAGAGAGATCTCTCTGGTTTTTGGATAAGATATCTGCTGTATGCAATGGCAGGGGACACAGGAGATGGGAAAATAATTTGTTTTAAAACAGAAATAGCAGGAAGTTCGCGGCGCTTGCGGCAGTGAACTTCGCAAGTTAACGAGCAGCCGGGTTTGCTGCGAGTATTAGGATAAATGGGAGGTTTTTATGAAAAAAAGTGTTTTTGCGGTTTGTGACCTGGAGGCTTCCTACGCATGTAATCTTACGGAGTATCTGAACGAGCGAAAGACGACACCGTTCGAGGTGCAGGCATTTACGAATGTGGAAAGTCTGGAGAAATTTGCGAGAGAAAATCCGATCGAAATTTTGCTGATATCGACAAGAGCGATGTGCAATGAGATCCGGGATCTGCCGATCAGCCGCACCATTATTCTCTCAGAAGGAGAGCAGATGTCCGATCTGGGGTATCCGCTGATTTATAAGTATCAGTCGTCAGATGACATTCTGTCCGAAGTAATGGAATATTACGTGCAGGATCATCCGCAGCCGCA
Organism: Lachnospiraceae bacterium; assembly: GCA_021201095.1. Taxonomy (GTDB): domain Bacteria; phylum Bacillota; class Clostridia; order Lachnospirales; family Lachnospiraceae; genus Choladousia. Next base: position 2,789 of record JAJQFO010000206.1, read on the forward strand.
TATCCTTTCTCTGAATGCGAAAAATACGAAGATGTATGCAGTCTATTCTCCGATCGGGCGTACCCGGAAGACCTCTTTTGCGCTTGCTTTGGGTGAAATCCTTGCGGAGACTCGAAAGGTCCTTTATCTGAATTTTGAAGAGTTTTCCGGGTTTGAGGAGCTGTTCCAGGTGAAGTACCGCATGGATATCTCTGACCTGATTTATTTCTCCAGACAGAAGGAGGGAGGCATGGTTTATAAGATGAATTCGGTAATCCAGACCTTTCATAATCTTGAATACATTCCGCCTGCGGTATCCTGGGCAGATATCCATGATGTGACCGGAGAGGAGTGGATGAGATTCCTGAATGAACTGATGTCTTTTCAGGAATATGACATTTTGATTTTGGATTTAAGTGAGCAGGTGGATGATCTGTTTCGGATATTAAAAGAATGCGACAGGATCTACATGCCGGTGCAGGATGACATGATTTCGCAGGCGAAGCTGAAGCAGTATGATCATCTGCTGAAAATGCTTGAGATGGAGGATATTCAGGATAAAACACTGCGTATTCATCCTCCCGTGCAGCCATTGCAGAGGGACAATGGGGAGATGACCCAGCAGCTGGTCTGGGGAGAGATGGGAAACTTTATCCGCAGGCTTCTATGGGAAGAGGATGGACATTTGACGGAAGGCAGAGGGGAATAGAAAAAACGGTGTTCGGCGGATGAGAGCGGAAGAACGGTACAGAATACGTTGGACAGCAGAAGGGAATGAAAGAGAGCGGAGGGCCGATAGTGGAGCCCTGAGGAAAACACGAAAAGGGCAGACAGGGTATTTGAATTTGACTGAAGAATGGAATGAGGAGGAGATGGCGTGAAGGTGGACGAGCATAGATTCAGCAGTATGCGCAAGAAGCTGTTGGACAATCTGGAGGGATGCCGCGAGGTTCAGGATGAGGAGATTTATCAGAATATTGATGATCTGATTCTGGAATCGGGGATGGAGTATTATATCCGGCTTTCGGATAAGACAGATCTGAGACAGGAGCTTTTTAATTCTGTGCGGAAGCTGGATATTCTGCAGGAGCTGATTGATGATGATACCGTAACGGAAATCATGGTGAATGGTACAGATGGCATCTATGTGGAGCGGAATGGCAGATTGACGCTTTGGGACAAATGCTTTTATACAAGAGAACGTCTGGAGGATATTGCGCAGCAGATTGTCGGAAAGTGCAATCGGATTGTGAATGAGTCGGTTCCGATTGTAGACGCAAGACTGGACAATGGGGCCAGAGTCAATATTGTGATGCCTCCGGTGGCGCTCAATGGTCCAATTATTACGATCCGGCGGTTTTCCGACCGGCCGATATTGATGGATCAGCTTGTCCGCTGGGGGACTCTGACACAGGAGGTAGTGGACTTTCTGGAAAAGCTGGTGCGGGCCGGCTACAACATCTTTATATCGGGCGGTACCGGCTCCGGAAAGACTACGTTTATGAACGCACTGTCTAATTATATTCCGAAGGATGAGCGGATTATTACGATAGAGGATAATGCGGAGCTGCAGCTGCAGGGCGTCCAGAATCTGGTACGTATGGAGGCGCGCAATGCGAATGCGGAAGGGGAAAAGGAGATCAGCATCCGGGACCTGATCCGGTCAAGCCTGCGGATGAGACCGGACAGAATCCTGGTGGGTGAGGTGCGCGGGAGCGAAGCGATTGATTTGCTGCAGGCTCTTAATACCGGGCATGACGGCTCGATCAGCACGGGACATGCGAACAGCCCGCAGGATATGCTTTCCCGTTTGGAGACGATGGTATTGATGGGCATTGAGATACCGCTTCCGGCGGTGCGCAGGCAGATTGCGTCCGGAATCGACATTATTGTACATGTTGGCAGGATGCGCGATAAGACGCGGAAGGTGCTGCAGATTCAGGAATTGCTGGGTTATGACAGTGACAGGGGTGAGATTCTGACCCAGACGCTGTATGAGTTTGAGGAGGAGCCGGACGGATGCGAAAAGGTAAATGGGAGACTGCAAAAAAGAGCGGAATTGAAAAACCGGCAGAAGCTTTCGCGCGCCGGAATCAGTCTGGATACGTGAAGGTAAATGGTATATTTTCAGCCGATTTTCAGCAAAAGACTGATGTGGGGCGCACGGATCAGGCAAGGCGTAGGCTTGATGCGGAGCGAATAGACAAGGCAAGACAGCGTACTGATACGGGGGGCATGGATCAGGCAAGGCAGATGTCAGGTACGGGGTACATGCACAGTATGAGACGAAGGGCAGATGCATGTGGCGCGGATGCGGCTGCGCAGAAACATAAAAATGCTGTGGAGAGTGTTGGGCAGCACCCTTCTGGCATCAGAAGGATCAGGAGGCATGCACGGGATCGCCCGCAGGGAAAGGCGAATTATTCCATTTACCAGTTTTCAGGGAAGGAACTGCTAAAATATCTGGGAATCTATATTCTGCTGGATGGGTGTATCAGTTATCTTTTCTTTCAGTCTGTCATTGCTTTTACTGTGCTGCTTCCCGGGATGTTTTTATTTTTCCGGGAGGAAAAGAAATCTTTGCTGAAAAAGCGGAAAAAGGAAATTACAAAGCAGTTTCTGGACGGAATCCAGCTGATGCTTTCCGCATTGCAGGCGGGATATTCTCCGGAGAATGCTCTGGGAGAGGCTCTGAAGGAGCTGAGAAAGATTTATCCTTCGGATGCACCGATTGTTGCAGAGTTCCATCGGATTAACGCGCAGATACAGATGAGCCACAGCCTGGAAGAACTGCTTCTGGATTTCGGGAGACGTACGAATGTGCCGGATATTATCAGCTTTGCGGAGGTATTTCTGACCGCAAAGCGTACGGGCGGCGACCTGATCGCGATTATCCGGAATACGATTTCCTGCATCCGGCAAAAGCAGGAGACCACGCAGGAGATAGAAACCTGCCTGGCCGGGAAAATGATGGAACAGAATATTATGAGCGCGATACCGCTGCTTATTCTGGCGTATATCCGGTTCTCATCGCCGGGCTTTCTGGATGTGATGTATGAAACATCAGTCGGGATGGCAGTGATGGCGGTGTGCTTTGGAGTATACCTTCTGGCGTATTTCTGGGGGCAGAGCATTGTCAGAATTGAGGTATAGATATCCGGTAGACATCTGACAGGAAGGAATGCGAAAGGAAGGGCAGATGCTGGCAGGATTGGAGTGAAGAAGGATCGGGAAGCTCCTGTCGTAATTGCATAGCGAGAGGCTCGGGCTAAATGGAATGAGGCTTTTATGAGACAAAAAAACGTGCATTTACTGGGAAAAATCCATCGCAATATACAAGAATTCGGGGCAGTCCTGGTGGAGAAGCTCCGGCTGGATCAGCCAGGAAAGGGGAAGCAGGAACTGCAGCAGGAATTGATCGCGCTGTCGGCGGGAAGCAAAACAGCGGTAAAAAATTATTACGTCAGGAAAGTGACGGCTGTACTGATGATTTTGGGCGTTGGACTGACCCTCGCGGGTATCTGCTATCTGGTGAACCGCCAGATGGGCGGGCAGACAACGTTTTCATCACTGCTGCGGCCTGGCTATGGGGAAGGAGATAAAGAGACGGCGCTGTCAGTACAGGTAGAGGACGAGAGTGAGGCTCAGGTTCTTACTGTAACAGTTCAGGAAAGAAAGTATACGGATGAAGAAAAACAGAAATTTCTGGATCTGGCATTTGAAGAACTGGAGAATCAGCTTCTGGGAGAAAATGAGTCGCTGGATGTCGTGCGAACCAGCCTGGTGTTCCCCGAGAGCCTGCAGGAAGGAGTGGTACAGGTAAGCTGGGCTACTACTCCCTATGGGGTGATCGGTTCGGATGGGAGCATACTTTCAGCGGATAATGAGGAAGGGACTCTGGTGGAAATACAGGCTGTGTTAAGCTGCGGCAGCCTGGAGGCGATTTTCAGTGTTTGCGCCAATGTTTTTCCGCCGGTACTGACAGAGGAGGAGCAGCTCCTTGAAGCGATCCGGGAGGAGGTGGCGCGTGCGGACGAGGAGAGCAGTTATGAAAACGAGCTTACTCTGCCTGCCTCAGCGGCTGGCAGAAAGCTGACCTGGGTGAAGGAATCAGACAATCCTTATCTCTCCGTATTGGCACTTACGCTGGTTCTCGCGGTTTGTGTATATTTGCAGATGGATAATCAGGTGCATAATAAAGCAGAGGCGCGGAAAAAGCAGCTGCTGCTGGATTACCCGGATCTGATGTGGAAGATGACTATGCTTCTGGGAGCTGGCATGAGTATTCGAGGAGTTTTTACAAAAATTTCAGAGGAATATGAGCGAGGGCGAGCTGGGGATGTGCCCGGAGAATTCAGATTTGTTTATGAAGAAGTGACTTTCACCTGCCATGAAATGCAAAGCGGGATTGGAGAGGCACAGGCGTATGAACGATTTGGGAAACGCTGCCAGCTTCCGGAGTACATTCGGATCGGTTCTGTCCTTTCTCAGAATCTGAGAAAAGGAGCGAAAGGGCTGGCCGCACTTTTGGAGAGCGAGGCTGAGTCTTCTCTGAATGACCGCAGGAATCATGCCAGAAAAATCGGGGAGCAGGCAGGGACAAAGCTGCTTCTGCCGATGATCCTGATGCTTGGGATTGTACTTACGGTGCTGATGGTACCGGCGTTTTTATCCTTTTGAATTTGGTACAGGTTTATCCTCCGTGGCAGGTCAGGCTGAATGCTCCGCGGCGGGGCACCAAATAGTATAACGGTTTTGAAAAAATATCCTTTAAAGAAAGTGAGGGAGAAAATGAATCATGTCAATGCTTTTTTGCAGGAAGAGGAAGGCGTAGGAGTCGTAGAAATTATCCTGATACTGGTCGTCCTGATCAGTCTGGTGCTCATTTTCAAGGAGCAGCTTACGAGCATTGTGAATACCATATTCAGTAAAATCACAAGTCAGAGTAACAGCGTGTAAGGAGAACGTATGGGCAAAAGAAGCAGAGCCACGGGCGGTCAAGCCTGTGTGTGGAAAGGATCAATCACCATATTTTTAAGTCTGGCCTGCATTCTGTTTCTTTCTTTGATCTGTGCGGTAACTGAATCGGCAAGAGTCCAGGGAGCAAAGACACAGTCGGCAAATATTACGGGTATGGGGACATTTTCTCTGCTGAGTGAGTTTGAGGTGGGACTGCTGGAAAAATATGAGATTTTTTCTCTTGATGGGGCATCTCAGGGCAGCTTCCAGATACAGACACTGAATGAGCGATTTGAGGAATTTGTTTCGTTGAATACCAGTCCAAAGACAGGGTTACTGAAATCGCTTGCCTTTGATCCCTGGAACCTTGCGGTAGAAACATGTGAAATTACAGGTTATGCTCTTTTGACGGATAATAAGGGAGAAGCTTTTTACCAGCAGGCGGTCTCGTATATGAAGGCCAACATTGGTGTAATCGCGCTGGAGGAGCTTCTGGAACTGGCAAACGGCACGGAGGAGATTGAAAAGAAGCAGGAGGAATATGAGGCAAGTCAGGATGACAGCGACGGACAATTGTCCGAGCTGGAGGATGAAAAACAGGAAAAACTGGATGTACTGGAATCCGAAGCACAGGAATCTGGAGAAGACACGGCAGCTTCGGTCCAGACAGTGGGAAATCCGCTTACAGAAATCGCGAAGCTTCGAAAGAAAAGCACACTGGAGATTGTGACCTGGGATAAAACGATTTCCGCAAAAAGCGTCACCCTGAAATCGCAGCCGTCAAAAAGCAGTCTGCGCAGGGGAAGCCTGAGTATTGAGGAGGAACACAGCGGTCTGGTTTCCAATGTACTGTTCCGGGAATATCTGGCGAGATACTTTCCGAATTATGAAAGCGGAGAATCCGGGGCGGCGCTGGACTATCAGCTCGAATATATTCTCGGAGGAAAGGCAACGGATGAAAATAATTTGAAATACGTCGTTAATCGGCTTCTTCTGATTCGGGAAGGTATGAATTATGCGTATAGCGTCGGAAACGACGCCATGAATACGCAGGCAGGAGCTCTGGCAGTTTCACTGACCGGATTTCTGGGAATTCCGGCACTGACCACGGCTACAAAACACGCACTGCTGCTGGCGTGGTCTTATGGAGAAAGTCTGGTCGATGTGCGGATCCTGCTGGACGGGGGAAAGGTACCGCTTTTGAAGGATGAAAGCTCATGGTCTTTGACTCTGGAAAACCTGGAAAGGGTAACGGAGGTGCTGCAGTCTGGCGCGGAGGGAAAGGAAGATGGACTTTCTTATCTGGACTATCTCAGAATCCTTTTAAATATGGGATCCCTCTCTGACCAGAAAATGCGTGCCCTGGATCTGATCCAGACCCAGATGCGGCAGGAGGAAGGAATGAGCAGCTTTCAGGTGCAGAATTGTATCGTAGCGGTGGCGACAAGCGTGACTTATCGGTGCGGCCAGGTCTTTTGGGGACTGCCGCAGACAGTAATGGGAATTGCCGGCTCGTCTGCAACCTTTACGCAGACTGCCAGCATGGCTTATTAAATGCCGGGTAAAAAGCCTGGCGCGGCTTTCAGTGAGGTGAAGAAGAGTGCTTTTGTGTCGGAAAAGTGGGATATATTCGAATGGGGACAGTGAGATTTCCGGTTTTTTAAAATCAAGGTTTTCAAAAAGGTATTCACATTTAAACACATATATAAAAAAATATAAAGAAAAGGAGGAACGTTTCCCCAGATTATGGTGTTATGTAAAAGGCGCAAAAGCATTCTTTTTTGTTTCACATAAGGCGTCGCTTACTGTAGAAGCAGCTCTGGTTTTGCCCATGTTTTTGTTTTGCATGGTTGCGGCACTTCGGTACTGCCAGGCGATGGAGACGGCGGTTCAGTTTGGAACTGCTCTTTCGGAAACCGGGAAAACGATTGCGACAGCCGCCTACGCGACAACTTATACCGGCGAAGTCAGCACCGGAGCAGAGCTTGCGGCGGGGGCGGTCTCTCTGGTATATGCTCAGAGCAGCGTAACGAGCAAGGCAACCGATATTTCGGCTGTAAAGAATGTAAATATGGTTCTCTCCTCTTTGATGCAGGAAGATGAAATGATTGATCTGGTACTGACTTATCAGGTCAGCTCGCCTTTTGCTATTGTGAATCTTCCAGGTACTTTTTTCATCCAGAGAGCCAGCGTGCGTGCATGGGTCGGACGTTCCGAGGAGGAAACAGACGAAGCTGAGACCGGAGAAGATGATGATGAATATGTTTACGTGACCGAGACAGGAACTGTGTATCACAGGAGCGCGGACTGCACCTATCTGAAATTGTCGACCTTTACAATTGACATCAATACGCTTGCGACACTTCGGAACAACAGCGGAGAAATTTATCATGCCTGTGAGCTGTGCGGATCCGAAGCGGGGGCGATTGTATATGTTACTACGGAAGGAAACCGTTACCACAGCTCTCTTTCCTGCAGCTCACTGAAAAGAACAGTTACACAGGTAAAGCTGTCCGAAGTGGGAGATCTGCATGCCTGTTCGAAGTGCGGGTAGGCTATAGAGCGCGGTTAGTGATTCGCTGTCAGTGATTAAGTGCCCAGGAGCCGGGGCTAAGGTTTATTTATTATCAGTGGTCAGCGGGTAGCGGCAAGCGGCTGAGGCGTTATGGGAGAATATGGCGGCAGGATATCAGCCGGCACCAAAGAACGAAAAGGAGGGCGTCAGATCATGGCTCAGTACATTCTGACAGGAGTGATATTGCTGATTTGTGCATATACGGATATCCGGAAACACGGAATTTATAAGATTGTGATTGCTGCGCATCTGGCTGCTGCACTGATCCTGCATTTGACAACAGGAGAAGAATTTTTGCTTACTTCTGTTGTTGGAACTCTACCAGGAGTGTTTTGTCTGGCGCTTTCTTTTTTGACAGGGCAGGAAATTGGTTACGGAGACGCATTCCTCATAATGTCATGCGGATTTTCGCTGGGGGTCCAAAAAGGCATGGCTGTTTTGTATGCGGCTTGTCTGTGCGTGGGAATATGGGCGATCGGGCTGGTGCTGGCTGGGAAGGGAAAGCGGAAAACGGAGATTCCGTTTGCACCTTTTTTGCTGGCCGGAGCGATTCTTCAGGGACTGGGAGCGATTGTATGAGAAGGAAAAAGCAGACGGAAAAAGGGGACTTTTGTCTTGCGGCGGGAAAGCTGGATATAAGAAGGATGACTGTGCACGATTTGCCGGCGCGGAATTTATCAGCGCGAAGCTTGACCGGATGGAATTCTTTTGCGTGGAAGGGCAGCTATACTGTAGAGGCGGCATTGGTTGTATCGATTACGTTTCTGGTACTGGCATCTCTTGTGATCGGGACATTTTATCTGCATGATCGGGTGGTGTTCCAGAGTATGGTATGTGAGATCGCATCTGCGGGAAGTGCATGTGCAACCGAAAGTGAGCGGAAAAGCGCCGTATCCGTTCTTAAGGGAGAGGTGAGCGCGTCCAGATTTCTGGGAAGCAGGGACATTTCCGGCAGCGCGTCGGTTGGAGAGAATGAGGTCACGGCGAGCTGGAGTGCAGGCTATCCGGTTCCCGGGTTTGCCATGAATTATCTGGCAGGGAATGAATTGCCAATTGAGGTATCCTGGACAAGTAAAATTGTGGAGCCTGTGGATACGATACGATTGATCAGAGGCGCCGGGGAATTGATTACTGAAGGAGATAACTGAGGTGAAAACAGAATATAAAAGAGATCTTCAGAATAATTATCTGATCCTGGAAGTACCGGAGGCAGATGCGGAAGACGGGTATGGACTGAGGATGGCTGAGCAAAATCAGGTAAAAGGTCTGCTGCCGATGCATGAGTCGAGGCGGGATGGTAAATTGTACCTGCATTATGAGATCACATCCAGGCAGACTCTCGAAAGTGTATATGAAAAAAAGGTTATGAGCTATCAGGATATCCTTACGATTCTCTCAGGAATAAGAGATACCCTGGAGGATATGCGCAAATATCTTTTATCACCGCAGAAGCTTTTATTTGCGCCGGAGCTGATCTATGTTCCGCCGGAAAAGAAGGGACTGCAGCTGTGTTATTATGCGAAGGAAGACGAATATCCGATTACGATGCTGGCCGAATTTATTTTGAAACGCCTTGACCACAGAGACCGCCAGGCGGTCACGCTGGGCTACGTTTTTTTTCAACAGGCAAACAGTGCGAATTTCAGTCTTACAGGAGCACTGAAGGATATTTTTGTGGGAATTCGAATGACCGGGGAGCAGTCGGCCGCCAACGTTTCTACTTCTACAGACGGAGGTCGGATACCTGTAGCGGCGATTGCCGGGATGCCGCAGAGGAGTGAGCGTTTTTCAGACAGAAGAACGAATAATGTAGTTGAACCGGAAGCCCGGGACATGACTGGCGCGGGCGGTTCGCCGGCCTGCGACAGAGGCCTGGCCCAGAGAGGCAGAACGGCGGTCGGTGACGGCAGCCTGCCTCAGGGAAGCAGATCAGCCGGGAACGGTGGCCTGGCCCAGGGAAGCAGATCGGCCAGGAATAGTGGCGGCCTGCCTCAGGGAGGCAGAACGGTCTGGGGTGACGGCTCATCTGAAAGTGACGGATTGGCCGGAGGCAGAGAATCAGTTTTGAACAGCGAAATTGTTCGAAGCAGAGACTCCGTCAGAGGCGGAGAAACAACGCAAAGCAGTGGAACAGGAGGCACCGGCGGCTGGAATGCCAGTCCGAAAAGCAGCTTTGATTCAGATGGTGACAAAGAACTCTTCTATGATGCAGGAACTATAGATGACGATGGAATCTTTGTGACACACCGGGAACGGAAAAAGCAAAAAAACAGGCCGGATTTGGCAGACCGCCTGTTCCAGATCATTCATCCGGCGGTATTGCTGACGTTTTTGCTGCTGCTGATCGGATTGGAGGTTGTATTTGCTTTTGAAATACTTGGTCTGACAGAAACCGGGGGATGCTTTTTTTTGATATTAACAGTTGAGATATTACTTAATCACAGGTTATTGAGGAAAGATCAGGATGACCGCGAAATGCCGGAGTGGGACGATGAGGAAAATGAAGACTACGAGAGAATCATGCAGGAGGTTTATCAGCAGGAACCGTGTGCGAAGCCAGAGGAGATCGAGGAGACGCGCTGCCTGATTCCGAACGAGACAGTGGCGAAGCTGCACCTTGTCTGCGCGAGGAGAGGCACCGGGATGGAAGGTGATCGCAGGCTGGAGGATATCCATCCCGGGACAGATCCTGTTTATATAGGAAAGATTAAGGGAGAGGCAGATATCATTTTGCGAGCATCGACGGTGAGCAGAATGCATGCGCGGATTCAGATCAGAGAAGGACTCTGTTTTTTGAAAGATATGAATAGTAAAAACGGTACTTTTGTCAATGGCGAACGGCTGAACCCGCAGGAGGAGCGGGAAATTAAGGAAGGAGATACGGTCTCATTTGCTGATGTGGAATATCATGTGATAAAAAGCTAGTCAGGGGAAGCACGGATGGCTTCCCACTGCTGCTCCTTACTATTTAGCAGATTTCTGTTCCGGCGGATTTGCGTGTACGCGGAACCAATAGGTATACAGGTCGCCAAAACCGAGGGATGAGTAAAGATTTTTGGCACAGACATTCCCCTGCACAACCTGCAGGTATGCGGTTTTCATGCCCTTTTTCTGTGCTTCTGTCAGGATAGTGCTGCAAATCGCGCGGGCAAACCCCTTTCGGCGGCAGCTGGCGTCGACATAGATGGCGTACAGCCCCACATGACCGCGATCCAGGATTCCCAGCCCTGATGCAACCATGCGTCCATCGATTTCAATACTGGCTACGATGGTCTCTTTTGGAATCGCCTTAAACATAGATGGAACAATACGGCGAAGCGTCGGGTTAGTAGTGCCATTCAACCGGAAAAGAGAAGTGATCCACTCGTCTGTGATCCGATCCTGAAGCAATACGACTGTGTTTCCAGGGTACACGACAAACGAAGGAAGACCTGAATTCCTCCCAAAGTATTCATATTCGGCAGAAATGGACGGCCACGGGCGGAAATTTTCGAAATCCATAGTCATTACTTCTGTTGTATGCTGGATTTCATATCCTTTTTTGTCCAGAAGTGAATCAAAGGAAGCATCAGTCAGCGGGCTGATTTTAAAAATAGAAGGTGTGTGATAATTCTGGTATATTTTTTCACAGTATTCTATTTTTTCCTCGATCGGAATCAGAGAAGCACCAACCTGGGTGACACTGTTTGTCCGATGTGTGTAATTATGCGAAAAACGAATCAGCCATCCATCATAAAGCTCCATTTTGTGAGATGGCCATGCGTTTAATGAAATTTCTTCAATCAGCCTGATATATGCAATGTCCGCCATAGGTTCCTCCTGTTGACCGGGTTGTTATCGGTCTGGTAATTTCTCCGATGCAAGTGATTGTGATTTCTGCGAAGCAGCGAGTCATGCACAGGCGGCAGGAGCCATAAAGAGCCCATCCACCATTAAGACTTAAGAAATTACCTGCAGCGGATATCTGACTGCGGATAAGTGTAGCACACCATCTGGTCTGGTGCAATAAAAAAGTTACGGGGAAACACGCTACACTCGCACCGCGCACCCGCTGCGGGCGAATCCATTGTAAACCGTTGACGGACAGGTATTGACGTACCAAAAGAAAACATGGTATTCTGTAACCGCACCAATCGCGAAAAAGGTTCTGATTTGCACGGAAAATCGGGAACGACACCGATTTTCTGCTGTGCGGCAATCCTTGTTATTGTCCGCAAAATCGGAAAACAGGACTGTGGAGGGATTTCATGCGGGAAGCGGCAGATTTTTTCAAATCAAGACAGCCGGTGAACCTGGCGGTTGTTTTGACAAATATAGCGGTATTTATTGTTCTTAGCGTACTGGGCGACACCACGAGCGGTTATTTTATGGTGACGCATGGGGCGAATTACGCCCCCTTTGTAGTAGAAGAAGGGGAATATTACAGGCTGATTACCTGTATGTTTATGCATTTTGGAATACAGCATCTGTTCAACAATATGCTTGTCCTTGTCTTCCTTGGCGATGAACTGGAAAGACTGGGAGGAAAGCTGTGCTACCTGGTTATTTATATGGTGGGCGGGATTGCCGGTAATATTGTGTCGGTGATTTATGATATGCAGACGGGAGCTTATAGTGTATCAGCGGGAGCTTCAGGGGCGATTTTTTCCGTAATCGGAGCGCTTCTGGCCATTGTCCTTCTGAACCGGGGAAAAATACCAAGCTTTACGAAGCGCAGGATGTTTCTGATGGCGTCGCTTTCGGTGCTGCAGGGGCTGACATCTTCCGGCGTGGACAATTGTGCCCATATAGGGGGACTGGCAGCAGGCTTTTTGCTGGCAATGCTTTTTCACAGAAAATTGATATTTGAGGAAAAAATTCCGGTAGAAGATTTCCGGGAAGGCTTCTGATTAACAGATAAATATATATGTGAAATCATTTAGAAAAGTACAAAAAGACTGAAATGGTGAGAAATACCATATTGACAATTGATAACATTCTTTTTAATATAGATATTGTATGTGTGGGCAACTAAAAACACAACTGCCTGTGTTCACGCGGCACGACCGGCGCTTGTGCCGCAGCAGCAAAAAGAAAGAAGGGATTATTTTGGAATGCGACTGTGTATTCTGTAAAATTGCAAAGGGAGATATTCCATCGGCCACATTGTATGAAGACGAGGATCTGCGTGTGATTCTGGATCTGGGGCCGGCCTCGAAGGGTCATGCACTGGTTATTCCACGGAAACATGCAGCGAATCTGTTTGAACTGCCGGATGAGATTGCAGAAAAAGCAATTGTGGTTGCGAAAAAGGTTGCGGTACGGTTGAAAGAAGGACTTCATGCTGACGGGCTGAATCTGGTTCAGAACAATGGCGCGGCAGCGGGTCAGACGGTAGACCATTTCCATATTCATTTGATTCCGCGTTATGAAAACGATACGGTAAATGTGAAATGGCAGCCTGGAACGCTGAGCGAGACAGATAAAGAAGACATTCTGAAATTATTCCAATCATGAGGAGGGAAGGAATAATTTGGGATGAGTACGAAAGAGAAAGATCGTTTTGAAGGGTGCTATCAGAAATTCAGGGGATCGATGATGTTTTATGTTGAGGGTAAGACCTCGGATTATCAGCTTGCGGAGGATATTGTACACCTTGTTTTCTGCAAGTTTTACGTGCACATGGATGAAGTTGTTCCGGCTGCAGAGAGAAATTGGCTGATGCGCTGCACGAAGAACGCTGTAACCGATCATTTCCGATCCAGAGGGCGCTGGACAGAATTACATCCAGACACGGATGCCCTCTGGACAAGGGGCTCTCTGCAGTGTGGGACTGTGGATTCTCCGGAGGAGCAGTATGTCCGGAAGGAACTGGCAGAGCGTATTCTGAAAGATCTGGAGAAGGTGAATGTGGCATGGTATGAAGTAATTGTCCTGTGTGTTGTGCAGGAATTGTCATACAGCGAAGCGGCGGAATTTCTGCATGTTTCGGCTGATGTGGTTCGCTCAAGAATCAGCAGGGCGAGAGCTTATATCCGGGAACATTATCGTGGTGAATTTCTGGGAGATGTAGAGTAGACGTGATTTTCATGCGGCCTTCACTCTCCCCGTGAAGACCGCATGAAAAACGTAAAAATTATGCCGAAATGCCGCTGGCAATCGGCAGACTGTGGTGAGGCATCACAGTTGTATTGTGGACGAAATGGTTGTATTGTGCTGGCATTCTGGCTTATGTCGCGGCATGTACGGCATCTTCAATCAGGGAGGTTATTTTGGCGACGGCATCGCTTGCCTCGCTTTGTTCCATAGCAGTGATATAATTCTGGCGATTCTGGTAAAGCTGATTGATTCTGGAAAGAAGGAGCTCGGGGGTGATCGTATCCTCCATCAGGACTTCGCTGAATCCCTGCTTTTCAAAAGAACGCGCGTTTAAAATCTGATCTCCTCTGCTGGAGGCTGCCGGGAGCGGAATCAGAAGGTTTGGTTTGCGCAGGTCCAGAAGCTCGCAGATCGCGTTTGCACCGGCTCTGGAGACAACGACATCAGCGAGTGCGAACAGGTCGGGCAGTTCCTCCTGGATGTACTCAAACTGGATATAGCCGGTGGTATGGCGCAGACTTTCATCCAGATTGCCCTTCCCGCAAAGATGGACAACCTGAAAATTCTTCAGCAGCTCCGGGAGAATTCCCCGGATGGCCTGGTTGACTGCTACGGAACCGAGACTGCCGCCGATAACGAGCAGGACAGGCTTTTTGGCGGTAAATCCGCAGAATTTCATGCCTGCCAGACGATTTCCGTTATGCAGCTCCTGGCGAATCGGGGAACCTGTGACGATGGCTTTCCCTTCAGGAAGATTCTTAAGGGTTTCCGGAAAATTGCAGCACACCTTTGTTGCGGCTGGCAGAGAAAGTCTGTTCGCAAGCCCCGGGGTCATATCGGATTCATGGATGATGACCGGGATGTGAAGGCTTTTAGCCGCCTGTACGACGGGGACAGCTACAAAGCCGCCCTTTGAAAAAATAATGTCCGGCCGGAGATTTTTCAATGCTTTTTTGGCCTCAAAATATCCCTTTGCCACGCGGAAAGGGTCTGAAAAGTTTTTAAGGTCAAAGTACCGGCGCAGCTTTCCGGAGGAAATGCCGGTATATGGGATGCCCTGCTGCTCGATCAGCTTTTTTTCGATACCGTCATAGGAACCTATATAATAGATATCGTATTCAAGCTCTCGCAGACGAGGAACGAGGGCGATATTGGGTGTGACATGTCCGGCAGTGCCACCGCCGGTGAGAACGATCTTTTTCATTTAAATCCTCCATTTTGAAACAGATTTTGTTTACAGTTTACCCCGGATTAGAAAAAAGTCAAGGAAGGATGAGAGAGAAAGGAATTTTTGACAGTAAAAGAACGGCATTCTCTTCTTTCTATATCTATATTTTATTTTATTCTTTATGCAGCCGAACGGCCAGAGAAAAAACGGAGAAAGGAGGGCCAGTAACAGTTCCGTAAAAAACTGTGTATTTTTCGTCTGCAAAAGATATGGTCTTTTCTGGCAAGGATGGACTAAGTCACTGATGAATAAACACTGGCACGTGAAGAACACATATACGAAAGCACTGGGCAAAAGAGCTTGTGCAACACTCAGCGCGAAAAAGCGGTCATTCTGCCGGGAAGAGGCCGCTTTCTTTTATTCGAACAAGAGGGGAACGATTGTATGAGATATTCCGATAATCAGAGAGTAATTACTGAGCGGCGGAAAAGAAAAGGGTTTCGTCTGGTGCAGCAGATGGCAGGCATGCTTGGGTTTTTCCTGTGTGTATTGTTCTGCGCGGCTCTTTTGACGAGGAGCGGAGTGGTTACGCGGGTAAAATATGAGCTGACCGGAAACGAGGAGACCTGGGAGGAAGCGGCAGAGGAGGAGGGATACGCTTCTTCCGTGGAGGAGTACTATTATGATCATATATCGGAGGAGCTTCACGAGGCATACCGGGAGATTTATGTGCATCTGATGCGATATGAGGATTCAGGAGATTTTTTGTCATCTGTTTCTGTAGAGAATTTCTGGACAGCTTATTACGCAGTTCTGGCGGATCATCCTGAAATTTTCTGGACGGGTACGAGCGCACAGGTGGAGGAATCGAGTCTGACAGGGACAGTGGTGTCGTATTCTTTTGATGTGACGGTGGAGTCTGAGGAGCGCGACGCGATGAGTGCAGAGCTGGAGGCGGCAGCTGATGTCTGTATCGCACAGATTTCTGCGGACGCAACGGATTATGAGAAAATTAAATATGTTTATGAGTATCTCATTGATACGACAGAGTACGATATTAACAGCGTAGATTCTCAGAATGTCCAGAGTGCATTGCTTTATCATTCGTCGGTATGCGCCGGCTATTCACGGGCATTTCAGTATATCCTTCATCGAATGGGGCTGTTTTGCACTTATATTACCGGAACAATCGCCGGAGGCGGCGACCATGGATGGAACATGGTGCGAATCACGGAGGCGGGAGCATTGGACGAGACGCTTGCGGGTGTTCCGTCGGCATCCGCCGAGGAGTATTACTATTATGTAGATGTCACATGGGGTGACCCGGTGTTTGCCGGAAATATGGATGGCTATACATCAGAGAGCACGATCAGTTATAATTACCTGTGCTGTACAGAGCAGGATTTATTTAAGACGCATGTACCGGGCGACTCTGTTGAATTGCCGGAGTGTACGTCAGACGCCTATGATTATTACAAGCTGAACAATATGTATTATGACAGCTTTGACCGGGATGTGATTTACCAGGCTCTGATGGAGTCTGTTTGGGCGGGAGATGCCCGTACCATGATGAAGTTTGGCAGTGAGGAAGCATACCAGGAAGCGCAGGAGGCACTTTTTGAGGGAGATCTTCTGAATGATGCAGGGCAATATCTCATGAATCAGAATGGAGAGTCCAGCTGGAGCTATCGGTATCATACGGATGATAATTTTTATCTGATCACGATTTACTGGTAAAAGACCGAATAAAGACCATATATTGAGAGGCGGGGAACGATGATGATGCTTCTGCTGCCTGCCGGAGGTACATATCGACACTGACCGGCAGGCAGCGCAGATGTTTTTCTTACAAGACTCGCCTCGCATCCGCACTATTTGCGATTATGCAAAATGCGAAAGGAACGGATGATTACTGCTGCAGAGCCAGCTTTAACGCCTGCGCGAGCTGATCCGGGCAGGATGTAGATTTGAATCCGCAGCGGATCCCCTCAAGGCGGGAAATAGCGTCGGTGGCTTTCATTCCTTCTACAAGCCGGGCCACGCCCTGTGTGTTGCCGGAGCAGCCGCCGACGAATTCTACATGTTTGATGGTGTCCCCGTCCATATCAATGTGGATGGCTTTGGAACAAACACCCTTTGGGCTGTAATCCATAATAAGACCTCCTTTCCCGGCAAGTATAACGTTTTTGCGGGATTTTTTCAAGATAGAACGGAGCTCTGATTAAAGATAATAAAGAGTTTGCTGCCGCCTGCGTATCTGATGGCAGGCGGTGATTTCGGGCATCTCAGTTATTAGATAAGCAAAAGGGAAATTCGCATGCGATTGAAACAAAGGTGCAGAATATGCCCGACAGTATTCAAGAAGGGAGAGATTTTAAATGAAAAAAATTGGAATTATCGGGGCGATGGAGATTGAAGTGGAAAAGCTGAAATCGGATATGGCAGATCGGCACGAAGTAGAGAAAGCCCGGATGATATTCTGCGAGGGGGAGCTTTCCGGGATGCCTGCAGTTGTGGTCCGCAGCGGGATCGGCAAGGTAAATGCGGCTGTGTGTACACAGATTCTTGTAGATGATTTTGGAGTGGATTGTGTGATCAATACAGGTGTGGCGGGTTCGCTGGACGCCAGCATTAATATTGGGGACATTGTGATCTCAAAGGATGTCCTGCATCACGACATGGATGCGGTTAATTTTGGCTACCCGCTGGGACAGATCCCGCAGATGCCGGTATTTTCCTTTGAAGCGGATGCTTCTCTTGCAGCACTTGCCGAGGCGGTGTGCCGTGAAGTGAATCCGGAGATCGGGATCCATCATGGACGGATTGTCAGCGGAGACCAGTTTGTCGCTGACAGGGAGACGAAGGAGCGGATTGTTTCGAATTTCAAAGGGAGCTGTACGGAGATGGAAGGAGCTGCGATCGCGCAGAGCGCATACCTTAATGACATTCCATTTTTGATCTTGCGGGCAATATCGGACAAGGCAGACGACAGCGCTTCGATGGATTATCCGGCCTTTGAGCGCGAGGCTGCGCAGCATTGTGTGAGGCTGGCTGAAGGGCTTCTGGAGAGACTTGCAAAAGCCTGAGAGCCGCGCAATAGAATACGCTTTGCGATTCGCGCTCTTGTTCATACTTGCCTTGCCAGTATGGACATTTTGCGGGTACGGACATGTTAATGAGAGCTGAGCAGCAAAGGTCTCTGTAGGAGTACGGATATATAAGTGCTGCCGGATAGTGATTTGGCACCCCTTTTTTGAACTTCACAATAGATTCCATGGAGAAAAAGTCGAACGATTTTGCTTTGCAAATCAGATTTTACCGGCTATAATGGGCGGCACCCGGGCAGATGCAGCGAAAGGCGCCTTCGCGGATGGCCAGACCATCTGTCCCGAACGAGAAATCCTGCGGCTGCAACAGGACGGCAAGCTGCGGGCAAAGCCGGACTTTCGATTTGTCATGTGGATTGGAGGGCGGCGTATCTGGTTTGGGATTGCCGCGCCGGGCAGGTTCATAAAATGGAAACGCGGGCAGTTGTGTATTGTGCTTTGCTTTTCCGGTATTTTTCCATAAAAGGGGGAACAGTTATGCTGCGGTTCATCATGGAAAAGAATGTTTTGCTTTACGTACTTGCGGCTGCATGCGCGGTGAGCGTGGTCAGCCAGATGATCCTGAGACGGATTTATGACGGTCTGCTGAAAAATACGAGAAATACCGGGGCTCCGGAGGGGCGTTTTCTGCAGCAGCTGCGGCAGAGATTTCAATATTGCGGTCATTTAAACGGGCAGGTGGGAGATATTCAGGCTCTGATCCAGAAAAGCTTACTGGAGTATCGCGTCGCCGGGATCAGCCTTCATGGATTCTGGAGACTGGGGATTGGATGCCTTACGGCAAGTCTGCTTTGTGCCTTTGCCGGAACAATGGCGCGTCTGCAGGGCGGTGCGCCGCTCATAAACGGAAATGTATATTTCTGGCTGGGAGCAGGCGCGGTTGTCCTGACGGCATTTGCTTATGGGATTGCAGATACCGGTTACCAGAGCCGGGCGCTGGAGGTCTGCCTGCGCGATTATCTGGAGAACAGCGGCGTAACAGGCGGTCGCCAAGAGCAGGAGGAAATATCTGAAATGGAGGCTGACGCGGTCGGGGAAGAGACACCAGCTGTTTCAATCTGGGGAGGACGCCGGGCAAAACGCCGTGCTAAGGCGGAAGGCTCCGGCCGGACACGTTCGTCCAGAGGAATTTCAGATCAGAGGCGCTCATCCCGGGAAATTTCCGATCAGATCCGTTCCGACCGGGAAGCCTCCGATCAGATGCGAACGCAGGGGAATGAGGCTGCGGGGAGCCCGGCCGGACCGTATTCGGATCTGGTTTCTGAACAGACGAGGGTGCAAAGAAGCACAGATGCGGTTCGTTCGCGGAGAGATAAAAATGAACTCCGGGAGAATCTTTCTCGTGTGAAAACAGGGATGCGTGAGAGTGCCGTCTCGGATGCGGATCGTTCCGAAGCCAGAAGTGAGCGGGGAGCCCAGCTGCTTCGTGAAATGGATCCGAAGGAACAGGAACGGCTCATTCGGGAGGTTTTAAGTGAATTTCTTTCCCAATAAGGGTTGCGAAACCGGGCGCGGTTTGCTAGAATAGGCTTGCTAAGTACAAGCTATGTACGAACGTTCAGGGCTGACGGATCATAGAAGCTGTTGACGATGGGCCAGGGTACAGCGTGGGGGTTCGAAAATGGCGTAAAGATGACTGGACGGTCAGATAACTGTGGCGACTATGGCGCTTGTGGCGCTTGTGGCGCCTGTGGTGACTGTGCCGACTGCGGGAACAGAGACCTGCTCCGATGCCCTGAGCAAATGCAAGAGGGGTCAGAGATAAGGATGACCACGAGTACAAAATTGCGGCGGAAAACCGAAAAAGATATACTGGGTTGACTGATCGCAGGCAGAGATAAAAAGAGGAGATGTGGATATGAGCAGTAAAGTGACGTTTGATTATTCAAAAGCAGCCGGTGTAGTCGGCGCAAATGAAATGGCATCAATGAAGAAGATTGTGATGGCCGCAAAGGACGAGCTGACATCCCGCAGCGGAGCCGGCAATGATTTCCTTGGATGGATCGACCTTCCGACTGAGTATGACAAGGAAGAATTTGCACGCATCAAAAAGGCGGCAAAGAAAATTCAGGCCGACAGCGAGGTGCTGCTGGTGATTGGTATTGGCGGTTCTTATCTGGGGGCGAGGGCAGCGATTGAGTTTCTGCGTCACAGCTTCTACAACAATGTCTCCAAGGAGATCAGGAAAACCCCGGAGATTTATTTTG
>JAJQFO010000266.1 GCA_021201095.1 Lachnospiraceae bacterium
TCAGCCAGTGCAGGAGCAAGCTTGTCCGTGACGAATGTGACCGTTACCTGGAAGAGCTGCGCCGCACGCTGGAAATGGCGGACGGGCTGGATGTGATCTTTGATAAGCATATGACTAATCGGACCGGGAAGTACATTGTGTTCTGTTCAAGCAAGGAACATATGGATGAAATGCTGGAGCACCTGGACTGGTTTGCAAAGGTAGATCCGCACCCGCATGTTTATTCTCTTTATTCTAACGATCCGGGGGCAGACAGGGAGTTTGACAGCTTCCGGAATGATAATGATAACACGCATTTGCGCCTCCTTTACTGCATTGATGCGCTCAATGAGGGGATTCATGTGGAAGGCATCAGCGGTGTCATCCTTTTGCGCCCGACGGTTTCCCCGGTTGTCTATAAGCAGCAGATTGGACGGGCATTATCCGCCAGCAGGTCTGGTGCCTCTGACATTTTCGACGTGGTCTCGAATATAGAAGCCCTCTGGAGCATCGATTCTTTGGAGGAAGAGATGCAGCTGGTGACTTCCTATTACCGCAGCCTTGGAGAGGATGAGCTGATTGTAAATGAACATTTCCGGATCATAGACGAGCTGCAGGACTGCCGCAAACTATTCGCAAAACTGAATGACACGCTGACTGCGTCCTGGGATCTGATGTTTGCGCAGGCAAAGACATTTTATGAGGAAAATGGGAACCTGGAGGTTCCCTGCAGATATATTACGGCAGACGGCTATGCCCTGGGAAACTGGATCGCCAACCAGAGGAGAATCCGCAAAGGACAGCTTACCGGCACTCTTACGGAAGAACGCATCCGCAGGCTGGATTCCATTGGAATGGTCTGGGAGGCGGCTGCTGATCTGAAATGGGAGCGGTACTATGCTGCAGCAAAGCGGTACCGCGAGAAATACGGCGATCTGAACGCCCCGGCAAAGTATGTGGATGAAGAAGGTGTTGCACTTGGCGCCTGGCTCTCTGATCTTCGGGCTTTAAAGAGCGCCGGCGGCCGTCAGATATTTCTGACACCGGAACGGATACAAAAACTGGACGATCTTGGCATGATCTGGGATGTGCTGGATTATTTCTGGGAGCGGAATTACGCGGCGGCCGCCAGCTATTACCGGGAACACCGTAACCTCAACGTTCCGGCTAGTTACCTGACAGAGGATGGGATACGCCTTGGCACCTGGATTTACCGGCTGCGGGCCCTGCATGCGGGTGCCGCAAAAGGAACTCCGCCTACGGAAGAACAGGTAAGACGCCTTGATGCGATCGGCATGGTCTGGACTGACCTGAATGAAGACAAGTGGGAAAAAGGATTTCAGGCAGCCGCAGCTTACCAAAAAGAGCATGGCACTCTGCAGGTCCCGACCAGTTATGTAGCAGATAATGGCTGCAAGCTGGGCGTATGGCTGCAGCGGCAGCGCAGCCTGTTTAAAAAAGGAAAACTTTCCGAAGAACGCATCCAGCGCCTGAATTCAATCAGCAGTGACTGGCAGGCGGATGCCTGGGAAAGCAAGCTTGCATTAGTAAAAGCCTGGTATCAGGAAAAAGACACATTGGATATTCCGTATGACACCGTGGTGGATGGTGTCCGACTTCGGATCTGGCTCGCAAGGCAGAAGCAATACCTGGAAGCAGGAAAACTGACTTCGGAACAGGCGGCACTTTTGTCAGATCTTCCCCTGGAACAGTTGTTGGTTCCACAAGAAGTCAAGCTCCAGAAAACGTGGCTGCGAATGTATCGGGATGCGGAAGCCTACGTGAAGGAATATGGAAGTCTGAGAAATATACCGCATAGTTATCGGGGGAAAAGTGGCGGAGTATTGTATGCCTGGGTTGCCCACCAGCGCGTTGCAAAAAAGAATGGGTGTTTAAGCGAAAAACAGATTCAGATGCTGGATGGGATAGGATTTGTATGGGAGCCATTGGCCGAAACGAATTTGTGCAGAAATCAGATAAACAGTCAGGACAGAAATATGCTGTCTCTTCAGGCTGTGGGAGCAGGATGACTTTATGCGCCTGTCATTGTTAGAGCATTTTTATAATGAAAATGTTTATATCGATACCAAAAGTTGTATGGCTGGTACTTCGGGGAGATGGACATTTTGGCCGACATTAAGGAGAGTAGAATTGCCGCAGCGGATGGAGAAATTCTCTACCCGCTGTCTGTCGTGTTTAAGATAGATATTTTCAAAAATAGATTCAGGGAGTAGAAAACAGCATGATGAATGGAGATAGAAAGTACAGGATCGCAGTTGCCGGAACTGGATATGTGGGATTAAGCCTTGCTGTGTTACTGGCACAGCATAACACAGTCACGGCAGTTGATATTGTGGCTGACAAGGTAGAAAAGATCAATAAGAAGATCAGCCCCATCCAGGATGATTACATAGAGAAATATCTGGCAGAGAAGGAGCTTGACCTGACCGCCACATTGGACGGAAAGGCTGCTTATTCTACTGCCGATTTTGTGATAATAGCAGCTCCAACGAATTACGATAGCAAAACACAGCATTTTGATACGAGTGCTGTTGAAGATGTAATTCGGCTTGTAATAGAAAACAACCCGGATGCTATCATAGTTATTAAATCTACGATTCCTGTGGGATATACCGCAAGTGTCAGAGAAAAGTTTCACTGTGACAACATCATCTTTAGCCCGGAATTTCTTCGGGAAAGTAAGGCATTATATGACAACCTATATCCGAGCAGAATAATCGTTGGTACGGATGTGGAGAACGCCAGATTGGTAAAAGCGGCTAACATATTCGTTGATCTTCTGCAAGAGAGCGCAATCAAAGAAGACATTGATACTTTAATCATGGGCTTTACTGAAGCGGAAGCAGTTAAACTCTTTGCAAACACATATCTTGCATTACGTGTCTCTTATTTCAACGAGCTCGATACTTATGCAGAGATGAAAGGGCTGAATACACAACAGATTATCGAAGGAGTTTGCCTCGATCCGAGAATTGGTTCTCACTACAATAACCCGTCCTTTGGATATGGTGGTTACTGTTTGCCGAAAGATACAAAGCAGTTGCTGGCAAACTATGCGGATGTTCCTGAAAACTTGATTCAGGCAATCGTAGATAGTAACAGAACCAGAAAAGATTTCATAGCAGATCGAGTTTTACATATGGCCGGGTATTATGACTACTATAATCGCGGAGATTATGAGGCCGGGGCTGAAAAGTCATGCACTATCGGTGTTTACCGGCTTACTATGAAGAGCAATTCAGATAACTTCCGTCAGAGCTCTATCCAGGGAGTAATGAAAAGGGTGAAGGCCAAAGGTGCGACTGTGATTATATATGAGCCTACGCTTGAAGATGGAAGCACTTTCTTTGGAAGCCTTGTTATAAACGATTTGTCTACGTTTAAAGAGCGGAGTCAAGCGATTATTGCTAATCGATATGATAGTTGTTTGGATGATTGTAGTGAGAAGGTTTATACAAGGGATTTGTTTAGGAGAGATTGAGCGAGAGTTATTTTAGGAGATAGAGATTGGAAGAATGGAAATGCATATCGTCCCACGAATCCCTGAAAAATCAGTGGCTGACGGTACACAAGGATAAGGTGCTGTTTCCTGATGGCTTGATAGTAGATGACTACTATGTTGTTGAATTAATAGGAGTCGTTATTGTGGCGGCATTGGATCAATGCGGAAACCTGGTTTTGAAGAAAGAGTACCGGTACCCTGTGGGGTGTACTCTAATCGAATTGCCAGCGGGAGGCATTGAAGATGGTGAGAATCCGCAGACTGCAGCAAAGAGGGAGCTTTTTGAAGAAACCGGGTATGCTTCGGAGGATTGGACGTATCTAGGTGTCTCTATCGACAGTCCATCTAAGTGCAACAGTAAACTGTATATGTTCCTTGCAAAAAATGCAATGAAAGTATCGGACCAACAATTGGATAAGTCAGAAGATATTGATGTATTAGTTGTTCCTCTGACGAGGGCTGTGGAAATGTGTATGAACAACGAAATCAAAGTTGGAAGTTCTGTACACACGATGATTATGACGGTATATCTGCAAGAGGAACAAGGTAATAGAAAAGACAATCTGGAGGAGTAAATCATGGAACCAATGACCATATCTCAAGAATATAAACGCTGGATAAATAAAGCGACTGCTGATTCGGATATTGTAAATGAGCTAAAGAGTATGGGAGAAGCCGATATCGAGGATGCTTTTTATCGCGACCTGGCTTTCGGCACAGGTGGACTTCGTGGTGTCATCGGTGCTGGCACAAACCGTATGAACGTGTATACAGTTGCAAAGGCATCGCAGGGACTTTCCAACTATTTGAAAAAGAATTTTCCAGAAGATAGATGGAAAATCGCTGTAAGCTATGATTCTCGCATTAAGTCTGACCTGTTTGCGCAGGTTGCGTCAGGTGTGTTCGAAGCGAACGGTATTCAGGTATCCATCTATAAGGAATTGACGCCGACACCTTGCCTTTCTTATGCGGTGAGGGCGTTGGGCTGTGCAGCTGGAATTATGGTGACCGCTTCCCACAATCCATCTAAGTATAACGGATATAAGGTTTATGGGGCAGACGGTTGCCAGATTACTACAGAGGCGGCAGCTGATATTTTGGCTGAAATCGAAAAGCTGGATATTTTTGATGACGTAAAAACAGAAACATTTGAACATGGCATCACGGAAGGAAAGATATCCTACATTTCTGATGATATCTATATGGCGTTTGTGGAGGAAGTGAAGAAGCAGTCTGTCCTTTTCGGAGATGAAATTAAAAAAGACGTTTCTATCGTTTATTCTCCGCTGAATGGTACTGGCTTGAAGCCGGTGTTGCGGACATTAAAGGAGAGTGGGTACAGCAATATCACGGTTGTATCCGAGCAGGAGAAACCTGACGGGAACTTCCCGACATGTCCTTATCCTAATCCGGAAATTAAGGAAGCAATGGCACTTGGTATGGAGTATGCCGCAAAGTGCAATGCAGATCTTCTGCTTGCCACAGACCCAGACTGTGACCGTGTGGGCATTGCTGTGAA
>JAJQFO010000336.1 GCA_021201095.1 Lachnospiraceae bacterium
ATGCGCGAGGCAGGGAGAAAGTCCCTTGTCCGCGCGTTGCGTCACGTCATATGGTTCATAAGGAGCACGGACAGCGGCAAAAATCGCTAAAAATATCACAAACAGAACCACGATCAGCCCGACCCGTCCCTGCTTATGGTACCAGATCTGTTTCACCAGATCTACACAGCTTTTCCCAAACGATTTCAGTTCTTCCATGATACTCTTCATCGCTTTTCCCCCAGGGTGACGCGGGGATCCAGCAGGCTGTAGCACAGATCCGTGACCAGATTCGCCGCAAGCGCGAACGCCGACAGAAAGATCATGATCCCCATCATCAAAGGATAGTCATTCGTATTATTCGCCTCCAGAAACAGCGTGCCGACTCCATTCCAGTTGAAAATCTGCTCGATCACCACCGAGCCGCCGATCAGTCCGGAAATGCTCATGCCAAGGCTGGTCGCAATCGGCAGCATGGCATTGCGCAGCATATGCTTATAGATCACGCCATTATTGGAAAGCCCCTTCGCCTTTGCCGTAATGATAAAATTCTCATTTGATACCGCAATCACACTGTTCCTCGTATTCTGCGCGTATCCCACAATCCCGCCGATAGAGCAGCTGATTACCGGAAGCGCCGCATTGTAGGCCACATTCGCGATATGAGCGGCATCCCACCGGAATGAGGAGACCAGATTCTGATCCGCGTAGGCCGGAAAGATCTCCCAGGTAAATCCCAGCAGCAGCGAAAGCAGCAGAGCCAGGAAAAAGGAAGGAACCGCAGTCGTAATCGTTGAGGCATTCATCAGTGCCCGATCCTGCCAGCCGCCCCGCTTCCAGGCGCAGAATGCGCCGATCAGCACTCCGAAAAACACGGAGATCAGCATGTTTGACACGGACAGCACCAGTGTCCAGGGCAGGCGTTCCAGAATCAGATCCAGCACACGTGGATTCCCGGATTTGTAGGAGGTCCCGAGATCTCCCCGGCAGAGCTTTGCCACATAGCGGCAATACTGTGACCAGGTAGTGCCGTCGAGACCGTACTGTTCTCTGGTCAGTTCCTTGATGATTTCATACTGCTCGTCCGTCATATTTCCCTGCGACGGATAATAGCGGGAGCATGGATCGTCCACCCCGATGCGGGGAATAAAAAAGCAGAGCGTCACGACCACCGCAAACACAAAAAAGGTATACAGGATTCGTTTGACAATATAAATTTTCCCCATTGCTTCACCCCACCTTCACCAGATTCTGCAGTGTCTCGCTGTTAAACAGCGTAGAGCCCGCCACCGAAACATATCCCTCGAACCGGTCGGTCCGCGCCACGGACAAGGTTTCCGCGGAATAAAGAGGAATCTTGTAATACGTCTCCGCGACAGCCTCCTGCAGCTCCTTAAGCAGCTCCACCTTGTAATCCTGATTCAGGGTATAGCGCATCTCCTCTATCAGCGCAGTCAGTTCCTCATCCTGGTATTTTCCGTAATTGGAGGAGCGCTCCGTCGTGACAAAATGCGATTTATACATCACATCCGCATTCGACATATTCAGGATGACTGACTGTACTGTGATATCAAAATTGCTCACATAGAGATAGGTCGTCTCCGGAGAAGACCCGGAAGCCTTGAATGTGACTTCAATTCCGATCTTCAGAAACTGCCGCTGCAAATACGACACCAGATCCTGGTTGCCCGAAGACGTCAGAATCTCAAAGCTGATCCGCTCTCCATCGACCAGACGGTATCCGCTTTTATCCTTCTCGGGATACATAGCGTCCAGTATTGCGTTCGCTTCCTTGAGCCGCTCGTCCAGATCCCCCGATAAAATATCAGAAGCTTCATTATATAAAAGCTCATTGGAACTCAGGATCAGCCCTGCGGAGGCCGTCGTTCCGGCTCCGTTTAAGACCTTCTCAATCAACTCCTCCTGATCAATTGCCAAAGCCAGTGCCCTGCGGAAATCCTCATCCTGAAGCAGCACCTTCATTCCCTCATTATAAGGATCGGACGGATTCACATTCAACACCAGACAGGTGGTATTCGTACCGGCTGCCCGGGACACATAGATATCCTCCTCTTCCTCAAACAGCTTCAGATAATCCGAGCTGATCGAGGTATCCAGCAGATCCACATAACCCTTGCGCAGCGCAAAAATCGCGGTATTCGAATCCAGGTAAAGCAGAATTTTGATCTTGTCCACCTTGTATAGCGCGCTTCCATCCTCGGCGGTAATGTGGTAATCCGGATTCCGGTCCAGCACAATCATCTGGCTGTTCGTCTCTTCCGTATTCAGGATCCAGGCACCGCAGCCGACCGGATTCTCATACTGTTCCAGGAACTCTCCCTGCGGATCCTTATTATTCAGCTGCTGCTCCTCTGTGACCAGCGGCTCCCAGATGTGCCGCGGCAAAATCAGGATGGTCTCAAACAGCGTCGTCACCGCACCCAAAACCTTATTGACGAGAAGGTACATCACCGTATCCTCCTCCCCCTCTTCAATAACATAGGTACCGCTGTAATCCGGGTGCTCCGCGGTAAACATGCCCTGTTTCACAAGCTCCCCTCCGGAAGATTCGTGGCAGAGATCCGACGTCCAGGCCAGTGCCCCGGCATGATTGCTCAGGTCATAATCCGTAGCGATATCAAACGAATAATATACATCCTCTACGGTCACCTTTTCCCCATCACTCCAGTAAACATTGTCAAACAGTTCAATGCGCACGACCATATAGTCCTCGGAAGAGGCACTGTAATATTCGTCTACCGCCTCATAATCAATCTCGCCGTCAAAGGTTCCGTCATCGGTCAGCGGGTTTCCGCTCAGATCCACATAGCACCACTGCTTTGCCAGGGAAGGCGTATACTCGCCCGTCTCGCTGTCATAGCCAAACAGGGTGCTGTAAATCATGCTGGACACGGTCGGTGCGATCCCGTCCCTGGAAAGCCATGGCATAAAGGAGGTCGGCATGGATGTCCCCACGTATCCGACATACAGGGTAGAGGAATCGTCCGTCTTCCTCGAATCAATCGTGGTGCCGCAGCCGGTGAGATTCAGAACCATACATACTGCCAGCAGCAGTGCACACAGTCTCTGTTGTCCGCGTCTGCGCCCGACCGGAGCTCTTGTTTTTCCTTTCTGATGCATGACTCCTCCAAAATGCGGTTTTCCCCGCTTATTCTTCAACCTCTGCCGCTTCTGGCACCGGATAGGCCAACTGGCGCCCGAATCCGTTCGGAGACGCCGAATTATCATAAATCTCCTCTATCCGGAAAATGTAAGCTGGATAGCTCAGCCATCGATTCATGTCCGGCGTATGATACACGTCATGCTGCGCATTGATAAACTGCTGATACAGCTCCCTCTTACCGGAAGCGGTCTCGTCATAGATCTCGATTTTTCCTTTTAATTTATAGGAAATTCCGGGCGGCTGATGAAATAACAGCGCCGCTTCCTTATTGACCTGATAATTGATCCAGCTGTGGCGCTTCGCCATCTCCAGGCTGCCAAGCCTTGTCAGATCTACCCGATCCCAGGCGTCTTCCCCATACATGTATTTCAGCAGCAGCTCCATTCCCCGTTTTCCATAGGTCTTATCCGCCGGATCCCAGGTTTTAATATGCGCAATATACGCCTCCAGCGTCTCCTCCAGATATTCATCCTTCGGCAGAAAACCCACACCCTTCACACTGGCGTTCGGTCCCGCCGGACCGTAAGAGACAAATGCCGGCTCATGGGAGCAGAAATTCAGAAACAGCTTTTCCTTCGACTCCATTTTTCCGTTGTACATGTCCAGGACATGCTGTGCGCGCTGCTTAAACGCCCAGTCAAAAAACTTCTGTGATGATTCCATATGTAATATGCCTTCCTTTGCTTTTTATTTTTGCGTTTCTCGTGCTTTTCTTTTTTACTCTTTTGTGTTTTCTCTTATTTGCGCTTTTCTTTTATACGTTTTTCCGTTTCTATAATTTGGGCTGCAAAGCCAATGAACGGATTGTTTCGGATTGTTTCGGATTGCTTCGGACTTTTGCCGATCGATCGTTCGATTCTATTACTCCTCGCTCACCGTCGTCTCGTACCTGGTCAGTCCGGAGGATTTTCGCACGCGAAGACCAGATAAGGTAAAGCTTCCGTTTTCAAAGGAACAGCTTCCCGCCGGCACGGTCGTGATCTGATTCAGGCCGCGCACCCCGGTCTCCGGGTGATCCGGGTATTGCTTCATATAACCGTTCGATGTATCAATCGTCAGAACCCCATACTCTGTAAAATCCTCCGCGAGCGATTCATAGCTTCCATCCGCATAGAGCTTCACGGTCACAGCAAAGGTCTCATCGCTTCCTGTGACGGTGCCTTCCCCGGAAAGCTCCGCAAGCAGATCCGCTTCCTCTATTCTTGTAAAAGAAAACGTTTCTCTCTCCTCCGCTCCCGGATACGGCAGAATCGACACGGTCAGATTATCCGCGTCCGCAATCTCGCAGGAAACGCGATCCGCATCCTCCGGCTCCAGCGCAAGCTGCGTCGTGCTGACACCGTATTCGCCCATTTCATATGCCATCCCCAGACCATCAGCCGTCTCATAGCTGGTCACCAGCAGATAAGTTTCATCCTCATAAAAGGTAATGACATGCGAGTAAACGACATCTCCCTCTGTCACGTCCTCACACGCATAGCTCCCGGTCTGAAATTCAGAGGAGGTATCCGGCTCGTCATAATCGTCCGGAACCACCACACCGGCCAGCTTTATCGTCTCATCATCCTCCGACACCGTCATAATATGAGTAGAGCCGTAATAAACATACTGACCCGCACTGAAATCCAGGCTTCCATCCTCTGTCACAACAAAGCTGCTGGTATAGCCATCCGAAACGGAGTAATCCTCCCCATTGATCGAGTCAAACACCATCAGATACTCTCCGTCAGATTCCACGTAAGTACCGCCGCTTTTCACCGTTTCAAAGCTCAGCGTATTGGAAAACTGAAAGGTTTCATCCTCATCCAGATGAAGATAAATGGTAAGATTCATTCCCAGATCTGACAGATCCAGATAATAATCATTCGCCACGGAAGCGGTATTCGCCGTATCGCCGCTGCCAGCAGCATCCTCAGATCCACTCCCCGTCAGAGATTCTGAAGAAGTCTCTTCCCCGGAGCCGGAAGAAGAAACGTCCGATGCCGACGAATCCGATGTACTTCCGCCGGAAGCAGCTCCGCATCCGCACAGGCTGACGCTGACCAACAGAAGCATTGCTGCCAGCAGATACAGCCGCCGAAAGCCCCGGAATGGTGCCCCTGGGCATTTCCCCGGTCTCCTTCTCTTGTCTGCTCTTCTCATGTCAGTTCTTCTCATTCCTGCTATGCCTCCGTACCCATATTTTCTTCCGTCACTGAAGATTCCTCTGTGCCCATCCCTGCGGACTCTGCTGTTTCCGCCCCGGTATTCTGCTCAGAATTCTCTCCTGCCGCAGCCACGGTGGTCTCATCTGCTCCGGCATCTGCTTCGGTTCCCATCTCAGTTTCCGCCTCGGTTTCTTCCTCAATCTCTTTTACCAGCTCCATCTCCGTAGCCGCTCCGCCCGTAGGCAGCTTGCCAGTCAGACTTCCCATATCGTCATCCGCCTCGAATGTCATCGTATACTCTCCAAGTGTTTCGGAGGTAAACGTGATCTCCAGGCCGCTCATTTCCCATGTGCCTTCATCCTCCAGCGCCTCCGATTCACCGTCGCCGGCCATTGCAATATACATAGGCCCTCTGTAATAGGCAAATGTCCCATCCTCGTACAGCGTAATATCAATCGAAATATCACAGTCCATCGCCTCTATGTACTTTGTACCGGAAAATGTACCGTACAACGGGAACACAATGATATCCATACTTGTTGAAATCGTATCATCCAGCGCCGAAGCCGCCACAATCGTCGTTGTCCCATAACCCGCTGCAGTTACCAGACCGTCTTCTGAAACTACCGCAACAGATTCATCAAAGGAAGAATATAAAACCTCCCCATCCGCGTCCGTTCCCATAATCACCAGGTTTTCCGCCGCGTCAAAGGTTCCCTCCAGCGCGGGTATCACAGATACCGTCTCCGCAAAGGTAATACCCTCCGGCGCTTCCGCTCCCGAAAAAAGTGGGGTAAGCAGCATGCCTCCCGCAAGCATTCCCATCAGTATTTTCTTTAAACTCATCGCATTTTCCTCCTCATTTTACAGTAGATGCGTAACTATTTTAGATTCTTAATCATTCAGCCGTCTGTTCCGCTTCCTGCGGTTCGATCGTTTTTACACCCAGGAAAAAATACAGCAGATGGCATACCCATACAATCGCCAGCACCACACGTCCCACCGGAACCCGCGACATCATGGCGAATCCGAGCGCCATAATAACCGTTACGGTGCAGACAATACGCAGCTTTGTCTTCATGGTCATCCCCTCGCCCCTGACAAAGGTCTCCAGGTTATTTTTATACAGCTTTGTCCCTTTAAACCAGCTGTTCAGCTTCTCCGAGCTTTTCCCAAAGCAGAATGCCGCGAGCAATAAAAAAGGAACCGTCGGCAGAATCGGCAGAACCGTTCCAACTGCGCCTAATCCAAAAAATAAAAAGCCCAATACCGTATACACTACTTTCTTTACTCTCATGAAATCCTCCTGTTTTTCTGCTCTTCCAGTTCCATTTATTAATTTGGACACGCCATCCACGGAACCTGAAATTTAATTGATAGTTGCGTCTATCATTTATTATATTTATCTAACCGCAGTAAGCCAATTCTAACACGAATATAGAATTCCGTCAAATATTATTTTGTCTGATGCGTTGAAATCGGAAAACCAAAAACAATGTTGACAGGCGTGACTATTTTTTGTTATATTTAACTAACCAAAATAAGAGAATTTGCATCTGTTCCGTATTTGTTCAATAACTTACTGAAAAACGGCCAGTATACCGCTTACTATAATAATTTACAGGAAGCTCATGCTGCCTGCAGCAATAAACTTCGCAAGTTAACACGCAGCTGATTTTGCTGCACGTATTAATAAAGGAAAGAGGTACAAAATAATGATGATTGACAAACGGCTGATCGGCACGGTCAGCGGAAGCATGAAGTACATCATCGGGAATGTAATCTTCCAGTGGTGTTCTCTGCTGGCAAACATTCTCATGATGACAGGCATCACAAGATTCCTCGCGCAGTTATCTGCGGATGGCGCCAGGATCACAATTGCACAGGCCGGACAGGCCACCATCGCTGTCATTCTGGCGGCTATCGTGGTGCGATTCGTCTGCACACTCGGCGCATCGCGGATGAGTTTTCTCTCGTCAAAGGCTGTCAAGCGGACGCTGCGGGAGCAGATTTATGAAAAGCTGCTGCGACTGGGTGCCTCCTACAGTGAGCAGGTGCAGACCTCCGAGGTCGTACAGGTCGCTGTGGAAGGTGTGGACCAGCTGGAAACTTATTTCGGCGCGTATCTGCCCCAGTTTTTTTACGCCATGCTGGCTCCGCTGACGCTTTTCGTCTATCTGTGTACTGTGAACGTTCCATCAGCGATCGTCCTGCTGGTGTGTGTGCCGCTGATCCCGGTGGCCATCGCGGCAGTGCAGACCTGGGCGAAAAAGCTGCTCAGTAAATACTGGGGACAGTATACAGCTCTTGGCGACACCTTTCTCGAAAATCTGCAGGGACTGACCACCCTGAAAATCTATCAGGCAGATGAATTCAAGCAGCAGGAAATGAATGAGGCGGCGGAGCAATTCCGCCGCATTACCATGAAGGTGCTGACCATGCAGCTCAACTCGATCACCATCATGGATTTCATCGCCTACGGCGGCGCGGCACTGGGCATCATCATGGCCGCCACGCAATATCGGGCAGGCCATGTCAGTCTGGCAGGCTGCCTGCTCATCATCCTGCTCGGCGCGGATTTCTTTCTCCCCATGCGCCAGCTCGGCTCCTACTTTCATGTCGCCATGAACGGCATGGCGGCCAGTGACAAAATCTTTCGTCTGCTGGATTTGCCGGAAGCAGAGCCTGAGACCGCCGCGTGTCCGGCGGACGGAGCCATCGTCCTGCAGGGACTACGATTTTCCTATAACACAGAAGCATCCGGGCACACCGCGAAGGATGCTTCCCACGCTGCAGATGTGCAAGATCCTATACAAACCCGGGAAGTGCTCCATGGGATTGACATGGAGTTCCCCAGAGGAAGCTTTGTTTCCATCGTAGGAGAATCCGGCTGCGGCAAATCCACCATTGCCTCCATCCTGATGGGACGAAATCGAAACTATCAGGGCAGCGTGACCATCGGTGTGGAGACGCCCCCTCGCTCCGCTCGAGAGCAGGTCGGTTCGTCCATGAGAGTTCGCTGCGCGAAGGACGAACCAGGCGTCCTTGAGCTGCGGGAAATCAATGAAGCAAGCCTGATGGGAACCATCACCTACGTCAGCCACCAGAGCTATCTCTTCAAAGGCACCGTCCGGGACAATCTGCTGATGGGCGACCCGGAAGCCAGTGATGAAAAATTGTGGAAGGTCCTTGAGCAGGTAAAGCTGGCTGACTTTCTGAGAGGAAATGCTCCATCCGCGCAAGTATCTTCCGAAAAAAAGGCTTCCGCCAAAAAAGGTCCTGTTAAAAACAAATACAGCTCCGTCAGATCCAATTCAGCAAACAATGGCCTGGATTTCCGCCTGACCGAACAGGGCGGCAACCTCTCGGGCGGGCAGCGGCAGCGTCTTGCACTGGCACGGGCGCTGCTCCACGACAGTCCGATTTACATTTTTGACGAAGCCACCTCCAATATAGATGTAGAAAGTGAAAACGATATTATGGTGCAGATCCATGCTCTGGCGAAGCAAAAAAAGACTGTGATACTGATTTCTCACCGTCTGGCAAACGTGACAGGCTCTGACTGCATCTACGTGATGGACGCCGGAGTTGTTGTGGAAAGCGGGAGGCATGAAGCGCTGCTGGCGCAAAATGGTTCCTATGCCGCGCTCTGGAAGGCACAGCAAAGTCTGGAAAATTATGGGAACGATCTTCGCT
The DNA here is from genome assembly GCA_021201095.1 of Lachnospiraceae bacterium. Lineage (GTDB taxonomy): Bacteria > Bacillota > Clostridia > Lachnospirales > Lachnospiraceae > Choladousia. Next base: position 9,007 of record JAJQFO010000336.1, read on the forward strand.
CTGCTTCAGGCGGCGAATATCCTGTCCAGGAGATGAGAGGCCATCAGGCGAGAGCTAAACGAACATCCAGTGAGCAGGCAGCGCCCTCACAAAGCCCGGCAAATATCCCGCCCGAAGAACCAGTCTGCAGAAAGGATGATGAATGAGCATGAGCGATAAATTTCCGAGTAGCAAAGCAAAAGATACCCCGGCTGCAAATAATGCAGCTATAAATAGAGCATCTGAAGACAGTACAGCTGTGAATATAGAATCTGAAGATAGCACAACTGTGAACAGAACATCTGATAACAGCGCAACTATGAATAACCAGGCTTTTAAAAAGAGAGGCGGTTTTACCGTAATGCTGCGGCTGATCGGCCTGGTAAAGCCGTTGACGGGATATATGATTCTGGCCATCTGCATGGGACTGGCAGGTCATTTATGCGCTACCTTCATCACTGTTTTCGGCGGCTATGCCGTGCTGGATCTGCTGGGAATGGAGACTTCTCTCTCCCTCGGCGCGGTTTTTGCCTGCGTCCTTCTGTTTGCCATCCTGCGGGCGGGACTGCGCTATGGAGAACAGGCCTGCAACCACTTTATCGCCTTCAAGCTGCTGGCACTGATCCGCGACCAGGTATTCCGCGCACTGCGGAAGCTCTGCCCGGCCAAACTGGAAGGGCGCGACAGAGGCGACCTGATCTCCGTCATCACCTCGGATATCGAGCTTCTGGAGGTCTTCTACGCCCATACCATCTCCCCGGCAGTCATTGCGTTTTTGTACACCATTATTTTGTGTTTATTTATTGGCTCTTTCCATTGGAGCCTGGGACTGCTGGCGCTGGCGGCTTATCTGGTGGTTGGAATTTTCATTCCGCTGGCCGTCTCCCGTTTAAGCGGAGATATCGGACTGCAGTTCCGCACAAAATCCGGCGAGCTCTCCAGCTTCGTACTGGAAAGTATGCGTGGGCTGCCCGAAACCATCCAGTATCATCAGGGCAGCAAACGGCTGGAAGAAATGAACGCACAGACAGACGCACTTTCCAATGATGAAGAACGCATGAAACGAAATCAGGGATTAAACAGTGCCGTGACAAATACCGTCATTCTGCTCTTTGACCTTGCCATGCTTTTTGCCTCGGCTTTCCTCTTCAGTCAGGGTCAGATTGATTTTGCCGGAGTGCTGATCTCCACCATTGCACTGTTTTCCTCCTTCGGCCCGGCAGTTGCACTGGCCGCCCTTGGCAGTACTTTGCAGAATACCTTTGCCGCGGGCAACCGGGTGCTGGATATCCTGGAGGAATCGCCAGTCACCGAGGAAATCACCGGGCAGCCGGAAATCGCTTTCCACGGAGCGACCGCGAAGCATGTTACATTTTCCTATGGCGAGATGAAAACTTCCGAAATCATTTTACAAGACGTCTCCGTCGATTTCCCGGAGCATCAGATCATTGGCATCATCGGAAGAAGCGGCAGCGGCAAATCTACTCTGCTGAAGCTGCTGATGCGCTTCTGGACGGTCAATCAGGGACGGATCACCGTTTCCGGCACCTCAGTGGATCAAATCAACACAGCAAACCTTCGCGATATGGAAAGCTTCGTCACACAGGAAACGCATCTTTTCCATGACAGCATCCGCAACAACCTGCGGATCGCCAGGCTGGATGCTTCAGACGAGGAAATTGAGACCGCCTGCAAAAAAGCATCTGTGCATGATTTCATCATGGCACTTCCGCAAGGCTATGACACTCCCGTGGGCGAGCTGGGCAGCACCCTCTCTGGCGGAGAACGGCAGCGTCTGGGACTTGCGCGGGCGTTTCTCCACAATGCGCCCTTCCTGCTGCTGGACGAACCCACCAGCAACCTGGACAGCCTGAACGAAGCGGTCATCCTGCGTTCCCTCAAGGAAGAACAGGATGACAAGACCATCGTACTGGTCTCCCACAGACAATCCACCATGCGGATCGCGGACAAAACTTATTCTGTTGAGCATGGGCGGGTCAGCTAAAGAATAAAAAAGTTCCCAGATGCCACACTATCTCGGCAGCTGGGAACTTTCCGCTTTTTACCAGAAAACTATTTATTTACATACAATTCTGCGAAATCTTCGATTATCTGCAGGAATGCTCGATCACATTTCTTGCCTGCCAGGAATTCACGCCAAGATTCATCGAATACAGCGCCATCATGATCTCTCTCTGGTTTTCCTTAAAATACTTTGCAATTCTGTTCATATCAATACCTCTCTTTCAGGATTTCTGTTTTGTTTGTTGTTTCCTTACGATGCATAGGATACTGCTTTTTCTCTTTTGAAAACAGGTCTGAAATTGACGTGTTTTAAGGCGATATTGACATTGCCAGGAGTTATTCCAATAAAAGGTTTGGTTCACAGCGCCTCCCTGGCCAGGAAAGACTTCCAGCGTTTTCCCGGTAAATCAGTAAATTATTCAGAAGCAAATGATTTTTCCGCGCTTGTTTTTCCACGGATTTCCGCGTATACTACTTTTTAGAAATACTGAAAAAGTCCTCATCCGGGGACGGAGCACTATAGAAAAGGAAGCAAAATGGACTGTACACTTTTTTTGAAAAACACAGAGCGGGTGGTGGAGAACTGCTCAAAGGTCATTGTGGGGAAGGAGGAACAGATTCGCCTGATTTTTACGGCGTTTCTGTGTTCCGGGCACGTACTGCTCGAGGATGTCCCGGGGACGGGCAAGACGATGCTGCTGCGGGCCTTCGCGAAGACGGTCGGCAGCGATTTTAAGCGGATCCAGTTCACGCCGGATCTGCTGCCGTCAGATCTGACGGGTATTAATTTTTATAACCAGAAGTCCGGAGAATTTGAGTTCCGTCCGGGACCGCTTTTTACGAACATCGTGCTCGCGGATGAGATCAACCGCGCGACACCGCGGACCCAGTCAAGCCTTCTGGAAGCGATGGAGGAAAACCAGATTTCAGTTGATGGTACAACCTATCCGATGGCGGAGCCGTTTTTTGTCATGGCGACGCAGAATCCCATCGAATCCTACGGAACCTTCCCGCTGCCGGAGGCGCAGCTGGACCGTTTTTTCATGAAGATCAGCCTCGGCTATATGACGCGCACACAGGAAATGGCCGTGATTTCCGGGGAGTCATCCGCCAAAAAGCTGGAAGGACTGGAAGCGGTAGTGACGCCGGAGGATATCCGCGCCATGAAGGCTGAATATCCGAAGGTCCGGGTGCAGCAGGATGTCCTGAGTTATATGATGGATATTGTGGAAAAAACCCGGACAGACAGCCAGTTTGTCACAGGAGTCTCCACCAGAGGAGCGCTCTCGCTCTACCGCGCTTCCCAGGTGACAGCCGCGTGTGCGGGCCGGGACTTTGTGATTCCGGAAGATGTGCTGGCCGTGGCTCCCTATGTGCTCAGCCACCGGATTCTGTCGCGGGGATCGGAGAGCTTTGCGGACGCGCAAAAATATCTGAATCGCCTGATCGGGGAAATCCCGACGCCCCTGGAAGAGATAAAAGCATAATTTTGCTGATTGCACCATTGGAAAAGGCATAAGCATGAATTTACCGAATACACCATTAGAAGAGATATAAGCGTGATTTTACCGAATACACCATTGGAAGAGATAGAAGCATGATTTTACTGATTGCGGCATTCGCCGTCATACTATATTTTGTGGAAAAATACTCCCTGAAGCACGTGCTGGACAAGGTAACGTTTGCGACGGCGGTCGATAAGGGCGTGGTGGAGCCGGAGGAGGCCTTCTCCTGGTCGATTACCATCCGGAACGGAAAACGGATGATGGTTCCCTATCTCCGTCTGCGGGAAAATATCCCGGAAGGACTTCTCTTTGCGGACGGAAGCGGGCCGGTGGGGTCGGCGCGGTTTTCCTGGCTGGTTTCCACGCTCTATCTCGGGCGCCGGCAAAAGGTCTGCCTGAACAGGGACGTCATGCTGCCAAAGCGCGGACGATACTTTTTCCACGGTGCTTCTGTGGAGGCCGGCGATTTTCTGGGAATCCGGTCAGTGATCGAGACCTACCCGGAGCTGAAGGACGTGGTCGTGAAGCCGCACCGCTGCGATTCTCCTGAGCTTCAGACACTGCTGGGCGGATATCTCGGTGAGCACTCTGTGCGCAAAAGCCTGATGGAGGATCCGATGGATACCATCAGCTTCCGGGATTACACCGGCCGCGAGCCAATGCGCTCCATCAGCTGGATCCAAAGCGCCCGGCACGACCGCCTGCTGGTAAAACAATTCGATCACACAGCCGAGTTTTCCTGCACCGTTCTTCTGAACGTGGACTGTCCAAACCTCCGGGAGCGCAATGCCCGGCTGGAACAGTGCTTCTCGATTGTCCGCAGCGTCTGCGAGGAGCTGGAGAAAAGGAAAATCTCCTGCGACTTCCGGACGAACGGATCCATCGCCGGAGCAATCGGCAGCTGGAGCCATATCGGCGACGGGCTTGGATCGGCGCATCTGGAGACGATCCTGGAAGGTCTGGGACGAATGACCTACGGTTATCGGGAAACCGCCGATACCTTTTTCGAGCAGGCAATCCGGGGCATGCAGCGCGGGAAAAGTATCATCCTGGTGACGCCGGTGGCGCCTGAGGAAGACATGACTGTCAGTGAGGCCGCCGCGCGGCTGGAAAAAGTATCCCAGCGGCAGGTGCTGGTTCTTTATGCAGATCTTTGCTCCGAAGAGAAAAGGCAGGCAGCTGAAAACAATCCTGTACAGACAGGCTGAACCTGTAGGACAGCAGATAAAAAGATACACCGATGTCCCATGAAAAAATAAACGCTGCTGGGCTAAAGCACTGAAAAAAAAGCAAACACAAAAGATTAGACTGACGCCTCGGAAAAAAGCAGATGCAGGCGGATGAATCAATTTGCAGCCATCTGCAGCGACGCACAGCCCGCGATGAGAGGAGGCAACTCATGGCAATTGCTCTACTAAAAATGCTGACGGACAGCGCCTGGTATCTGGCCTTTATGGCCCCGATCCTGGCATCGCTGCCCAACATCGCCAGATGGGTGCTTCTGCTGGTTCCGGCCGTATGGGTGATTTATCTGGCCGTTTTCTGGAAAAAGCGCGACTTTATCTCCGATATTCAAGACGTGGTTCTATTTGAGGCAAAAGTTCTCCTGGGTGTCGGCATTGCGGAGCTGCTCTTTATTGGGCCTGCCAAATGGCAGGTACTTTGCGGACGCCCTGTCCTTTTATTCCTGGTCTTCGGCATTTTTCTGCTGAGGGCCGGACGTATCGCAGGAGCAGTCGGAGAAAAACGCAGCTTCTGGCGCACCAGCGGAATTTCCCTGCTCGCAGCGCTTATCCTTGCGGTGGTGCTCACATCAGAAACCGTCCGAACCGGCGCGCTCTGGCTCTTTCGTGCCTTCTACAACCATCTGATTATCCCGATTATGGAGGCTTTTTTCTGGCTGGTTGCTGCATTCTGTACGATTCTGGTCACTCTCTTTTCGATGATTTTCTCCGGCTCCTTCTCTGCTGAGAATCAGACAGTCCTGGAAATGGAGCTGGACAACTCTCTGGAACTGGAGGAAGCTGCTGCTCAGACGCCCCTGCCCATAAAGGTTGCAGGCACGCTTCTTCTGATCCTGGCGGCCGCGGCGGTCCTGTTCTTCCTCTACCGCAAGCTGGCCGGCAACGCTGCCAGCTGGAAGCAAAACGCGGCAGGCAGCATCAGCAGAAGCCCGGATGAGGACAATCCGAATCCGTCCAGACGCCCCGGCTTTCCTGGCCGGAGGCGGAATGTGCGTTATTATTATCGGAAATTTCTGCAGCTCTGTGTGAAAAACGGCCTGAATACAGAGCGTCCTCTGACGAGCGACGACGCGCATAAGTTTGCTGTTTCTTCTGCTGCCTGCCAGGATGCAGAAACCTCCAGAGAATTCCGGGATCTGTACCGGCGCGTGCGCTACGGCGGCGAGCCGGAGGATGAAGATACCGGGAAACGGGCGAAAGAGCTTTATCAGAGCTTTCGCTGAACCGTTATGCAATATCTCAGGCACATGCCATGATGTAAATAATGAATATATTCTAACTTTACTATGAAACATTAACTACAACTTAGCCAAAAAAGTGCAGACTTTCCCTATCAAACTTTGATATGAGTCACATGGATCATCGTGGTTATATAAAAAGCATAAAATAAATCAGGCGAACTATCTGGATAAACAGACGTTTCTATGCTAAAATAATACGATGCATTTGCAGAAACATTTCTGCCTGAGCAAGGGAGTTTGAAAATATGCGCGATATTATATTTGAAATCCAGGATATGAGATGGCTGGATTGGGCAGTCAGAAAAATATCGCCTGGAACACCAGGCTGCTTTTTAAAAGCCTATGAAGAAAATGATGGCAAGAGGGTTTATTATAAGCTTTCGAACTATGACAGCTATCGGGGCGTATTCGGACATGAATGTGTCAACGAATTAATCGTCAGCCGCACAATGGACATTCTTGGAATTTCTCATGTTCCATACCGGTTAATCCACGCCAGAATCACTGTAGATGGGAAAGAAATAGAAACATGGATATCTGCCTCAGATAATTTTCGCCGTGAAAATGAGGAAAAACTCGCGTATGACCTGTTTTACGATCTGCAAAAAAAAGAAACGGAATCCCCTTTGGATTTTGCAATAAGAAACAGATGGGAATTATCGATTTACCAAATGTTTGTGATTGATTATCTGGTTGCTAACCGGGATCGTCATGGGAGCAATTTAGAAGTCCTTCGGAATCAGGAGGACGGAACAATCCGTCTGGCGCCATTGTTTGATCAGGGCGTCTCTCTGCTGTTTTCAACATACGGAGACGAAAAACTGATCGAAAACACAGATGTTATGCGGGAGTTCGCTGTTAACAATTACATTGGTTCCAGATCTCTGGAATATAATCTGTCTTTGATACCAAAGCAGTTCGACTTAAGATTAAATTCTTTAAAAGAATCCGACAGAGAGTCTATATTAGGCGGTACAGAAAAAATACTCAGTGAAAATCACAGGCATAAATTATGGGAAATGATCTGGAAGAGGTGGTGCTATTTTGAAACGGTACGCAATAAAAAAGAATCATTGTGACAAAACAGTCGCTATTTTGACATATGATGAAAAAAGCAGAAAATACACGATTGATATCCCTGAAGATATTACGGAAAAGGAATCTCCGTTTATGTTATCGTTATTTGTAAAAAAGGGAATCCGGCATGTGAGCCCCGATTGGAGTGAGAAATGGGTCCAGAGCAGGGTCATCCCTGCCAGCAGGCAAAATATCGGAGAGATCCTTCGGGTGAACGGGATGAACCAGTATGACGAGCATCAATTATTGATCAAAAATGAGGGACGAAGCTGTCAGGATGAATTTTATATAGAGCGCGTATAAAAACGCGCTCTTTCACATTCCAGTCTGTGAATCCTTATAACTATTGCGAAGTTGCGACAGGGTACGTTAGCGTCTATTCTCCGTAGCAAACGTCAAAATGCCAGCCGGCATAACCACAAAAACTAATTTTTCACATATCTGCTTGCACGTCCCTGCCCTACCCGGGCCTTTTTCGTGATTTTCCGGCCATGAACCACCGCGAACCTCCTGTCCAGCTCCTTACAGCACATATATAAGGTTGACAAAAAGTTTTCTATGAACGGAGCATACGTATTTCCGTTCGATTCCCAATCCGCGGAGGATTTCCGCAATGTTTCGTAATACCATCCCTTATAATTGTTTATCTGTTCCTCAAATGAAACATATTTTCCTGCATCATATCCATTTTTATAGAGAAGCAGCAGGGAAAGCAGTCTTGACATTCTGCCATTTCCGTCGAAATTTCCTGGCGCGGGCTGCATCCTGCAAAAGCCAGAATATTTTCCTTGCTTCCAATATTCGTTCTTGACATATGTCACAAACCAGCGTATGCTATTTGAGTACAATGAATTGTATCGTCATGCGAAAGGAGAAACTATTATGAGAATAGCAGTTACTTATGAAAACGGACAGATTTATCAGCACTTTGGGCATACAGAGCAATTTAAGGTTTACGACACCGAGGATGGAAAAATTGTAGCATCCAAGGTCGTCAGCACCAACGGTCAGGGCCATGGCGCACTGGCAGGCGTTCTGAATGCCATCCAGACCGATGTTCTGATCTGCGGCGGCATCGGCGGCGGTGCGCAGAATGCGCTCGCATCAGCCGGTATCCGCTTATACGGCGGGGTGACAGGCGATGCGGACGCGGCTGTAGAGGCGCTGCTCGCCGGAACGCTTGCATACAATCCGGATATGCACTGCAACCACCATGGAAACGGCCATCATGACGGCAGCTGCGGCGGGCATGGCGCCGGCTGCCTCTGAGGCTTGTGTAAAATGCAGATTATGCGCGGAAAAATGCCCGGTTGGGGCGATCGACCCGGAATCCCTGGAAGCGAACTCTCAGAAATGCATCAGCTGTATGCGATGCGTCACCGTCTGTCCCATCGGAGCAAGAAAGCTGAACCGTGTGGTTACCAGTCTGGGCGGCGTAGCGCTTGGCGTTCTTTGCGCCAACCGCAAAGAGTGTGAACTGTTCTTGTAGAACACCTTTTCCTTCTCGGCCATATGCAATCGGATAGGGGGAGTTCTCTTCCCCTATCCGCCGCGCGGTATGCCATAAGGATTGCCGACGAAGTCGGAGGATTCCTTATGGCTACGGGGCGCGGGCAGCAAAGCTGCCAAAATTCCTCTCGCACCCCTGCGCATCATATTAATCAGGCAGGAGACGATTTGTCGGCTCCTGCTCTCTTTTTCCAGACTTGTGTTTTTTTCGGCAATGTTATATGATGATTCGCGTGAATGAAAAATCGTATTTGAAATAAGTCGGCCGCAATCCCACCGGCTTTAGACGATAGGCTGTTCACCGATAAAATACAAAGGACGGAAGATATGACATCACGTGTACAAAACATGACGGAAGGAAAGCCGCTGCGGCTGATTCTGTTTTTTGCGCTGCCGCTCATGCTGGGGAATGCGTTTCAGCAGCTTTATACGCTTGTGGATACCATGGTAGTGGGGCAGGCGCTGGGGGTAACCGCACTGGCGGCACTGGGCGCGGCGGACTGGCCGAACTGGATGTTTCTCGGGATCATCCAGGGCTTTTCACAGGGGTTTTCGATTAAGATGGCGCATGATTTTGGCGCGAAGGATTATGAAGCACTGAGGCGAACGGTTGCACATACAACATTTCTGGCGGCCATATCCGCCCTGGTGCTGCTTTTGGCCGGGCAATGCCTGCTCCATCCCCTGCTCATCCTTTTGCAGACGCCTGACTCGGTGCTGGGCGGCGCGCTGCTCTATCTGCGGATTATGATCGCGGGAGTTCCGGTGGTGATGGCATACAATGTCCTGGCCTCGGTCCTGCGGGCGCTCGGCGACAGCAAAACGCCGCTTTATGCCATGCTGCTGGCAGCCGGCATTAATATCGTGCTGGATCTGGTGTTTGTGCTCCTCTTTCGCTGGGGAATCGCCGGAGCGGCGTCCGCAACCATTTTCGCGCAGGTCTGCTCGGGACTTTTTTGCTTCCGCGCGATCCGCCGCATTGATTTTCTGCATCTGTCACGGGCAGACTTCCGGATCAGTCGTTCTCTTTGCCTGTATTTGATGAAGCTGGGATTTCCCATGGCGTTTCAGAATGGAATCATCGCCGTCGGCGGCATGATCGTTCAGTTTGTCGTAAATGGATTTGGCGTTTTGTTCATTGCAGGATTTACAGCGACTAACAAGCTCTACGGACTGCTTGAAATCGCCGCTACCTCCTTCGGATACGCGATGGTGACCTATGTCGGACAAAATCTTGGCGCCGGAAAAATAAAACGCATCAGCCAGGGAATACGCGCTGCGCTGGTGACTGCAATCGCTACTTCCATCGTGATCGGCGCGGCTATGCTGCTGTTCGGCAAACTGATCCTGGGGCTGTTTCTTTCCGGCACCGCCGAGGAGGTGTCCACTGCGCTGGGGATTGCTTACCATTACCTGGCCATCATGAGCGTCTGCCTTCCGATTCTCTATATTCTCCATGTCACGCGATCGGCGTTGCAGGGCATGGGCGATACGTTGATGCCAATGGTTTCCGGCATCGCGGAATTTGTCATGCGCACCGGCACCGCCATCGGCCTCCCCCTGCTGATTGGGGAATCCGGCATCTTTTACGCGGAGGTGCTGGCCTGGCTGGGCGCGGACATAATTCTGGTCAGCAGCTGCTGTATCCGAATGCGGCAGCTGTCGCGGCAGGTGTTCACACCTGCCAACTATCATTCCGAATGATAGTCGGCGGACAAGGGGCTTCCCAGTAGATCAGGGAAGCTCATTTTTTATGCACACGGCCGGGCCGGGTAAGGTATATCCCATGCGAAGCGTGGGATGCCACCCGGCGAGGGCATATCCCATGCGAAGCGTGGGATGCCTCCCGGCGAGGGTATATCCCATGCGAAGCGTGGGATGTTCCGGTGAGAGAGTTTTATAGCTTACGCCCACGTCATAAGGAGCTACGCTTCTACACTTCATTTCGTTCTGCGCTAAACGGACGTCCAGATCCGCTTCGGTCAGCGCGGGCGGTCAGGGAGATGGCTCCCACCTATCCGATCGCAGAAGCCTTGACCAGTCAGTTAAACACCCATTTGTCCAGACGCTCAAAGGCCTCCTTCACCTTTGCCAGGGGAAGCGCCAGATTCATGCGCAGCGACCAGTCCCCGTGAAACATTCTTCCGTCCTGGATGGCCACACCCACATTCCAGCCGGCCCGCTCCAGCTCGTCCATCGTTTTCCCGTGTTTCCGGCACCACTTTTCGCAGTCGACAAACATCATATAGGTGCCTTCCGGTTTCAATACTTCGACACCTTCGAAATGCTCCTGAATATAATCGTACGCGTAATTGATGTTGCCGGACAGAGTTTCGCATAATTCATCGACCCACTGATAGCCTTCCGGCCGGTAGGCGCCGATCAGAGCATGCATGGAAAGCACATTCATTTCGTTGTAATGCGGTTTGCTGCTTTTCGCAACGATGCGGTCGCGCAGGTATGGATTGTAGATAATATGGTAGGAACCCACCAGACCCGCCAGGTTAAAGGTTTTGCTCGGCGCGTAAAAGGCGGCTGTCCGATTTCGCGCATCCTCGCTGACGCTCTGGGTCGGAATGTGCCGATGGCCGTTCAAAAGGATATCGGACCAGATCTCGTCAGAAATGACGAGGCAGTCGTTGGCCTTATAAACCTCCATCGCCTGCTCGAGCTCCCATCTCTCCCAGACACGCCCGCAGGGATTGTGCGGACTGCAGAAAACGGCAACATGGATATGATGTTCCTTGATTTTTCGATCCATATCCTCAAAATCCATCCGCCAGACACCGTTTTCATCCTTCACCAATGGGCTGTGTACGATCTTGTAGCCATTATCCGTAATGCTGTTCGTAAATCCGATATAGGTCGGGCTATGCAGCAGCACCGCGTCTCCCGGTGCCGCAAACGCCGTCAGGGCAGAAATCACACCGCCAAGCACGCCGTTTTCATAGCCAATGCATTCCGCTGTCAGCACCTGCGGATCGCAGCCGTTTCTTACCGTCTGCCACCGTATAATATCGCTGTAGTAGCTGGTCTCCTTCTCCGAAAAATAACCAAACGCCGGATGCTTCGCCCGCTCTATGATTGCTTCGCAGACCGTTGGAACCGTTGGAAAATTCATATCCGCCACCCACATCGGGATCACATCGAACCCTTCCAGAGGCTTTTCCGGCGCAAACCCGGGCATCGCCCCGATGGAATCCACCGCGATCGCATCCTTCCCGTGCCGGTCCATGTATGTAGTAAAATCGTATTTCATTTTTGTCCTCCTCGCTTCCAGTTCTTCATCTCCGTATAGATTTTGCGCCTAAAAAATAGCTTCCTTATTTCTCATGTCTTCCGTGCTATATTTTGGCCGAAATAACGTTTTTTCTCGTACTCTGTCTGACCGAAATAACGATTTCTCTTTTTCTTGTCCCGTAGTTGTCCGAAATAACGATTTCTTGTATTATGCGAAGAAACCCGCTTCGCATAATCTCCAGAATCTTACGATTCTGTCGTTAACTGATCGGTTGAAAACCCGCAAGCGCGTGTCTCCGCTTCGCTTCGGTCGGCGAATATCCCGCATAAAATGCGGGATGCCTCCCGGCAAGGGCTAAACGAACATCCACTGGATGTCCAGCGCCCTTCCGATAAGTTATATTACTCGCAGCAAAAACCAGCTGCTCGTTAACTTGCGAAGTTCGCTCCCGCAAGCACGGCGAACTTCTTGCAAGTTATACTCCAGGAACCTGCTTCGCAGAACCCTGTCGTTAACTTACGAAGTTCGCTCCCGCAAGCGCGGCGAGCTTCTTGTAAGTTATATTATACCAAGCGCATAGTATAATATACAAGTGTTTTCCTTAACTATCTGTGCGGGCAATCAGCTGATAATCGTACACATGCCAGCCTCCATCATCGCAGCAAAAAAGCGCAGCGTAAATTCTGTTTCTATCATTTACGTCTGCGCCATCTGGTTTCCTTCAATCTTTCATAATTGTTCAGTACCTTCTCAGTTACAAGCCTTATCCCGCACAAAGTGCGGGATGCCGCCAACTTATGCGCATAACTGCCGTCCACGATGTCGTCTTTCCTGCCAGGCATGCAGAATCAGAACAGCCCCCTTTCAGGAACAGATTGGACGATTACTTCACTTTTAGCACACATCGAAAATCCATATCTCCACGCCAGTGTCCGTGCCGTGTCCTTCGGAGCGGAACCGTGCCTGGCAGAGATAGGCCCCCAGCACAGGACTGTCGGTCAGAAAGGTCAGACATGCGTTAAAATACGGATCGTTTTTGTTGGCTTTCGTAAAATATCCATTGTTCTCGACAAAGAGATAACAGTCCTTTCCCGTAAATGGGATAAAGGTTGCTGCCCCAAAACGTTTGCCTTTTGTACTGCTTTTAGATATCCATTGCCGCGTGATAGCCCCAATATACCGCGTTCGTAATGGTGGATACCCGTGCTGCGTCTCCGATTACCCGCACAAATGGCGCTGCTTCCCGCAGTTCTTCTACTACATCGGTGCGGGAACGCTGTCCGAGGGCGCAGATGACGCTATGACCGGGGACAAGCACCTGATTTCCGTCTTTATCTTCACAGAGAATGCCGTCTTCTTTTACTTCCAGCCCCTTATAGCCGGTGTGAACGATCACGTATTTCTCGATTTCCTTCAACAAAAGCGGACGGTGGCGCACATTGGCGTCCGGCGCGAGCTCGTCCCGCATCTCAACCAGATGCACCGTTTTTCCGAGCTGCCCCAGGTGAATCGCACATTCGCATCCGGCAAGGCCGCCGCCGAAGACGACTACATCATCGCCTACCTTTTCTTCTTCCTTATAATAGTTATTCACGATGACGACGTTCTCGCCCTTAAGCCCCGGAATCGGCGGGACAAGAGGCATGGAGCCCGCTGCGATGATCAGCGCATCCGGCGCGAATGTGTCTACGAAGGAACGATCGACCGACGTGTTCAGCCGGATCTCTACCCCTGCTTTTTCCGCCAGCAGCGCATAGGTTCCCGCCAGCTGGTACATTTCATATTTAAATGGCAGCGCCCGCTCACTCTTCAGAATGCCGCCGAGCTCCGCTTCCTTTTCACAGAGGACAACCTCATGCCCCCGGCGCGCTGCCGTATAGGCCGCATAAAGTCCGCCCGGGCCTCCTCCGACAACGAGAACCCGCTTTTTCTCCGGTGCCGGATAAATGACGTCTCCCTCATCCTCCCGCCCGATCAGCGGATTGACCGTGCAGCGGCGGGTCGCGGTCGCCGCCC
>JAJQFO010000260.1 GCA_021201095.1 Lachnospiraceae bacterium
TGAATTTAAAACAATTGCACAGGGGTGCAGATCTCCACCTTCATTTCAAACCGACTGGAAAACAACGGATTGAAATGGAGGTTTTTTATGTTTGATGCGAAGCGGAATCGCAATTTAAGTAAAAAAGTAACTAAGATTATCATTTGCAATAAAAAAGAATACATATATGTAGCCTTTATGCACAAAGCTCCCAGGGCTGACCGGAAGAGCAGGAAAAAATATTTAAAAATTTTCACCTCAGACCCGAACATTCGGCACTTTCCATTCGGGAGAAATAATGGAAGGAAAAAATACTCCATTATTACGTCGAAACGGGAAGGGAGGTGAATCCCGTATGAGAAAACCTTCCTGCCCTGATGAAATGACAGTTCGGCATCAGTTTGACCGATTGTGTCAGATGGCTCTCAAAGGTGAAGCAATAAGCTATTACAGGCATATGGCTTACCTGAATGATAATGAGATTTTGTTTTCGGAGCTTTCTGAAGCAGAACGGAACCAGATGACAAAGCTTGACAATTACAATGTGGAGAATAGTCATTTTTCAGTCCTTGGCTATGATGTTGAGGTCGAGAATATGTTGCTTGCGGAAGCACTTTCACAACTTACAGAAAAGAAGAGAAATGTAATATTGCTTTCGTACTTTATGGAAATGAGTGACGCAGATATCGCGAGGGAAATGAATCTGGTGCGCAGCACGATTCATGAACATCGTACACGGTCGTTGGAAATTCTGCGAAAGATTATGGAGGAAGATAAGAATGAAGACTGAATTAAAATACAAAGAGAGAAAGGACTTATTGCCGTTTAGCACGATCAAGGCAGCAACATCGGGCGATATAACAGCGCTCGGTGAGGTTCTGGAACATTATGAAGGGTACATAATCAAATTATCCACTACAAAGACGTATGACCAGTATGGTCGCATTCATTACTGCGTTGACGAGACACTGCGGCGCAGACTGGAAGCAAAACTGATCACTAAGACTTTGAAATTCAAGATTTCATAACGGTAAGGTTGCCATTCCACTGTCTGTAGAAAATATATGGGCGGAGGATTATACGCAATATATGCACATTGACAGTTTCATACGTTCAGTAATAACTGACATGACATACCATGCGGGGAGCACAAGGAAGATGTCGCTATAGATTTTTGTCTGGATACTCAAAACTACCAGAGTCTGCGAAAAAGCACTGTCCTGAAATTGGTCGGCAGACCAGTGATGCGATGATCCGTATGGAGTGAGATACATTTGCAGATGGTGAAACATCTGTAGCCGGCATCCCTATGAACTGCCGGAGCCTGATCGCTGTGAGGCTTTTGGGTTATGGTCGGAAGTATGCATTTCGACAGGTTATTATTCCCTTCCTGATACAGGAAAACGATTCGGGGTGTCGAGGACAAATGGAATCGAAATGGCCTCTCTCATTTTTAAACATCGAGCAGGATTACGACTGGCCGTTTCCTGCTCGATTTGAAAATAATATTTGAAGTATTCTTAAGAAAAATAATGACGGTATCGAACCACAAGCGCAAATAAAAATAATACTTTAGCAAATAACAAAGATGATTTGATTTCGCCTGAGGCAAATCGACATCGTGGACAAAAGGCATTCGAATGGTTATGATAACACCATGAAGGACGCCTTCGACGGGAGGTGACTGAAATAAATATTTCGGAAACGGAGAAGAAGGTTTATCAGGCAGAGGAAATCCAGAAACTGCTGGGAATTGGCAGAAGCACAACATATACTTTTCTTGAAGAGGTATACGAGAAGCAGGAGCCATTTCGGGTAATCAAGATTGGAAAGCTGTTCAGGGTACCCAAACAATCTTTTGATAACTGGCTGGATGGATACAGTGAGGAAGGGTGACATAATTGAAAGAACAGAATTCTGAAAAAGGCAAATCATTCTATGAAAAATCTTCCTGGTATCATCGAACGAAGACGCTTCAGGAGAATGGAACGATCAAATACGGTAAAAAAGGTGGTTTTAAGACCCGTGAGGAAGCGGACAAAAGCTACGAGCGATGTGAAAAAGAGTTTAAAAATGCATATCGGGCGTGGCAACTGTCCAATCAGGTTAATCAGGATGTATCGTTGAAGGATTATCTGATTTACTGGCTGGAGGATGTCTTTTCTCAACGTGTAGAGTCAACCACATATATGGTTATGGCATATGCGGTGTATGATCTGATTCTTCCGTGTGTGGAACACGATGTAAAGCTGAAATATCTGAATGCGGAGTATCTGGATGCTTTGTTACAGAATGTGGCGCAAATCAGCAGATCAGCGGGAAATAAGGGCAGGGAAGTTTTAAATCTTGCGTTAAAAGAAGCTGTAACGGCAGGATATATCAAAAGGAATCCTGTGACAGCTACAAAACCATACAAAAGGGCGAAGCCTACGATTACGATCCTGCATAAATCACAGATCAAAAAACTATTGTCTGCTGCATCCAAAAGCAACTGGTATCTGGAGATCCTTTTGGGACTGTTTTGCGGACTGAGAAAAGGCGAAATACTGGGATTAAAATTTTCAGATTTCGATTTTGATCAGAATACTGTATCGATAAAGCGTCAGTTGGTATCCGATCCGAAACTGAAAAAAGGAAGCAGTAAAATCGAAGCATATGGTCTTGTAGAACGCGATCCTAAGACGCAGAATAGTTTTAGAACCTTGCGGGTACCTGATGCAGTTATGAAAGAAGTAGAAAATCGGAGAAAAAAGGTGGAAGCTGACAAAATCAGGTATGCGGCGAATTATCAGGATCATGATTATGTCAGTTGCCAGGAGGATGGAAAACCCCACGGAATGGTATCTATGAACGAGACGCTGACAAGACTTTGCAGCAAAAATGGCCTGCCGCATGTGACTGTACATGGTCTTCGGCATATGTATGCTACCATTTTGATTGAGATGAAGGTTCCTATTGTGAAGATATCTGCGATGCTAGGACATGGTTCTGTACATACAACATTTGAGTACTATTGTGATGTGATGGATGATAATGAAAATATTCTGGCGTTTATGAATGACGCATTTGTGCCGGTAGAACAGGAGGGATGAGGATGAAGCTTGACATGAATCTGCAGCAGTATATTGATTACGAGGTTTCCGCTGTGCTTCCTATCAAGAGGAAATATGGATATCGCGTTTCTCTTAATTTATATGGATGGCTCAAGAGTGGTGCAGCAAAAATCGGGTTTCGCTACAGAAAAAGAGGCGGGCGCGGCAAGGGACAGAACAATTGGAGAACTGTATTCAGGAACGTATATTGTATATTCAAATGTTACGGTGAAAGAATATATGGAATTCTGGCTGATAGAGGACATCGGGAAACGAACGGAGAGCAGTGATACATATGAGACTTTCTCGCTCAATGTACGCAATCACATTATTCCAGAACTCGGAAATAAAAAAATGGTGGATTTAAACCGCGGAGACATCCAGAAATACTATAACAAAAAGGCAGAATATTCCATTGCGGTAACGCGGCTGTCGAAAACTATTTTAAATATAGCCATGCGTTTTGCAGTGGATAAAAAGGTAATCGCAGAGAATCCGGCGGTCGGCGTCGGACTGCCAAAGAAAGCGAAGAAATCTGTCGTTACCGAATTCCATACAAGGAATATTGATACGCAGAAAACGCTGACTATGGATCAGATTCTCGTACTGCTGGAAGCCAGTAAAGATACGCCAATTCATATGCAGGTGTGCTTTAATGTGCTGATGGGGTTGAGACGGTGTGAGATCAACGGCGTAAAATATTCAGATGTTGATTATATTAACCGGACTCTGAAGGTACAACGGCAGCTCGGCAAGAAAAAGGGTGCAAAGAAAGAGGATTATGCGCCTAAGACGCTGACGAAGCAGGAGATTCGTTTGAAAACAGAATCCAGCTATCGGGAGCTGCCAATACCCGATTATGTGTTTGAAGCAATTCTGGAACAGCGCAAGCAGTATGAGAAGCAGAAAAACCGCCGGGGTGAAGAATTTCAGGATCTGGATTATATCTGTTGCTCCAGTTATGGCAGGCCGAGAAGTAAATGCTATTATTGGCCTTACTATAAAAAACTGTTAAAAGAAAACGACCTGCCGGATATTCGCTGGCATGATCTGAGAAGTACCTTCTGTACGCTCCTGCTGAAAAATGATTTCAATCCGAAAGCGGTTTCTAAATTGATGGGACATGCGAAGGAAATTATCACCATGGATGTCTATGGAGACAATCAGAACATTATTGCGGATTGTGTTGGTGAAATGCAGTCGTTTGTGGATGAGGTAATGCCGGGGAAAGGAGAGCAGGAAAACAAGGAACAGCAGGAATGTGATGAGATCGTAATAGATATAGAGGAATACCTGAGCGCGTAGTTACATTTCAGGAATAAATCATACATAAGGCAAATTTAAGTGATAGTCGCTGAATCGAACAAATATTCGAAAAAGCGGCTATACTTTTTTGAAAGGATGTGGTATACTGCTGAAAGATTTGAGCCGTCCGCTTAGTGACCTGCTGTGTTATCCAGTCCGCCTGGTTTTACTGGGTGTTGCGGAGTCGGAAAATCCGGGTTTAGTGACCTGTATTCGTAACGAGGCCCAAAATGACGATTTTTGAAAACGCATGGTTACGAATTTCTGCCTTATAGAAGACCTTTTTTTGCTACGGAATCAGGAGGTGGCTTTTGTGCAACTTGAACAAAAACCTTTTAAGCTTCACAGTGAATACCAGCCCACCGGCGACCAGCCTCAGGCGATTAAAGAACTCGTCCAGGGGTTCAAAGAAGGCAATCAATTCGAGACTTTGCTGGGTGTGACGGGCTCAGGGAAGACGTTTACGATGGCGAATGTGATCGAGCAGCTGCAGAAGCCGACTTTGGTCATTGCGCACAATAAGACGCTCGCGGCCCAGCTCTATTCGGAGTTCAAGGAGTTTTTCCCTGAAAACGCGGTTGAGTATTTTGTG
>JAJQFO010000267.1 GCA_021201095.1 Lachnospiraceae bacterium
GTATGATTGAGCGAACCTTGTTGTTTATAAAGAACTTATCCTCGCATCATCACAATCGAGTGGCCGGAATTCTCGCCTCAAATCGTCGCAGCTTAAAAATACACGGGAGCAGGCACTTCTAAGAAACATTTCAGGCAGTATCTGCCACTACGATTCCTACAGTAAATTTACGCCGTCTGGTTTCGGTCACAGGTTGAATTCTGTATCTGATTCGGGTAGAATATCGATTGAAAAGCAGAAAACAGGGAGACAGATAATATTAGCAGGAAAGAGAAAGCAGAGGAGATAGGATGTTAAAAAAGCGTAGAATTCAGATGACAATAATAGCAGTAGTGTTTTGCCTGACTTTTGCAGCAAGTGAAGTGCCTGAAGCGTCCGGCCAGACCGGAGAAATGTCGGATCTGTTCTATCAGTATATCGGCGAGGTACTGATTCCGGAATACGGTCTTTCCGGCAGCGGCCAGACGACACAAATGTCAGCCTGTGAAGAGTATTCCGGCCAGTGGCTGCAGAGTGGTATCCTGTCAGCGGCTGTTACGGATCTGGACGGAGATGGGAAAGAAGAGTGTCTTGTGTTCCTTCTGGAGGACGAGGCTGAAGAAGGGCTGGATTTATATGCTCTCGTTTACGAGGAGGAAGACGGGGAAGTACAGCTTTCAGACAGCAGGTACCTTGACAGTGTGTATCAGTCTGACTGGTGGAAGTGCGGATGGAATATCAGCCTGATCGAAAACGAAGACTCATCTTCTTATATTCTTTTTGAGGACTGCACATGGGGAAATACGTGGTATGCTTTAGAGATCAGCATGAGCGCTTCCTATCTGGTGGAAGAGGAATATGAGATATTTGGCTATGATGGGACTTCCTTTGAAGATATTTACAGCTATGTACAGGGAGGCGCGGCGTCCGGAGGATTTGAGTATGAAGAGTATGTGTATGAAAACGGATCGCTGGTGAGTGAAAGGACGCTGTATTCCAGTATTCCCTCGGATGTTTATACAGATTCCGGTTCCGGCTCTGTATTCGGCAGCTATACGGAAGCGATGAATTATGTCGCTGGACTCTATGGCCTTACGGTCAATACAGATCTGATATCAGACAGTGATACCAACAGGCTCTGGCCTCAGATGTCAGAGAGCATCTTTCTGGACAGTGAGAATCTGACCCGCGTTTTCCGCTATGCGATTCTTACAGAGGATACGGAGAGCCCTTATACATATGAACAGATACTCGTTGATTATACGGATCAGGAATGGAGCAGCTGTTATCAGGGAGCAGGTGGCAGTGATGCTGACGGAGAGGAGGAAAATACCGGCCTGATTGAGTCGGCCGGAAGTGAAGAAGTCAGCGCATCAGAAGAAGCGCTGCAGGCAAAGCTGAATGAGCTGATCAGCACCTATGGTATTTTCGAATCAGGACTGAGAGGTACGGTGATGAATTATGATATCCCGTACTGGCTTCAGACTTCGGGGATCCTCTCCGCGGAGATTCTGGATCTTGATGCGGATGGAACGCAGGAGCTTCTGGTCTGCAGAACGGATGACTGGATGTTCAACGGCGACAGCTATTATAAAATACTGACAGAGGTCTATGAGTTGGAAAATGAGACTGTAATTCTGTCGGACAGTATGTGGTTTGAACCATATGGTTTCAGCAAAAACGATGAGACATCCTTTACTCATCAGTATGTGTCACTGATCTGGAAGGAGAGCAGTCAGGTTTATGCAACGATCCATTTTGTTCAGGTGGAGAGCGGATATTATCTGGTATGCGAGTATTATGACCAGGGGGTTCTTGCGGACGGCGGGTACGCGGCGACCTGGGTACTGGAATACCGAAACGGAGCTCTTCAATATGTCTGCAGCCTGGAGAATGGTGAAGTTGGAAGCAGCGTGGAAACGGGATTTGCCTATGAGTTTGAAGACGGGGTAAATACGAAGACGACGATGTATTATGACCCGGAGTGGTGTGATCTCGGCTATTGGGAAGGTTCTTATACCGACCTGCAGGAATGGAACGGGACATCCAGTACGATAAAGACAGAGTTTTTCTCAAAATATGGACTGACATTCTCTCCGGTTGAAATGGAATTAGACATTGCCTATGACCTGTTTGACGATGATGATTACTATGGATTCACCGGGACAACATCCGGCGATTCGGAAACGGAACTGGTATTCAGACTGCTCGTAGATTACGTGGTCGAAGATGATGACTACGAGCTCTTTCTGCTTGAGGAAACTCTGACCAGAGGAAACGAACTTCTGGGCGAGGACAGCAGTGATATGGCAGATGATCCCGACTATTATTTTATTTTTGTTGAGGGAGAACTGGATTCAGATCAGACCTATGTATTTGCGGATATTTACGCGTATGACGCAGAGGGAGAATATCTCTGGGAATATGAGACGGGTGCTTATGAACCAACGGAGCTCAGCCGTGTTTATGAGATCGGACAGAGAAATGACTGCTATTATTATGTGGAAGGCGGAACGGTAGTCGCTCTTGAGGCGGAGACAGGTGAAATTCTTTGGGAAAATAGTGAGTTTGGAGGAAGCGGAAAATCGGCATTTTCAGATGCCGGGATCTGTCTGACAGGGTTTTACGGTCCAGACTTTTTCGCCGTCTCTTATGATGGAACGACCCTGTGCGAGATTGACAGCTTTGGCACAGAGTACTATTGGGCTTCCTATATCGAAATAGTTGATAATACGGCACTTGTGACGCTGAATGAGGGAGAACATGAAGCGCAGGTAAATCTGGACACATGGGAATACACGATAAATTATTAATGATGGGAAAATGTAGTTGACACATTCGAACATATGAGCTATAATTCGTTTTAACGAATAAAGATTATTGACTTGGCAAAAGTAAAAGACAGGAGCGGCGGCCGATATGATTATCAGTGAAAGAATTTTTGAATTATTGGAAAAACGTGGGATGTCCCAAAAGGAGTTTTCTGAGAAAACAGGTATCGCACAGAGCGCGATCAGCGACTGGAAACGGAAAAAGACCAATCCCGTTTCAGAAAAAATACTGATCATCTGTGAGACTCTGGAAGTCACTCCGGAAGAGCTGCTTTCAGGCGTAGACCATTCCGATGGCCGCAGCCGGAAGTCGGACTATTATATCATTGGAAAAGATACAGAACTCGGGACATTGATCGAGCAATACAGGAGCCTTTCCCCCGAGATGCGCGGACGGATAGAGGGATACATGGAGGCGTTGAAGGCGATGGAAGGGCATTAATGGCGATTGAAATAAGTCGACAGCAATCCCATTGGCTTTGGCGCAATGAGTAGAGCACCTATAAGGATGTATGAAAAAAGAGATGAAATTGGACGAAAAAGGTTGATTTTTCGCAGGTATGGGGCTAAAATCAAATTTGAATAATTTTGCATAAAAAGATGCAAGACAATTAAAGGAGGAGATTATTATGAAGAAAGCTGTTTCCTGCTGCCTGTCCCTTGCGATGGCTCTGAGCCTGGCGTGCGGCTGCACCTCTCTGGCGGATGATCAGAGCGCACTTGACCGGATTCTGGAGGATGGCAAGATTGTTATGGCTACCGACGCTGCGTGGCCGCCGTTCGAGTTCATGGAGGGCGAGAATGTCATTGGTGTGGATGTGGCGATTGCGCAGGATATCGCGGACGGACTGGGCGTGGAGCTCGAGGTGATTAATGTGGCATTTGACTCCCTGTCTCTGTATTTGGAGAATGGCGAGGCAGATATCGCGATTGCGGCGATTACCGTGACAGAGGACCGTGCGGAGGCAATGGAGTTTTCAGATACTTACTGTGAATCCAGCCAGTACATTGTGGTTCGTGAGGATGATGACAATGTAGAGACAATTGAGGATCTGGCTGGATATGCCATCGGCGTACATCTTGGAACGACCGGTGATTTCCTGGCTTCCGATGAAGTGGACATGGGTGTTCTTGCAGGTACAGGCGCGTCTGTTCTGCAGTACAAGGATCTGACGGTTGCCGCTCTGGGCCTGAATGCCGGGGATGTGCAGGCAATCGTATGTGACAAGCTTCTGGCTGAGAATCTTTGCGTAGTAAATGAAGGCCTGAAGTGCTTTGAGGCAGTTTATGCGGATGGGACTTCCACACAGGAAGAATATGCGATTGCCGCGGCAAAGGGTGAGACCGAACTGATTGAGGCGATCAATGAAATCATCGATCCGTTGAAGGAGGATGGCACGATTGATGAATATATTCTGGAGTATTCGGAGATAGCATCCGCTCTGGAAGACGAGGAAAGTGAAACCGAAGCGGTTTCTGAGGAAGCGACAGAAGCGGCGACGGAGTAATTGCTACTGACGCTGTGATGCGTCCCACACTTGAATTGAATAAAAGATACGAAGTGCAATGCGGCGGCACAGGGGAAAATGTGCCGCCGTGTTTTCGTCAGTGCGACGTACAGGGTGAGAAGCTCCCCTGCATGGTCACGGTTTCAGAATCTGACACAGAAACGCCGGATTCCTACGGTTCTTATAGAGAGGAAAAACATATGAGTTGGATAGAGAGCTTCCAGAGTGATTTTGAAAAGACCTTTATACGGGATGACCGTTATAAAGTTTTTCTGAAAGGATTTAAAAACACGATTACGATTACCCTGATTTCGATCGTAGTCGGCATGGTACTGGGAATACTGATTGCGATGATTCGTTATGGGTTTACGCAGATGAAAAAAAACCGTGCGGTGACCTGGTACAAAAAACTCTTCTACTGGGCTTACTGGCTGGTGGATAAGGTACTGGCGCTGTACGTCTCGGTGATGCGCGGCGTACCGCTGGTTGTGCAGCTTTTGATTATGGCGTTTGTGATCATGGCGGGCTTTCCAAATAAGATCGCGGTCTGCTGTATCACTATGGGACTAAACTCCGCGGCTTATGTCTCAGAGGTCGTGCGAGGCGGAATTAACTCCGTGGATGTCGGTCAGATGGAAGCAGGG
>JAJQFO010000318.1 GCA_021201095.1 Lachnospiraceae bacterium
TTGGTGCTTCTGGCGTTTTTGGTGCTTCTGGCGTTTTTGGTGCTTT
Organism: Lachnospiraceae bacterium; assembly: GCA_021201095.1. Classification (GTDB taxonomy): domain Bacteria; phylum Bacillota; class Clostridia; order Lachnospirales; family Lachnospiraceae; genus Choladousia. Next base: position 47 of record JAJQFO010000318.1, read on the forward strand.
TAGCGTTTTGGGTGCTTCAGTCAGCTCATTCTTCGGCATCGCGGGCACAGACATAACCACAGTCTTTGTCTTCACATACCAGGCGGTTTCCTTTCTCCACCATATAGCCCCCGCACTGCGGACAATGTTTTGCAGAAGGCTTTGCCCAGGACATGAATTCACACGCAGGAGCCCCTTCGCAGCCAAAGTAGCGGCGGCCCTTTTTGGTCTTTCTGATCACGACATCCTTCCCGCAGAGCGGACAGGGCACACCGATCTTTTCCAGAAACGGCTTTGTATTGCGACAGTCCGGGAAGCCTGGACAGGCAAGGAATTTCCCATGCGGTCCGTATTTGATGACCATATTGCGGCCGCATTCTTCGCAGACCACATCAGAAACCTCATCCTCGATCGTGACCTTTTCCAGATTTACTTCAGCCGCCTTTACAGCCTCATCCAGATCCGGATAAAAATTCTCCACCACGGTCTTCCATTTGGTCTTTCCCTCTCCGATGGAATCCAGCAGAGATTCCATATTAGCGGTAAAATTCACATCGACGATCACCGGGAAGGCTTCCTTCATAATATGATTTACCACCTCGCCGAGCTCCGTCATATACAGATTTTTATTTTCCTTCGCGACATACCTGCGGGCAATGATGGTAGTGATGGTCGGCGCGTAGGTACTCGGCCGTCCGATGCCCTTCTCCTCAAGCTCGCGGACAAGAGAAGCTTCCGTATAATGTGCAGGCGGCTGGGTAAAATGCTGCCGGGCGTCCGTCTCACCGGCTGTCAGGTGCATACCCTTTTCCAGATTCCCCCGCAGAACGCAAGTTTCCTCTTTCTCCTCCTCACTGTCCGTATAGACACTGCGGAAACCGTCAAAAAGAAGGCGGGAAGCAGAAACCGTAAACCGATATCCGGCCGCCCCTATCCGGACTGCCGTTGTCTCATAACGTGCCGGCGCCATGCAGCTGGCCGTAAACCGCCGCCAGATCAGCTGATACAGGCGGAACAAATCACGGCTGAGGGACTCTTTTACCATGACTGGCGTCCGGGAAATATCGGATGGGCGAATGGCCTCATGCGCGTCCTGAATTTTTTTCTCATTTGCTCCGGTCTGCTTCTCCCCCAGGGAAACATACTCAGCTCCATAATTTTCACTGATATATTCCCCGGCAGCATTCTTCGCCTCCTCCGAGATTCGCGTAGAATCCGTACGGAGATAGGTAATCAGGCCGACCGTGCCGCTTCCTTTGATATCAACACCTTCATAGAGCTGCTGCGCCAGGCGCATCGTCTTCTGCGTAGAAAAATTCAGTGCATTCGCCGCCTCCTGCTGGAGGGTACTTGTCGTAAAGGGCAGCGGCGGTTTTTTTGTACGCTCGCTTTTTTTCACTTCTTCCACAATATAATCCGCATCCTCGAGCGCTTTCAGGATCGCGTCCATTTCCTCTCGTGAGGAAACCGTCTTTTTATCCGTGCCTGGAATGCCGGAGAGCTTTGCCAGGATCGGTTTTTTTTCATCCCCGGCATACAGCTCCACATCCAGTGTCCAATACTCCTCCGGGATAAACGCGGCGATTTCCTCCTCCCGGTCGCCGATAATACGCAAAGCTACCGACTGGACACGGCCTGCACTTAAGCCTCTCTTGACCTTTTTCCAGAGAAGCGGGCTGATCTCATAGCCTACCATGCGATCCAGAATCCGGCGTGTCTGCTGCGCATCCACCAGATCCATATCGATTTCGCGGGGATGCTTTAACGACTCCTTCACCGCGCTTTTCGTAATCTCATTAAAGGTAATCCTCTTCTGCTTTTTCGGATCAATCTTCAGTGCCTCTGACAAATGCCAGGAAATCGCCTCTCCCTCCCGGTCAGGGTCAGTCGCCAGATAAACTTTGTCTGCTTTTTTCTCTGCTTTTCTGAGTGCTGCAAGAACCTCCCCCTTTCCGCGAATGGTAATGTACTTCGGCTCAAATCCATGCTCAATGTCGATGCCCATCTGGCTCTTCGGCAGATCCCGGACATGACCGCCGGAAGCCATCACTTCATAATTGGAGCCTAAAAACTTTTTGATTGTCTTTACTTTAGCAGGTGACTCGACGATCACCAGATTTTTTGACATAAAAACCTCACTTCACTTTTACATAAAAATTTTGCTCCGTCTCGCGGATCAGCCCCTTTATTTCAAGAGAAAGAAGGCTGTCGCTTAAATCAGACAAAGACAGAGCCGTGTTTTCTTCCAGCTCCCACAGGCTTTTCCCGTGCAAGCCGAGACTACTATACACTAATTTTTCTGCAGGTGCAAGTGCTATGTCAGCCGGTAAATGCTTTTTCTTCTGCTTATTTTCCGGAAAAATCGACTCCACAAATTTTTCTACAGATAATATAAGTCCTGCCCCCTGTGAAATGAGTTCATTACAGCCATAGCTTAATTCATCATCCGGACGTCCGGGGACTGCGTAAACCTGCCGTCCCTGATCCAAAGCAAACTCTGCTGTAATCAGGGAGCCGCTCTTTTTCCGCGCCTCCACCACGACCACAACATCCGAAAGTCCGCTGATGATGCGGTTACGCATCGGAAAATGCGTGGGCATCGCCTTTGTCCCCGGCGGGAACTCGGATATCAGCCCGCCCTGTCCGGCCAGCCGCTCAAAAAGCTGGCGATGGGAGGCCGGGTAGCACTGGTCAACGCCGCATCCAAGCACCGCATAGCTTTTGCCCCCTTCCTCCAGAGCCGCCCACTGTGCCGCACCGTCAATCCCATAAGCCGCTCCGCTGACGACGACTCCGCCGGCCCGGATGACCTCCCGCGCAATCGTCTCCGCAGCCGTGCGCCCGCCCGGTGTGCATACCCTTGCCCCCACAATCGCCACTGTGCGGACATCCTCCGGCGGGAGCTCCCCGCGCCAGAACAGACCATAAGGCTTATCCCGCAGAGGAGAAAGCCGCTGCGGATAATGCTCACGCTCTGCACTGACAAACTCGATCCTCTTTGCCCGGCGTGCCTCTGCTGCCTGCTTTGGAGAACAGACCTTCCTGTATTCCATCACCTTCTGTATCCACCGGCAGCCGCGGTCGCGCAGATAAACCAGCTCCTCTCCCGTGGCGTTCCACAGCTTCTCCGGCGTATGAAAGCAGTGCAGCAGGATCTCCCGCTGCGTCCGGTAGATGCCCGGAATGCTGCAAAACCATTCCCAGTATTCATCCATGCAATTCACCTCTTATAAATTTATTTATAAAAAATTGCTTGACTTATTCTTATTATGCGCTATAATCCTTTATAAGAAAAGAAGCGGGTTTTTACCGTACAGCTATTGCTCAAGCGGGGTGCTCGTTTCTTTTCTTACGTTTACCACATCGTACAAATACAGCTTTTTATTCTCAGCATGTCTTATTACAAGTTCTACCTTAAATACATTGCATGTCCGTACTTGCGCAGCAAGTATGGACGAAGGCCGCGCCAATCGCGAAGCGATTTTTAAATGCGCGGCTTACATTGTATCGTAATACTTCTCCATCATTGTCAAAAACCGGAATGGCAAATCTGGAGTCATAACGATACCATCCAAATTTTGCATTCATACCATGTTTCTTTTCCATATTCTTTTTGAATCTTTTATTCGATGCAATTTCTATCATTTCAGGAATTCCCTGCGCTGCATTCGCCTTAGCTTTTGCCTGCATACCATTTAACTGTGCTGTATATTTTGATCCTGTATATTCGTCAGGTAAATCACTACCAATATAGATAATCTCTTCGCTCTTAGCAATTTTAAAGACTTCTCCTATATATTGCCTTAAATATTGTTCTACTTCCTTCCAGTCTATATTTCGTTTACCTCTAAATCTTATGTCATTGATCACCACTATCTGATTACCATTTAAATCCTTGATTACATTTATATTTTTTCTCACACGCTCTCCTTAAATCCCACATTATCATAAACGCACAAATACTTTCAGTCTCATAAAATTCAACATGCACTTAATTTCACCCAAAATCCCTCACTCCAGAAATTTCGACGGCCGGTACCGCACGGCCTCGCTTAAATGCCGTACCTCAATTTTCTCGGAAGCATCCAGGTCTGCGATCGTGCGGGCGACGCGCAGCATCCGGTGACAGGCGCGGGCGGTGAGTTTTTTCGTCTCGTAAATCTGCTGTACGAAGTGATCCTCCTCCGCACCCAGCGCACAGTATTTTTCCAGCAGGGAGGCCGGGAGGCCGCTGTTGAAACGGATCGAGGTTCCCTGATAGCGAAGGCTCTGAATCTTCTGCGCACGCAGGACGCGCCCGCGGATATGGGCGCTGGATTCCTCCTGACTGCTGCCGGAGAGCTCCTGGTAGGTGATCGGGCGCACCTCCGCGTGCAGATCGATCCGGTCCAGCAGCGGGCGGCTGATCCGGTGCAGATAGCTGCGTATCTCACCCTCAGAGCAGGTGCATCGCGTCCGATCCGGATAATAGCCGCAGTAACAGGGATTTCGGGACGCGACCAGCATGAAATCTGCCGGAAAAATGTACTGCCCGCTGCTGCGCGAGATGCGCACCTCTCCTTCCTCCAGGGGCTGACGCAGAATCTCAAGCGCCTCTCTTTGAAATTCCGGAAGCTCATCCAGATAAAGCACGCCCCTGTGTGCCAGGCTGATCTCGCCGGGCTGCGGGATCGCACCGCCTCCTGCCAGCGCCGCGGCTGTGATCGTATGGTGCGGCATACGGAATGGCCGTTTCACCAGGATGCCCTCCTTCGGCAGAGTTCCGGCCACACTGTGAATATGTGAAACCTCGAGAGCCTCATCCGGCTGCAGCGGAGGCAGGATGCCCGGGATCCGCCGCGCTATCATGGTCTTACCGACGCCCGGCTGTCCGGTCAGGAGCAGATTATGCATGCCGGCCGCAGCAATTTCCGCCGCGCGTTTTGCCATGGTCTGTCCGCGGATATCTGCAAAGTCTTCCGCTGCATCATGGGCCGGATTCTGAAGTTTTTCTTCTATATTAATAGTGACCTGCGCAAGCTCCTTTGCCTTCAGCAGATGATTGACCACATCCCGCAGTGTGGATGCCCCATAGACAGCAATCCCCTGAATCACTCCGCCCTCCGGCGCATTTTCCTGCGGGATAATGCAGGAAGTAAATCCTGCACGTTTCGCCTCCATGACCATACCCAGCACACCCGGAATCCTGCAGATGCTGCCGTCCAGTCCCAGCTCCCCGGCAAAAAACACGCTGTCAAAGGCCTCTGACGGCAGATAGTGATGTGCGATCAGCAGCGCGATCGCGATCGGAAGGTCATATCCAGAGCCGGACTTGCGGATATCGGCCGGCGCCAGATTGACCATGACCCGCTTGGGGTGCATGGGATATCCCGAATTCCGCAGGGCTGTCCTTACACGCTCCTGTGCTTCCTTCACCTCCGAGGCGAGATAGCCAACCATCGAAAAGGTAGGCAGGCCGTCACTCACATCGGTCTCCACGGAAATGATCCGGCACTGTACGCCGTTTAATGCGGCGGTGTATACTTTGCTGTACATAAAAATCCCCCATTCTCTTTTTAACTCATCCTTTCAGAGCCCATCTTTTCAGAGTTTACCTTTTCAAAGCTCATCTTAGCAAAAGTCACCTTATCGGAGTTTGTCTTAGATGAATTCGCCTTTTCAGAATTCACCTTAGTTGAATTCAGTTTTTTCATCTGGTCAAAAATTTGATGCTTTTATTTTTTCGTTGATAGTTCATGTTGTCATATTCATTCTTTATGTATTTTTATTTATCTAGTATGTTAACTTATAAATATAAGAAAGTCAAGAGTTTTTGTAATTTTTCGAAAATCCGTAGAATTCATTGTTACCTTGTCACACCTGCAGAACAGGAAATATCGTATATTCGGTCAGGGTGTGAATTGTAACATTCATTTGTCAGTGCATAAAAAAAACGTTTCCGGGCATACTCTCAGCAGAAGGCTTCGCAAAAGATTCACAAATCTTACGTTCCAGATATCCTGCACCATGTCCGGAAACATATAATTCTTAGCCGGAGCTAAGATAATAGAAACGAAAAGCTAATTCTTAGCCGAAAGCTATGATATAGAAAGGCGCGAAAAAAGCTCCAGTCTTTGTTGAAAAACAAAATAGAAAAACAGAAGCTCCTAAGACATAAAGCAAAAACAGAATAGAAAAGAGATGTATCTTCTATATGAATCAATGGAATGCGAAAACAAAAAAAGAATCTGAAAACCCAAAGATCGCTGTCTCCAGGTTATCAGATTCTTGCTATACAGATAGTCTGTGTTCCGCACAGGAATGCACAGGACTGATCCCGTCCCCGCCGCTTACTGACGCAGAGCTGGAATCTTATGAAGAACTGTTTCCATTTCTGGTGCCGCCTCAAACTGACAAAGGACAAGAATCATAAATCCAGGTTTCAACTGTCAGTCCGCTCCCCGCGCACACAAGTATGCTAGTCCTGAGCCGCAGCACACGTATCCATGCGTTATCCAGGCCGGGCTGCTGCATCACCGTATGCATATTTCGGCACATTCTTTCAGCTGATTGCCGAAATGACGTAGCTGTATATCTTCTTATAGGTTGCGGAGGTATAATGAATCCCATCCGTGGTACCGAAACCATTCTTGTTCAGGTACGTATACGTATCCACATAAATGGAGGAAAAGGCCGACTTCAGCTTTGTATTAAATGCGGCGATCTGGGTATTTGTGACGCTGTATCCGTATTTCTTCGCCGTCGTCTGGTTGACCGGATTTACTGCCATCATGTAGAATTCCGTATCCGGATATTTGGCGATCAGCGTTTTGTAGTAAGTAATATAGGAAGAAATATTATACAGGTCATTTACTCCAAATGCGAAAATCACTTTCGCGGTTGAATCCTTGTTAAGGTAGGTGGCAAGTGTATTGCTCGCTGTACTCTTCAGCCAGCTAAGCCCCATGCCAACCTTTCCGATAAAGATGGTGTTTGAATCAGACACCGCACTCGCCATGCCGACAATCCGGGAGTCTCCGACAAAGATATATTTCCCTGTATACTCTCCCTTCTTGCCGGTGGAATCCAGCTTGTAGCCGTCAACCACACAATCCGTCAGCCGGACGCCGTTTTCATCCACGTAATAATCCCCGACCCACTGGCTGGTCAGCATAACGCCGTTGCTGTCGAAATAATAATAATTCCCGCTGATCTTCTTCCATTTGCTCTGTACGCGCACACCGCTGGAGTTGAAATAGTAGGTCTTACCGCTGATCGTCTTCCAGCTGCTCTTAAGGAGTGCACCATTCGACTTAAAATAGTAATATTTCCCGCTGATTTTTTTCAGCGTTCCCTCTACGCGCACACCGCTGGAATTAAAATAATATTTCTTTCCGTTAAGTGTCAGCCAGCTGCTTTGCAGACGCACGCCGTCCTCGCCATAGTAATAGGTCTTCCCATTCTTTTTCACCAGAGAGCTTGTCACACGCACGCCATTTCCGTCCACACAATAGTATTTCCCATTTACCGCAAACACAGAGCTGGTGACCAGGCGGCCCTTTGCGTTAAAATAATAATACTTTCCCTTGATTTTAAGCCACTGGCTGGTACCTCTGGTGCCGTTGGCCCGGAGGTAGTATTTGTAATTCTTTGTCGTCTTCCATTTGCTCACATAAAGCTTGCCGGTGCTGCTCGCGTAATAGTAGTTATCATTATATGTAAACCATCCCGTCTGGCAGATTCCCCTGGAATCAAAGTAATAAATCCCTCCGTTCAGATTCAGCCAGACGTTTTTCGCATAGGTGCCGTCCTCGTATTTATATTTCCGTCCGGTCGTTTTCGTCACCCACTTGCCGCCCGAAACGACCGTCGCAGTTTTCACCACATTGACCGTCGCCGCAGATGCTTTTACACTTCCCGCGCCAATCAGAAGGGTAAAAAGCATGGCAAACAGCAAAAATCTTTTCCTCGTTCCTTCCATATTCTCACTTCTCCTCATCCTTATGAAAATCCCGTGGTCTGCAGATATTTGATTGATATTTTACCATAGACTTCCTATAGCTGTCAAATATTAGAAATGTTTTTGTAACGATTTTTCAATAAATTTTAATATTTGATTCTGCCTGTTCCTTACCATATGAAAGCGCTTCGAAAATCATCTATAGCGTGCATTTTCTTAACACAAAGTGTTTCCACCATCCCGATATTTTTTTATAGGCAAAATTCTGGCTCAGGTGGCATAATTTTTTTAATTCGCTCTGGTAATTGTCTTCATCTGATGCTATGATGTTACAGGCTGCGCTCCGGCAAATGCGCCCTATTTGCTTCTTGGTATACGCGGCCGGTAAAATCACACTATTTCACCAGTCAGGAGCCTGAAAAGTCCTGCATGATTTCATCAAAAAATGAGGAGTATACACCATGGATTACGCAAAAGAATCTTTAAAAATGCATTATGATCTGAAAGGCAAAATTGAAATCACCGCGCGCGCGGCCGTCGACTCGAAGGATGCGCTCAGCCTTGCCTACACGCCCGGGGTTGCCCAGCCGTGTCTGGAAATTCAGAAGGATATTGATAAAAGCTATGAGCTGACCCGCCGCTGGAATACGGTAGCGGTCGTGACGGACGGCACGGCTGTGCTGGGACTGGGCGACATCGGTCCGGAGGCCGGCATGCCGGTCATGGAGGGCAAATGTGTCCTGTTTAAAGCGTTCGGCGATGTGGATGCCATTCCCCTGTGCGTGCGCAGCAAGGATGTCGATGAGATCGTCAATACGGTCGCGCTGCTCGCCGGAAGCTTCGGCGGAGTAAATCTGGAGGACATCTCCGCTCCCAGGTGCTTTGAGATTGAAAAAAAGCTGAAGGAGCGCTGTGATATCCCGATTTTTCATGACGACCAGCACGGTACCGCAGTCATCACTCTGGCCGGGCTGATCAATGCGCTGAAGCTGGTCGGCAAAAAGCTGGAGGATGTCAAAATTGTCACCTCCGGTGCCGGAGCAGCCGGTATCGCCATCATCCGCCTGCTGCTGTCGATGGGGCTGAAAAATGTCATTATGACTGACCGGAAGGGCGCGATCTATGAGGGCCGCGACGGTCTGAACCCGATTAAGGAGGAAATGGCAAAAATCACCAACTTCCGCCGGGAAAAGGGCACTCTCGCGGATGTCATCCGGGACGCGGATGTCTTTATCGGCGTATCGGCTCCCGGCACTCTGACTGCAGACATGGTGCGCACAATGGCAAAGGATCCGATTATTTTTGCCTGCGCGAACCCGACTCCGGAGATTTTCCCGGACGAAGCAAAGGCTGCCGGAGCCGCAGTCGTATCCACGGGACGCTCCGATTTCCCGAACCAGGTCAACAACGTCCTGTGCTTCCCGGGCATGTTCCGCGGTGCCCTGGACGTGCGGGCTTCTGATATCAATGACGAGATGAAGGTCGCTGCCGCATATGCCCTTGCATCTCTGGTGAGCGACGAGGAGCTGAATGCGGATTACATCCTCCCGGCTGCCTTTGATCCGCGCGTGAAGGATGCTGTCGCAAAGGCGGCGGCAGACGCCGCCAGAAAGAGCGGCGTGGCGCGCATCTGATCTTCCGGCTATCACAAAGAGCGGCGTAGTGCGCATCTGACCATCAGGCTTCACAATTTACAATGAGAGGCGCTTATTCCGGCGTCTGAAACAGGATTCTGCAGCCTCTCCATCAGAATGCCCTGGCCTGCCGGTTATCCGGTTAAGGCCGGGGCTTTTTCGCCATCGGCGGCCGTTTAATCCGTGTCATCCGGTTCTTCATCTGCTGTATCTGCAGCCAAAGTATCCGTATCCGACGATGTGACAGCTGCCGCCGGCGTGATCACGATATTTTCACCGGCCACCTCGGTCTTGCGTTTCACAATGTCCTCGATCTGTGCCCGCTGCGCTTCCGTCAGGGAAGCCGCGTTGACGACCACGTCCGCCATATCATCCGTGATGCTCACCACACAGTCCGCATACCCGCTGGCCTCCAGAAGAAGCTCCGCAGCAGCCTCTTTCTCCGCATTCAATGTCAGAGTTGTCATGGCCGCGACGGCTTCCTCCTTCTGTTCTTCTTCAATATCCGTACTGTCCAGGATTTCCTGCAGCTCCTCCTTACTCTTCGAGCGCACCTGCTCCCGGTTCAGCTTCGCTGCCGCAAGAATCTCGCTTAACTGGCTGACCCCTGTGCTCGCCAGCACCGCCTCCCCGATCGCCGCGCCAGAATCCTCCGTGTCTGTCCCTGCCGAGGCTTCCTCCTCTCCGTCCCCGTCCAGGCTTACAATATCCGTGTAAGTGTCCACATAAGTATTATCTGCCACCTCATCTGTCAGCAGCACCGTATTTTCATCGGTGCTGACCGCGTCCGCGCTCTCTTCGAGAACCCGTCCGGAGTAATTCAGGTACCCGGCAATCGCAATCATGACTGCCAGTGCCGTAATGATCAGCTGGTTTTTTCGAAATAGCTTTTTCACCTGATCCTGCCTCCTCATTCCATCTTCATTACTTTGATTTTATGCGCCTCAATTCCGAATAATGCCATCACAGCCTCCGTAATCTCTGCCTCTATAGCAGCGCTCCCCGCCCCCTGGGCAATCACCAGCACTCCGAGAATCTCCGGAGAAAGCTCTTCAGTCACAAAGGGCGTTTCGTTTCCAGACGAATCCTTCTCGTAAATCGTCGTTTCACTCCCGGAGGACTGTTCCGAGAGTGAGGACTCTTCTGACTGTGTACTTTCTTCTTTTGACTGTGACTGCTCCGTGTCCTTCTCCACCACCTTCTTTCCATCCGACTGCAGCGTAATCATCGCCCGGACCTCCCCCACTCCTTCCACCTGGCTCAGGATCTCTTCAAGGCGCGCCTCCAGGCGTGCCGCGTCATCCGAATCTTCTGCGCCGGAAAAGGCTTCAGAAACGACCTGCACCGTCTCCGTACTTTCATCAGCGGCGCGGTTATCCGAACTGTCCGTACCCGTCGGCCAGGCAATGACCACCAGCAATATTCCGAACAACAAAAGGATCAGCATCTGGTCTTTTTTTGCATTTTTTATTTTTGCAATCCACTGCATCATAAACCTGCTGCCTTTCTGCAATTTTTTAAATATAATTTATCGGAAGGGCTCTGGACATCCAGTGGATATCCTATCCGTTTAGCCCCCGCCGGGTTATGCCCCTCGCCGGGTGGCATCGCAAGCTTCCGGAGTGTTATGCAAAATGCTTTTCATCACGCAATACAGGTGTAAAGCACAGAATCATCCGAAATGTCCGCCGCTTTTCCGACAGCCACCTTTCAATCAATCACATTTATGTTTACAGTCGATATCAGATAAAGTCCGGCGATCTCGCCCCTGGCCCCGGCTGCCGCATCGGCAATTTCCTCTTCTGTCTTTTCGTCTGCGGCTTCTGCCTCCAGAGAAACAGCCTCGATCGAGTAGCCGTCTTCCCCGAAAACGATTTCTGCGGAAACCATCTGCAGTCCATACGCCTCGGCCACCTCCGAAATCTGCCGCATAAGCTCCTCCTGAAATGCTTCCAGGATCTGATCATTTTTCAGATCTGCGAGGCCTTCCGCGGCAGTTTCCAGATCGTAATAATCTTCTTTGAGAAATTCCAGCTGCAGATAACGTTCCAGCTCCCCCTCCGTTCCCAGAAGCTTAAGAACCGGCATCATGATCATAAAAAAAATCAGGAGACCCGCGTAAAAACGGACATACTTCGCAAAGCGGCCATCCGGAATCAGATGAATCAGAATCGTCATAATGCAAATGCTCGCTGAAATAGTTTTTATCCATTGAGTCAAGGCAGGATCCTCCCTTCGCGTTTGGGCAGCGCTGTGGAAGCGTTCTCCACTTCGTTCCGGTATGCGAATTTCTCGTCCAAAGGACGATCAGCGCACTCGCAAGGTATCATCCGCTCCTGACTGAAGCAGTAATCATTGCCAGCAGCACAGCAAAAATCGCAAAGGAAGACGAAAGGACGCGGAGCAAAAGGACACTTCCCCGGCAGACGCTCTCGATTCCATCGGTCAGGCGTTTTTCACAGACCGGCCAGACGACCGCGCGCAGGGCACGGAACAGCAAAACACAGGCGGCAAGTCTGGCCAGAGGGGTCAGACAGATCACCGCAAGAGCAAGGATTCCCGCCACACCGACCGCATTTTTAATCACAACAGCAGAGCCTGCCACTGTCTGGACCGCTGCGCCAAGGATCGTGCCCACGCCCGGTATCATGGCGATTGCCCGGCCAAGCGCCGTACTTTTCAGGGAATCCACTGCAGGAGCGACCAGGCATTGGACAGCCCCCAGGCCCACCACGATTCCCAGCACCGTTTTCACGCTCCAGGTAATCACGGTCTCCAGAAGGCCGGCAATTCCGGAAAAATAATCCTCTCTGGAGAGCTGGTTCAGAATCAGGATCAGGATATAGGCACGGATGGCTGGCAGAATCAGCCTGCCGATCACCGTCTCCAGAAGGCCGATCGCCAAAAGCGACACCTGGTAAAATCCAATCGCGGTTACCGTTCCTGCGCTTAGAACCACTGTGATGAGATAGGAGGGCAGCAATATTTCCATAAATGTGAACATGGTGCTGCAGGCATCCGACACAAGATTTTCCAGTGACAGAAAAGAGCGCATCAGGAGAGCAGAAAGCATCAGATAGGTCATATAAAAGCTGACATCCGAAATCTGATGGCTGTCAAATATCCGCACGAAATTGGAAAAGACCGCGGAGGCAATGGCGATCAGCAAAATCTGCCAGATCAGCTTTTTCTGCTGCAAAAGCTCGTCCAGAAACACTGAGGACAGGGTATCTGTGATCAGATCCAGGCTAAGCGGTATTTCCCCGGCAATCAGCTTTTTTACCGTATCCCAGAAAGAAAAATCATCCGTCTGCAGCAGCTCGGACAGGCTTTCCTCGAGCTCAGCAATATCCAGATAGCCTTCGATTTCTTCCATAAGAAGGGCGGAGCTCTCATCGGTTTCCACCTCCTTTGCTGCCTCGCAGCGTACCCTGACCGGCACAAACGCCCACACCGACAGGACTGCTATTGTTACCAGAAATGCCGCAACGGCTGTTTTTGTCCGCATCTGCACCCTCACTGTTGCTTATGACTTTCCTGCACCTTTTCCCGATACTACGTTATTTTTCCGGTTAAAGCTGCATCCTGCGCTGCAAATGCTCTGGCCGCATTCTTTTACATTCCATGCATGCACTATTTCAGCCTGGATTTTTCCTTCCCCGCTATAGAAAAGCGTACACAGTTTCCATCAATGCCAGAATGATCGGCGAGCTGATTGCCAGAATGGATATTTTCCCAAAAATCTCGATCTGACCCGCAATTGCCCCATATCCGGCATCTCTGCAGAGGTTGGCAGAAAAATCAGCGATGTAGGTAATTCCGGTGATTTTAAGCAAAATCTTATAATAGCTCTTCTGATCAGAGACATAGCCGCTCAATGTCTCCAGCAATTCAAAAACAGAGGTCAGTCTGGAGACACTGTAGAAAATGATCAGCAGGCAGGCGGACAGGCTGATCAGCTGCGAAAAAGGTCCTTTCGTCTCTTTGAGAAAAAGGGCGAGCATCACGGCAGCCACTCCAAGGCAGGCTATTTTGATCATATTCATGGGCAAGCTCTCCTTCCTGGAATACTTTATACCAGGTCAAAGCGAAAACAGAGATTTCACCGTCTCGAACAATTGGCTGATATAAGGCACCAGCCAGAATAAAACCAGAAGCAGGCCGGCCAGACTTGTCAGAAACGCATGCTCCTCCCGGCCGCTCTGCTTCAGCACCTGGCTAAGAACCGAAACCAGGATCCCGACTGCCGCGATCTTAAAAATCAGATTAATGCTCATGGTTCACCTTCCATCCCTCGTCTGAATCCACCAGGATTGCGGCCGGCTTCGTTTAAAGTAACAGGATAACAAGAGAAGCTCCCGCCGCCGCTGAAAGTCTGCGGCAGAGTGTCCCTTTCTGCTGCCATTCCTCCTTCGCCCGCTCTGCCAGATCCTCAAAGCGCTGCTGCTGCCTTTGAAGATGGGTTCTCTGCAAAACCAGGTCTGCTCCGCACAGAGCTTCTTCTACATCCAGCAATGCCTGATATTCTGCCTCCTGAAGGAATCCGGCCGGTATTTCCTTTGCGGCGCATTCCCGCCAGATTTCGCCAAAAGAACGCCGGTCCCGGGCAGCCACCTGCTCCGCGCAGGATATAAGCATGGAAGAAAAAGCAGTCGTCCCGTGAGCCGCCGCGCTCCGCAGCGCTTCCGGAAGCGGCGTGCGCAGCCAGGTCATCTCCTTTTCCAGAAGCTGCAGGCTCTCTGTCACCTCCTGAAAAAACAGCCAGCGCTGCTTCAGACGGCGGTCCATCTCAAATCCCAGCATACAGCTGGCGGCAAAAATACAGAGCAATCCGCCCATTTTTAAAAATATACGCATCCGATCCCTCCGGCACTGCCCTCTATATACATTCCGATCTGTCTGGTTTTCAAGGAACACTGTCCTCACGTGCGATCCCCGATCTGTCTGCATTTATAAGAACACCTGTCATTTATGATATAGCACCTTTTTACTACTATCCAGAATTTCCCGCACCTCCCCGGCCCTTTGCGCTCCTGACAAAACAACATACCGCTCAAACAGCCTCTCACGGACCATCCGGGAAAGCAATGGCTTCCGGCAGATTTCATCCATGGAGGCGCCATGCACTGTCGCGAGCAGCCGGCAGCCGCAGTGAAAGACACTCTCGATGGCGTGTCCGTCCTGTTCATCTCCCAGTTCATCCACGGCGATCACTTTGGGCGACATGGAGCGCAGAAGCATCCGCATGCCCTCTCCCTTCCGACAGGCATCCAGCACATCTGTGCGCATACCGACATCATTCTGCGGCACGCCCAGATAGGAGCCGGCAATCTCCGAGCGTTCATCCACCACACCCACCGTCCGCCCCGCTCCAAAGTCTCCGCCATTGGAAATCTGACGCACCAGATCCCGCAGCAGTGTCGTCTTACCTCCGCCAGGCGGGGAGAGAATCAGGGTGTGGCAGAATTCCCTATTCTCATACAAAAAAGGCAGCACCAAATCCGCGCACCCCTTTCGCTGATGTGAAACACGGATATTCAGAAAAGAGGGATACCGCATACTCCGTACCTGGTCTCTCTCCATGACCGTATGCCCCGCCACTCCGACCCGATGTCCTCCCGGCACGGTCAGAAATCCCTGGCACAGCTCCTCCTCAAATGCATACAGGGAATACCCGGATACATACTCCAGCGTCTCCTTCATCTCTTCCGCCGTCATTGGCCAGCCCTCCCCTGGGCTTTCCGAGAGAAACCCTGGAGCGCACAGGGCAAATTCCGCCCCATCATACCGGAGCAGCACCGGCTGGCGGATCCGCAGCCGTACCTCCTGCAATTTTTCATAATCCAGAGCACACCTTAGCAGCATGCTCCTCACATGTACAGCCAGAAGCTGACTGACGGATTCCATGGACTCCATACGAAATGCCGCCCCTCCTTTCTCCGATTTTCGCAAAAAAGATCCATCGCAGTTGTAAAGCTGCCAACATCAGCGGGCTTTCCTGCCGCTGTCAGGTTCCAAATGTACCGGCATTGTCCAGCATCCAAAAAACAGAAAAGCGAATATCCGGTCAAGCCCTTACCAGTAAAATATATATGGGATGAGTTCCGCGATTATGCATAAAAAGATTGCAATTTTGCCATGAGACGGCTATAATAAATCAGACATAATCATCCTAAAAATGAAAAAGGTGGAAATCTATGAAAAAAAGAGTTGTCGTAGCGCTTGGGCATAAGGCCCTGGGTACTACTTTTCCAGAGCAGCGCGATGCCGTGCTGCATACAGCGAAAATACTGGCCGATCTGGTGGAGGAAGGCGCACAGCTGATCATCACACACAGCAACGCCCCGCAGCTGGGCATGATCCACACCGCGATCAATGAATATGCGAAGACTCACGAGACCTACAGCGCGCCAGTCGCAATCTGCTCCGCGATGAGCCAGGGCTACATTGGCTACGATATTCAGAATACCCTTCGCTCTGAGCTGCTCTCCCGCGGTATCTACCGCACGGTAGCTACGGTTCTCACGCAGGTGACCGTCGATCCGTATGATGAGGCCTTTTATCATCCGGTCAAGGTGATCGGACGCTATCTGACCGCCGAAGAGGCCGCTGAGGAGGAAAAGAAGGGCAATTATGTCATCGAAGAGCCCGGCAAAGGATTCCGGCGGATCGTCGCCGCGCCGAAGCCTCTGGACATTGTGGAGATTGACGCCATCAATGCGCTGGTGAATGCCGGACACATTGTTGTCGCCGGCGGAGGCGGCGGCATCCCGGTGCTGAAGCAGCGCAA
This sequence comes from Lachnospiraceae bacterium, assembly GCA_021201095.1. Lineage (GTDB taxonomy): Bacteria > Bacillota > Clostridia > Lachnospirales > Lachnospiraceae > Choladousia. The sequence goes on from JAJQFO010000318.1 coordinate 16,389, forward strand.
CCAGCTCAAAGGCGCAAGTGCAGTCATCGAAAAGGACGCCGTCAGCGGACGGCTGGCAGATCTGGTCGATGCGGACCTGCTGCTGATTTTAACCAATGAGGAGTTCGTTTATCTTGGATATGAGTCAGAGCATCCGCAGCCGATCCGGGAAATGAATGTTGCGGAGGCGCTGCAGCACATCCACAACGAAGAGTTTGGCAAGGACAAAATGCTGCCGAAGGTCGAGGCTTCTGTCCACTTCGTCTCCCAGAAGGCAGGCCGCAGCGCCGTGATTACCTCGCTGGATAAGGCAAAAGAGGCATACCTCGGAAAGACGGGGACGGTCATTGCCTGACACACAAAATATTTTTTTCATGTAAAAAGGTCTTGCTCCTGCAAGACCTTTTTATAGTTACGACAATCACTCGTTCAGCCTTTACAAATTTAAGCAAACAAAATTTCGGTAAGTTTCTACAGAATATTCAGTTCTTCCCGGTGCTCCCCAGTCCCCCGCGGTCGGGCGCGTTCAGCGTGTCGACCGTTCGAAAGGTCAGCTGCGGCTGATGCTTCATGATACGGAACTGGCAGACGCGGTCATTGGCGTGAATTTCCGTATCGCGGATCGCCAGGGCAGGCATATACCACCAGTCGTTCGGACCGGCATAGGTCTCATCGATGATTCCCATGTGGTTGGTCTGGATGATTCCAAAATTTTTAAAGGTGGAGCTGCGCGGCACAATGTGCGCCTCGTAGCCCGCCGGCAGCTGCATAGCCACTCCCAGCGGGATCAGGCGGAATTCGCCCTTTTTCATGGAAATATCCTCGGCGGCACGCAGATCAATCCAGTCGGACTTGCCGTCGATGTATTCCAGCGGTTTGATTTTGTCGTTTAAATATTGAATCCGTATCTCTATATTCATGAATTTTCCTCACTTATCAGCTGCCTTGCGGGCACTCAATACGCCCTCCCGGCAAACACTGCCACGGAGCGGGGCTGCATGCGGAAGGTGCCGTCGATCCGGCGTTCTTCATTTTCCTCATAATAATATATGCCGTTCTCATCTCCGGTCGTATTGACGCTTAAGTACCATGCGCCGCCGCGCGGGATCTGCGGCAGGCCGATCTCGATTTCCTCCCAGTAGGAATTCACGGCAATGTAAACGATGTCGTCGCGCCCCTTCTGACGGTCGTATCCGGCAAAGCAGACACCGATCATCGGCGCGTTGGGCGGCAGCTCAGTGATCTCCGGATTGGTATAGTGCGTGCGCAGGGCGGGCATGCCGCAGACTGCGTCGGGCAGACGCTTCTGGATGATCCTGTGCCGGAAACGATAGTGAATCATAAATTTGAAAAACTCATAAATATCACGGTTTTTCTCCAGATAGCTCCAGTCCAGCCAGGAAATCTCATTGTCCTGGCAGTAGCCGTTGTTATTGCCGAACTGTGTGTTGCAGAACTCATCGCCTGCATAAAACATCGGTGTGCCCCGGCTGCACATCAGCACTGTGCAGGCGTTGCGGATCATCTGCCGGCGCAGCCGGTTCACCTCCGGGTCGGAGGTTTCCCCTTCCGCTCCGCAGTTCCAGCTGCGGTTGTCATTCGCACCGTCCGTGTTGTTCCAGCCGTTGGCCTCGTTGTGCTTTTCGTTATAGGAATAAAGGTCGTAGAGCGTGAATCCATCGTGGCAGGTCAGGAAATTGATGCAGGAATTGTAGCCGACATAATTCCCATTGCCGTTTTCATCCACACCTCCGTACAGATCCCCGGAGCCGGCCAGACTCCAGGCCGCAGTCCCGGAGACCCAGTTGTCGCCCTTTAAATAAGAGCGCATCACGTCGCGGTAGCGGCCGTTCCACTCCGCCCAGCGGCGGCTGGCCGGGAATTTTCCCACCTGATACATACCGCCCGCGTCCCAGGCCTCGGCGATCAGCTTGACATTGCTCAGCACCGGATCGTAGGCAAGAGAACGCAGCAGGGGCGGATTGTTCAGCGGCGTACCGTCCTCGTGACGCCCGAGGATGCTCGCCAGGTCAAACCGGAAGCCGTCCACCCGGTAATAAATCGTCCAGTACCGCAGGCAGTCCACGATCATCTGCTGCACGATCGGATGATTGCAGTTTAAGGTATTGCCGCAGCCGCTGAAATTATAATAATTTCCGTCCGGCGTCAGCATATAGTAAACACGGTTGTCAAAGCCCTTAAAGCTGAAGGTCGGCCCCAGCTCATTGCCCTCTGCCGTATGATTGAATACCACATCAAGAATGACCTCAATGTCATTGCGGTGCAGCTCGCGGATCAGGTTTTTCAGCTCGCCGCTGACCCGGTGTACGACCGCCGAGGCCGCATAGCTCGAGTTCGGCGAGTAGAAACAGACCGGATTGTAGCCCCAGTAATCGAGAAGCTGCCGCCCATTGACCTTTCGCGCATCGCGGGTCTCATCAAACTCAAAAATCGGCATCAGCTCCACCGCGTTGATCCCCAGCTCCTTCAGATAGGGAATCTTCTGCCGCAGGCCGTCAAACGTCCCGGGATGGTTCACCCCGGAGGACGGATGCTGGGTAAAGCCGCGCACATGCAGCTCATAGATCACCAGGTCGCTGAGTTCCTTCTTCGACTGCGGCACCGCGCCCCAGTCAAACGAATCCTTCATCACACGGGCGTGATAGGCCTTCGGCTTGGGCGCGCCCCAGTGCCGCTGTCCCGCCACATCCCTCGCGTAAGGGTCCAGCAGCACCGCCTGTTTATCAAAAAGCAGCCCTTTCTCCGGGTCGTAAGGCCCGTCCACACGGTATGCATATTCAAACTTATCAATATCCAGCCCAAACACGATCATCGCGTAGACATCACCGATCTTATATTCCTCCGGGAACGGCAGCACCGCGTAGGGCTCCTCCTCGCCATTGTGGTAGAGCAGCAGTTCACAGGAGGTCCCCTCCTTCGTGTGAACCGTAAAATTCACGCCGGAATCCAGCGCCATCGCTCCATTCATATCAAAATAGCCCGGCCGAACCATAAAGCCGTTGATCGCACGCATCGGACGGATCGACAGGGGGTAGTCAAATTGGATGTTCTGTCTGTTCATAGTGGGTCTCCATATGCTTCATTTTTAAAATAACTGGTTAACAAATCTTATTCCACTGGAATATAAATAAAGAATCGGGTTCTCTCACTGAGTATAATCTTCGGATTGGAAAAGGTTTCCCGTTTTTTTATTTTTCTGATTTTCAATATGTTTTCATATCTTTGCTACGCCGAAACTATAACACAAAATCTTATTTCTGTCGACCATGTCCCTCCGATTTTATCAATCAACTTCCTTTCGCACTCCTGCGATCGAGTAGGAGGCGGCCTTTTCGCCTCCTACTCGCTGCGCGGGGCGCGTGTGGCGCAAGCCACAAAACACCTTACGCGCCCCTGTGCATCAAAAAACCGGGCATCATGTCACCGCCGCGTCATGATACCCGGTCTGTTTCTGTTACTTCTTCGATTGCCGCCGATTTCTTTGCAGTCCATGCTGAATCATACGTGGTGTTGACGGCTAAATAACAGGTTCCGTACCGTCAGCCAGATATCTGGCTGCCTCATTTTCTGTTATAATGTGTAGAAAAAGATGACGCCCCCTCTCCGATTGATTCAAACGATTTATCACCTGATATCAGTTTTTCCGAATCAGGTTTTGAGATCGGTAGAGGCGTTTGCTCCGCTGTGCCTCGTTTTTTATGCAATATCCCGTTTAGAAATGCCATTATAATCCCGCCTCTTTATTGTCTATATAATTTGCGGGCAATTATTTTTATCTGTCACATTCGCAATATCTTTCACTGCAATATAACCGCGCCCAAACGGAACATCTATTTTCTTCTCAAGCTCCGTATCTGTAACCTCATATCTGCCAAAATACGGGTCGCAAAAATGAAAATAGCGTTCTCCATCCTGTTCCCTGTATTTGTCGGCAACAACCGCATGGGGCGTATCCCCGTCGCTTCCGGGTACCATAAGCATTAAAATCAGGATCTGTCCGGCATCCAGCTCCTCTGCAATTCTGTCACAGTTAATATTCACTCCTGTTTCGGAACGTACAGCATCCTGGCATTGTACCATGTAGGAAAGATATTGTTCCCTGACAAGCGGGAACAGGTCCTCCGGATAAAAATGCCTGGTATTATCTATTAAATCTTTCTCAGAATGAACCATCCGCACTGACAGGTCAAATTCCGACAGGCAGCATGCAGCAGCAGTTAAAGGAGTGCCGGCGACAAAGCGGCGCTGCCGGTCTGCATATTCTTTCATTTTGCCAAGACTGGATCCCCATCTTTTATACAGATTCTCCTCCTGCCGTCTCGTCGGATAATTTCCCGGCAAAAGCCTGTAATAATCCAGGATCATCAGAATACAGCAGCATACGCACGTTTCCCCGGAGGCATTTTGTTTAAATAATCGAACCGCTTTTCTCATGTATCATTCCTCCCCATAACCTCTTGTATTCCCGGCTCTATACAGACTGATAAAAATATCCCCTTGAAACCCATTTTTTCGTGTGTATGGTACGCATACGGCCTTCCAACCATTCACTCTTCTTTCCCGGGTCTCGAGAGCTTCGCATCGAAATACTTGCTCTCCCATGATGTAAGAAGCCTCTTTTCCTCTGTTCCACAAAGCTTCCCCTGGTCAAGATTTCTTCCCTCATACAGATCATCCGCCAGCTCCAGAATCATACGCCTGAACTCCAGATTCCTTTTCCATTTTTCTTCGATTGCGTCATAGCCAAGCCAGGCGCCGAGGATATTTCCCGCTACAGCACCGGTGGAATCACTGTCTCCGTTATGATTGACCGCTGCGATAACGCCCTTTGAAAAGTCATTTTCATAGCGAAGGCTACAATAAACCGCTATCGCCAATGTCTCTTCTGCAACCCAGCCCTCGCCCAGCTGCCGAATATTTGCCACATCCTCCTCGTCGTTCTTTGAGAGCATGATTGCCTTCTCAATCAGCTGCTCAAGCTGCGGCAGATAAGCATTCCCTGAAAAAATCCCCGAAACCACAGCCATTGCTTCATTAACCGCATCCTCCAGGCAAACATAGCTGCCATACAAAGAAGCACTTATAATATGGGTAAGAACAGCCGCCGGAATGTATCCAAGGGGATGTCCATGGGTGATGGCAGCAATTTCAGCCCCCTGCCGGTCAACCCATTCCAAGTCATATTTTTCGGAAGAGGTGTCATAAAACAAGCCCAGCGGAGCGACGCGCATGATGCCTCCGCAGCCCTTGCTCATATTAAGTGGTTCTTCAACGCATCCTCTTTTCCCAGACCCTATCGCGGACATACAGGTTGTCCCCGGAGCGCGGCGGCTGTATAAATCGGGAATATCCATAAGCCAGCTTACTTGTCTTTTGGGCTTTCGGCGGGTCTGTGTACAATACCAGTCCGCATAGGCTTCGGCCACATAGGTGAAGGGCGGATAATCGCAGTCATTCATTCTGTTTATAGTTTCGCCCCGGAGGATACCGTTTGCCGTAAACATTGACATCTGTGTGTCATCAGATATCAGTGCAAAACCGCTCTCAAAATCCAGATCATAGGACGTGATTCCGCTGCTGCCATACCGCTTGAAAATTTCCGTTTCAGAAAGAAACTCTACGGGATATCCCAGGGCATCGCCGATTGCGCCGCCAAGTAGTCCACCGTAAATTTTGCTTTTGATATTCATTTTATTCAACTCAATTCTTGTATGGATATTCTGCATACCTCCAGGGCTTTCCTCCAGTTAAAAGTCTGTTTATTGGCAAAAGTTGCAGCTTCATTTACTTTACTGCAAAAACTTGTACCCTCCTGCAATTACTTCCGTTTTTGCCTTTGGCTGCATTCCTATGCCGATAATTTTATTACAGAAAAAAGCAAAACACAAGTGAAACTGTGTGAAAATTCAGATATTTAGATATTTTCCGTTCTTCTGCATCTTATCACCGGCGATGCTCCCAACCTCCAACTCTAACACAACATCTATGACTTCTACAAAAACAATTTCTATAAAATCATTCATATAATATAAACATTCTACTTGATTTATTTATCAATATACTTT
>JAJQFO010000055.1 GCA_021201095.1 Lachnospiraceae bacterium
GTACCTGTGCTGCGCTGGTTAGTATTTCTTTCGGCTATGGATTGCTTGCCTGCATAATTGGACTGATTGGAGTATTGATTAGTCATTACCTGTCGGTTGGGGCTGTTTTGATACCCGCTGCGTTTATCCTGCCGGCATTTTACTTTTATGGAAATGAAGCAGGGATTCTCACAGTTATCATGGCGTTGGTGATGCTGCAGCGACATATGCCGGGACTGAAAAACATTCCGTCCGGGACGGAGCCGAGGAAAGACTTGCTGAAAGCCCTGAGACGAAAGAAAGGTTAAATGGTGATGTAAATGAACATTTAAAAAAAGAGATTTTTATGCAAACGAGATGGGATGACGATTCAGGGGCTTGCTTATATTCCAGAGGGTGATAATCTTCCAATTGCGATTGTCAGCCATGGTTTTATGGCAAACTACAAAACCACGGAAGGGTATGCGAAATTCCTCGCAGAGCACGGCTTTGCGGCATTTTGCTTTGACTTCAACGGCGGCTGCATCCATGGAAAAAGTGATAATGATACAACCAAAATGACTGTATTTACGGAGAAAGAAGATCTGAAAGCAGTGATTGCCTATACCAGAAAACTTTCCTTTGTAAACAAGGACGATATTACCCTGATGGGCTGCAGTCAGGGCGGTTTCGTGTCCGCACTTACCGGGGCAGAGCTTGGTGAAAAAATCAGGCGTTTGATTCTGTTTTATCCGGCTCTGTGTATTCCGGATGATGCCAGGGCGGGTAAGATGATGTTTGCGAAATTTGACCCGCAGAATATTCCGGAAGTGATTCGCTGCGGACCGATGAAACTTGGAAGAGCGTATGCACAGTCTGTTCTGGATGTGGATGCAGTTGAAACAATTTCCTCTTATAATGGACCGGTTCTGATTGTGCATGGGTCAAAAGACGAAATTGTGGATTGCAGCTATGCCCCGAAAGCAGCGGAAGCTTACAGCAATGCAGAGCTTGTGATTATTCCGGATGGAAAGCATGGGTTTTCCAAAGAGCACGATAAGATAGCGCTGGAGGCTGTGGAAAGGTTTGTGAAAGAGTAAAAGGCTTTTAATCGCTGTGGCGGCATGCGATGTTATGTTCCTGCAGCTTTGCTGAAATTCCGGGGAAGGAGGTAAATTGCTTGCCGGATCGTTCTTATATTGCCATTGACTTGAAATCTTTTTATGCCTCGGTGGAGTGCGCAGAGCGCGGTCTTGATCCGCTGACCACGAATCTGGTTGTAGCAGACTTGAGCCGCACGGAGAAAACGATCTGCCTCGCAGTTTCCCCTTCCCTGAAATCTTATGGCATCCCCGGCCGGGCCAGATTGTTTGAAGTTGTTCAGCGGGTGAAGCAGATAAACGAAGAACGGAAGCGTCGCGCACCCGGACGAACTTTTACTGGTTCCTCCTGCAATATTGATGAACTGAATGCAGATCCTTCGCTGTCTCTGGATTACATTGTGGCTACGCCGCAGATGGCACATTATATCCAGCGAAGCACAGAGATTTATCAGGTTTATCTGCGCTACATTGCACCGGAAGATATCCATGTTTACAGTATTGACGAAGTGTTCATGGATGTGACTGATTACTTACAGACGTACCAGCTCACTCCTCACGAGCTGGCTATGAAGATGATCCGGGAGGTTTTGAAGGAAACCGGGATTACGGCTACTGCAGGAATCGGCACGAACCTTTATCTCTGTAAGATTGCGATGGATATTGTGGCGAAACATATTCCTGCTGATAAAGACGGTGTGCGTATTGCGGAATTGGATGAGGGAAGTTATCGTCGGGAGCTTTGGGCGCATCAGCCCATCATGGATTTCTGGCGTGTGGGCCGCGGCTATGCAAGACGATTGGAAAAAATGGGACTGTACACGATGGGCGATATTGCCAGATGCAGTCTGAGCAGCTATGGTGAAGATCAGCTTTATAAGGAATTTGGCATTAATGCGGAGCTTCTGATTGACCACGCATGGGGCTGGGAACCCTGCCGTATTTCTGACATTAAATCTTTCAAGCCGGAGAACAACAGCATCAGCTCCGGGCAGGTACTTCAATCTCCCTATGAATTTGACAAGGCAAAGCTTGTCGTCCGGGAAATGGCAGACGCGCTCTCACTGGACCTCGTGGATAAGGGACTGGTTACCGATCAGGTAGTGCTGACTATCGGATATGATACAGAAAATCTGAATGATCCTGCGCGAAGAAAATCCTATAAAGGAGAAGTCACAACGGATTATTACGGCAGAAAAATTCCAAAGCAGGCGCATGGCTCCATCAATCTTAGAAGGCAGACAGCATCCACTCGCCTGATTACCGATGCAGCCATGGAATTATTTGACCGCATTGTTGACCACAATCTGCTGGTGCGCCGGATGTATGTTGTCGCCAATCATGTCGTCAGTGAAGATCAAATCAAACCGCCAGAACCGGAGCAGCTTGACTTATTCACAGACTATGCAGAGCTTGAAAAACAGCGCGAAGCGGAACAGGCCGAGATGGAAAGAGAAAAGCGCAGGCAGAAAGCTGTTTTGGAAATCCAGAAAAAATTTGGAAAGAATGCCTTGCTGAAAGGAATGAACCTGGAAGAAGGAGCCACCGGCCGGGATCGCAATGCACAGATTGGCGGCCATAAAAAGTAGCGGGGCGAGCAGATCAACGGCTAAGATATAGATTGGCGGACATAAAAAGTAGCTGGCCAGACAGATTAACAGCTAAAACACAGATCGGCGGTCACAAAAAGTGGAGGAGGTGATGCAGGAGCAATGGCTGACAGAAAAATAGAAGACTATCAGGACATCCTCGACCTGCCCCACCATGTATCGGAGCATCGTCCTCATATGTCCATGATAGACAGAGCAGCACAGTTTTCGCCGTTCGCGGCACTTACCGGTTACGATGCTGCGGTAAAAGAAACCGAACGACTGACAGACCAGCGCCTGGAACTGGACGAAAGCGAACAACAGAAGCTTTCGGAACGGCTCAATCTGCTCAGATCACACCTGAACGACTCACCGATAGTCGAGATTACTTATTTTGTGCCGGACGAACGAAAAAGCGGAGGTGAGTACAGTACCGTGACAGGTATTGTGAAAAAACTAGATGAGTTTCAACGGACACTTATTATGATGGACGGCACTATAATTCCGGTTGAGGAGATTGTGGAACTTAATGGTGCGATGTTCCGCACTATGGATGAATCATTTGCGTGAAATATTCATGGTATTTACGGATGCGGACGCGCGGCTGTAAAGAAAATCCTGTGGCATTTGTAGAAATGGCAATGTATTTTGATGAATATACAAAAAGGAGGTTGCATACATGAAGAGCTTAATCGCGTATTTTTCACTTTCGGGCGTAACAAAGAAAGCTGCTGAAAGAATTCAGTCCCAGACAGGTGGTGATCTGTTTGAAATCAAAGGGAAAAAGGACTATGGGAGCTACATGAAGGCGGTAGCCATTGGGGGAAAAGAGATTGTGACAAAAGAAAAACCGGCGGTGACAACTCATGTGAAGAATTTTGCTTCCTATGACCGTATTTACATTGGTTTTCCGGTCTGGTATGGCAATTGTCCTCGCCTGATCCGGACATTTGCGGAGGAATACGATTTTTCTGGAAAAGAAGTTTATGTTTTCTGCACAAGTGGTTCCTCGGGTCCTGAAAAATCAGGACAGACAATAGCTGAAATCTGTAAAGGCGCGAACGTACATCCGGCGATTCGTATCAGTAACCAGAGTGATAATGAGATAAAAGCCTGGGCGAAATAGGCAGTTGGAGAGGGCAGAATATGGAACAGCCGGAAAATGTTACGACACTCTATCACTATACAGATTTTGGCGCACTGGATGGCATCCTGAGTAATGCGGAGCTTCGCCTGAATAACGTATTGAATATGAACGATGCTTCGGAAATGACGCTTTTTATGAGCAGTCTCTGTAAAGCGGTTGTAGAACGTTTTCAGAATGACGGCGATCTGATCCGGGCACGATGGACAGAAAAGCTTTTTGCTGCGGAAAAAGAAAAGGAATTTATCTATTCTGCTTACGCAGCCTGTTTTTCCTGCTTTCGGGACGATGCCGCGCAGTGGGAACGCTACGCGAATCATGGACGTGGAGTCTGTATGGCATTTCGTTATGATTTGCTGAAAAAGATGGCGGTTGAGCCGTTGTCGCTGCAGACAGTATTCTACCGGGATGACGTAGGAGAGCATGAATTAGTCGAGATTATATATCGCCTGATACGCCGTCACAAGGCTCCATGGGACACATCGCCGGCGATTCGGGCAGCATTGAATCATGCCTGGGCAGCGTCGGCGGCATTTAAGCATCCATCATTCCAGAGCGAAAAAGAAGTGCGGCTGGTCGTTTCTCCATTTGAGCAGGGTTTTTTCAACGTTCAGCCCAAGTATCATATTTCAAACGAACGCATTAAGAAGTATTATCCGGTGGATCTGCAGAAACTATGTCAGATAGCAGATACACAAATGGAGAATGTTATTACAGAGCTGATTGTCGGACCGGAATCCACGCAGTCTGTACCCATTCTGCAGGATTATTTGAGAGATATGGGCTATGAAAAACTGGCTGAGAAAGTGACTCATTCGGCTTGCCCACTACGGCAGAAAATGTAAAACATAAAAAATAATCAGACAATTCACAGATTTTTCACACAAAATTAGCACTCAAGGCTTGACATTGCTAACAATCAGTGTTATAACTCTCATAGAACAAAGGAAGAGAGATGGAAAAATAAAAACAGATTTCATTTTGAATCCGGTTCCAATACAGATAAAAACAAAATTGTTGTGAATGATAAAAGGAGAGATGAGATATGTTGAGACCGAGTATTTATAGAGAAAATTTGTGGGATGAGTTTATTG
>JAJQFO010000331.1 GCA_021201095.1 Lachnospiraceae bacterium
GGTGAAAACAGCGAAAAATGGCTATTTGAGTAATAATTTTTCTGGAAGTACAGGAGTAATGGAATTTTATTTAGTTGCTGGAATTCAAGAGTGAAAAGACCTGACAATTATCAGATTGGCTTCTTGAATCTGACAAATGATATGAAGCAAATAAATGTTGAGCGCTTTCTGACAGAGAAATCCTTTGCTACAGTTTTGATGGCAGGCGGAGCAATACCTGATTATCTGATAGGAAGTGAGTACCTGATTAAACTGGATGAAAAGGATAATAACCTTGTAAGAAGTACGGTGTTTTCCGAGGTGATTCAAAAACTTCGGATTTATATGAAAGAAAACGTTGATGAAATCTGCAATATGCTGCAGAAATTTCAAACTTCTAGGGTGATGTTAGAGTATTCTGGAGCGCAGGAGATGAAACTTTTTTATAGTCGTATTATGGCTGTCGGAAAAATATTACAGATGTTTATCAGACAAACGACGACAGAAGAAACAGCCGAGAAGTTTTTCAAAGAGTTTTACCTGGAATGGGCAAATAGAATAGCATCTATTCCGACGCTTGTAACAGATAGCAGGGATATTGTAAAAAGATTCAGCAAAGCATTTTCAGAATATCTACAGTTGCACCCGGAAATACAGACAGGTAGGAGTGAACTTGTAGAAGCGGATTTAATGAGTGCGGCAGGTGATAGATGTGCCATATTATACGATGACGAATTTATTTACTGCACGGAAGAACAATTTACGGAGATAACGGCCTCTTTGCGGATCACGATTTCTTCTGTAACGCTGAAAAAGCTGTGTGCAGAAAGCGGCCTTATAAAGAAGGACGCAGAAGGATATTCGCCCAAAAAGCAATATACGAATGTGTATGGTATACCTGTAAGAAAGCATTTTGTGTGGATATATAAGAATATTTTGCTGGATGAAGCAGATGCTTTTTTGTGGAGAGTATTTGGTGACAGCCGTTCGGCAGAAAACAGTAACTCATATACTTATGAGACGGGACAGCCGGATTGTTCAACTAAGTTTTATGTAGGGCTTAATGATCGCGAGCAGGCTGTAACAATATCAAAGAATTCTCCAAATTACAGCGTCCTCATAACGGGAATCAGCGGTTCGGGAAAATCTTATGCGATTGACGGAATAGAGCATCAGATTGTCCAAAACGGAGGGACGGTATTGGAGATTGATATTAATGGTAATCGTCAGAATGAACAGGAGGATATTTATCATATTATCTTGGCCAATAAGATCGGTTTGAGCGAGGAGTTTGTTGCTGGTTATGTTTCTTCGGAAAGTATGCAATATGAGTGTTGTTCGCAGAGTATTGTTGAAATCTTAAGTGCATCTTTGTCTGCTTTAGGACGTGTACTTGGAGAAGCACAGCTTAATTCTTTACGAGCTGTTGTGGATGATTCTCTCAGAGATAATCAAAGCAACTATGGGTTTTTATTGCAAATACAATGCAGATTAAAGGAAGGTGATGAAACTGATAGAAAAGTATACGATAAACTACAGGTATTATTATCTTCCAATGTTTTCAGAAGGGATGGTGGGAATATCGAATCTGGGAAGATTAATATTGTTTCTTTTGCTGGAATGGACGAAGAAGTTCGAAAAATGACGATAGAGATTCTTCTGACATCCATCATGAGAAAAAGACGTGACGATTCAGATGCAAATGAAGGGTTGACTATAGTGGTAGACGAGTTTCAGCATCTGTCACTAAAAAGGGGTTTGTCTTTACATCAAATTCTGACTGAGGGACGAAAATATGGACTTAATTTGATATTGGCGACACAGTTTGTGGCAGGTTTTGAACGTGAGCAGCAGGCTGTAATTAACCAGGCAGCGTCACGAGTATATTTCAAGCAGGCATCTTCGGAGGTGAGAAATGCCGCAAGGAATATTTCTGCAGCAAGGAGAGATTCCTGGGAGATGAAACTCAGAGGGTTAGGTATAGGAGAAGCTGTAGCTGTGGGTGATTTTTGTGTTGAAGGCAGGGAAGTGCAAGCCCCGATTGTAATCCATTCGGAATGCAAGTCGTGAGCAGCTAATTAAACGGTAAAAGAGATACTGGTGTGAAAGTTCGCAAATGAAATTGTATATTATAACTATGATACAGCCAAAGAGAATTGCAGAAGCATTCTTGGTAATACCAAAGAAAGATCACGTTTTGAGAAAGGAGAAGCAAAAACATGATTAAATTAGGAACAAACGATTCTGAAACTGTGAAAGTGGCAACAGCAGATCAGCTTATTGAAAGGAGGGTAACAGTTAGAAGAAAGCGCACGGAAGTACCGCTCTGGCAGAAAGGCTTGCTTACATTAGAAGAAGCTGCGGAATACACAGGGCTGGGGCTTCAGAAACTCCGTGAACTGAGTAATGACGACAGGTGTGAGTTTGTCTTGTGGAACGGCGCAAAACGGATGTTTAAGCGCAGAAAACTGGAAGAATATCTGGATAATCAGTTTTCTATCTGAAATATTGGGGAAGGCGGCTGCCGATGGCTGGCCGCCTTCTCTTAGAAAGGAGCCTGTTATGGCAAAACGGTATGACAATAGACACCGGCTGTTAAAAGCCGGGGAACGTCAACGAAAGAGCGGCACCTATGAATATCGCTGGACAACGAGGGGAGGCATCACGAAATCAGTATCCGCGCCGACGCTCGAAGAACTAAGGGTAAAAGAAGAACAGGTGTTTAAGGACAAAGCGGATGGTATCAAGACAGACGCTCAGAATGTGAAACTCGATGATCTGTATGACCTTTGGGCATATATGAAGCGTGGGTTGAAAGACAACACATTTCAGAATTACAAATATATGTATGAAATGTTTGTCAGACCCAGTATCGGGCAGTTTCGCTTAAGTACCATGAAGCGTTCCGACATCAAGAAGCTGTATAACTATCTTTTGGAAGAACGTGGATTGAAAATTGCAACAATTGATTGTGTACATACAGTGCTGCATCAGATTTTGAATGTGGCTGTGGAGGAGAATTATATGAGAGTAAATATTGCGGATAATTTATTGAAGGAATTAAAGCAGAGCCATAATATTGAAAATGATCACCGCAGGGCATTGACGGTGCCGGAGCAGAATCTGTTTATGGATTTTCTGAGGTCGGAGAAGACGCAGTATCATCACTGGTATCCCATTTTTGAGGTTATGATCGATACTGGAATGCGAGTAGGAGAGATTACCGGACTTCGCTGGAGTGATATTGATCTGGAAGAAGGCATGATTACTGTAGATCACACGTTGGTTTATTACAATCACGCCGAGAATGGCTGCTATTTTAACGTGCATCAGACAAAGACGAGAGCCGGAACACGTACCATTCCGATGATACCGGAGGTAAAAGAAGCTTTTCTTATGGAAAAGGCGTATCAGGAATTTAACCAGATAAAATGCAAGTCTGTGATTGATGGATATACAGATTTCATTTTCATCAACAGATTCGGAAATGTGCAGCATCAGGGCACGCTCAATAAAGCACTCAGGCGCATAATCCGTGAGTGTAATGACGCGCAGCTTAGCAAAGGACTGAAAAATCCGGTATTGCTGCCGAAATTCTCCTGTCATTCCCTGCGCCATACATTTACGACTCGTCTAGTAGAAGCTGGAGTCAACATGAAGGTCGTTCAGGATGTACTCGGTCATGCGGATTTTTCAACGACGATGGATATTTACACAGATGTCACGAAGGAACTGAAACAGAGAGAATTTGATAATCTGGAGGGTAAGTTGAAAGCACAGCGTAAGCCGAAGGAAGAAGAGGGTGAATAGCCCTCTTCTTTTAAAAATCAGCTTGCCATGTATAGTGATTCTGGCGTATAATAAAATATACATCCCAGTCCAGCAGGCGATTCAGATTTGTAAAGATTTTGACGTGTTAAAGAAATATCTGGAATCCAGAGAAAGAGAGGTAGTGGATGTTATGATGCCGTTATATGACAGAGAAGAAATCATGCGAGTTCACGATTTTAATGTTGCGCGAGATGCTGCAATTATGAATGTCGTGGCAGTTTTGAAGGATATAGGCTTATCATTTGATGAAATTGTAGTGAAGGTAAAGGCTCAGTTTGATTTATCAGAAGAAAGAGCGAAAGCGGAAGTTGAAGAATACTGGGATTGTTCAGTCTGAGTATTTTGTTTATTGGCACATTTCAGTGTTTCTCAAAGATTATTGACGCACTCTCTTGAGTACGTTATACTGTAAAAACAAGGAGGCCGAGACGATTTGAGAGTCTATATGGATAATTGCTGCTTTAACAGGCTTTTGGATGATCGGAGTTATTTCCAGATATATTATGAAAGAAATTCGATTATGCTGATTTTAGAGTTGGTAGAGCATTCAGAAATTCTGTTGTTGGGCAGTCAGATGCTTGTCAGAGAAATAAATGAAACAAAAGATGCATACAGACGTTCTATGCTGCAAATGGTTTATAGCCTGTGTTCGGAAGAGATACAGATAAATGAAGACATTCTGGACAGGGCAGAACAGGTAAGGCACATATCAAATATCAAATATAAGGACAGCATCCATCTGGCATGTGCTGAAGCGGCGAAAGCAGATGTATTGTTGACAACAGATAGAAAATTTATGAATAATTGTAACAGGATTGAGACATTTACCAGGGTCATGAATCCAAATCAGTGGTTATTGGAGGTGTTATATTAATGGTAGCAACAAGATTAAATATAAAAACAAATGCGGAGATTCAGAAGAACGGTTTAAGTGCATTACAAGAAAAGCTGGGTGTTACTGGAACAATCAGATTTCTTGAACAGTATGATCATGGCGGCGAGGGCGATTATAC
>JAJQFO010000244.1 GCA_021201095.1 Lachnospiraceae bacterium
CACCTCTGCTTCGGCTGGATACGACGACCTCGGTTGTGAGCAACATGCAGGTCTGTATTTCCGCGGCGCACTGGTTTGGCACGGATGAGCTGGGGAGGGACTATTTTGCCCGAGTGATTTATGGAGGAAGAGTTTCGCTGCTTGTGGGGCTGCTGGCGATGCTTGCGAGTGCCTCCATAGGAATCGCCGTGGGGACGATCGCCGGATATTGCGGCGGTCTGGTGGACGCGGTTTTAATGCGGCTGGTGGATGTCCTGAGCTCCATTCCATGGCTGATTCTGGTTACCGTAGTGAGCCTGTTTATGAAACGAGGCATCCGGTCGATTATTCTTGTCATCGGACTTTTTACCTGGATGGGAACCGCGCGTCTTACAAGGGCGGAGACCCTTTCCTTAAAGGAAAGGGAATATATCCAATATGCGAAATTTATGGGCGTCCCAATGTGGAATATTATCCTGTTTCATATTATTCCGAGTGCTTTTCCGACGATCATTATCGTAGCTACGACAAGCATTGCTGACGCAATCATGACTGAATCCTCGCTCAGCTTTCTGGGACTTGGAATTGTGCAGCCGGCGTCCTCCTGGGGAAGCCTGCTTCAGAAATCTCAGTCCTACCTGCAGAGCTCCATCCATATGGCGGTGATTCCGGGTGTCCTGATCATTCTGACGGTGTTTTCGTTCAACAAGCTTGGCAACCTGCTCCGTATCTACGTGGAGCCTCGTGTCAGCGATGGAGAGCAGAATTAGGAGGATGGGAAAATGAGCGGCAGTGAAGGAACCGTTTTATCGGTACAGAATTTAAAAACGAGCTTCCATGTGCATAGAAATGAACTGGAGGCAGTCCGCGGCGTGGATTTTCATGTGAACGAAAGCGAATTTTTTGCTCTGGTGGGGGAATCTGGGAGCGGGAAAAGCGTTCTGATGAAATCTGTGATGGGCATTTTGCCGGAAAACGCGGAGGTTTCGGCAGACCACCTGGAATTTTCCGGAACGGAGCTGCAGAGCCTCTCCGCAGAAGAGCGCCGAAAGCTGCGGGGAAAAGAGATGGCCATGATTTTTCAGGATCCGATGACGGCTTTAAATCCCGTGAAAAAAATCGGCGCACATCTGACGGAGGTGATCCGGCGCTATCAGAAGGTGTCGAAGGCAGAAGCCCGGGAGCAGGCGATTGAGGCCCTGCGCAAGGTGGGCATTCCGTCCCCGGAAAGCCGCATGGATCAGTATCCGCATGAGTTTTCCGGAGGTATGCGCCAGAGAGTCATGATTGCCATGGCGCTTTGCTGCAAGCCGAAGCTTTTGATCGCGGACGAGCCGACCACCGCCCTGGATGTGACCATTCAGGCGCAGATCCTGGATTTGCTGGGTGAACTCAGGGAAAAAGAGAATATGAGCATCGTGCTGATTACGCATGACCTGGGCGTAGTCGCCAGCACCTGCACAAGAATTGCTGTCATGTACTGCGGCATAATCATGGAAAACGGGTTGGCAGAAGAAATTTTTTATCACCCGAAGCATCCTTATACCCGGGCATTGCTGCGCGCTGTGCCAAAACCAATTACCGGAAGCCGGGAGCGCCTGGAGGCAATCCCGGGGAGTGCTCCATCCTTGCTCGAGCTGCCGGAGGGATGTCCGTTTCGCCCGCGCTGTGCTTTTGCCTGTGAAAAATGCGGCGGCCGGATTCCGAAGATGAGAGTATATTCCGAGACCCAGAGCGCATGCTGCGTATTCAGCGCAGAGGAACTGGATGAGATGGAGCGAAAATCCGGAATCAGCGGGACGCATGAAGAGACAGAGCAAAACTTCGAAATCAGCGGGACGCATGAAGGGGCAGAACAGAACTCCAGGATCAGCGGGACGCCCGAAGGGACAGGATCAGAAGATCCGGTGGGAGAGGAGATGTGAGCATGGAAAACAGAGAGACACCAGGACAGGAAGACCGGCAGGATATCATCCTCAAAGCGGTAGACCTGAAGAAATATTTTGCGGTTCGAAATTTCCTCGGCACATCAAAGCACTATGTGAAAGCAGTGGACGGAGTGAACCTGGAGATTGCCAGAGGGGAGTGCTTCGGGCTGGTCGGAGAGTCCGGCTGCGGCAAATCTACACTGGGACGGACGCTGATCCGCATGTATGAGCCGACAGGAGGACAAATCCTGTTTGATGGAGATGATATTACCAGCAAAAAGAAAAAAGAGCTTCTTCCCTATCATAAGAGAATGCAGATTATCTTTCAGGATCCTTACTCTGCACTGGATCCGCACCAGAATGTACGCGAGATCATGAGTGAACCGCTGCGGATGAGCAATCCTTCGATGAGTCGGCAGGAGAGCAACGACAAAATCATGGAGATCCTGGAAAAAGTAGGATTGCAAAAAGATGCTCTGGAAAAATATGCGTATGAATTTTCCGGCGGTCAGAGACAGCGAATCGGGATCGCCCGTGCTCTTGCGGTCAATCCGGAATTCATCATGTGCGATGAGCCGATCTCAGCGCTGGACGTCTCCATTCAGGCGCAGGTGGTCAACATGCTCGAGGATCTGCAGCACGAATTTGGTCTGACCTATCTGTTTGTATCGCATGATCTTTCCATGGTGCGTCACATTTCCGATCGAATCGGAGTGATGTACCTTGGAAACATTGTAGAGATTGCCCAAAAGGATGAATTGTATGACAATCCGCTGCACCCGTACACACAGGCATTGCTGTCCGCAATCCCGATTGCTGATCCAGAGCGGGCAAAGGCATCCAGGCGGAAGACGATTGAAGGAGATCTGCCCAGTCCGATGGATATTCCCTCCGGCTGCAGATTTCACACCCGGTGCCCCTACGCAACCGAACAGTGCCGGGGAGAGGATCCGCAGCTGCGCGATTTCGATGGACATCAGGTGGCCTGCCACAGGGCGGGAGAGATATAAAAGACAGACGATTTACAGGATAGACAATTTATAAGAAATATCGGCAACTGAGAAGGTACGGAATTCGTTATGAACTATATTTTGAAATGGAAATTCGGAGGTGAAAGCATATGCTGCAAATAGACTCGTCTGAATTAAAAAAACTGTTATTATCCGGAAATATCGGACTTGAGAAGGAGGGCTTGCGTGTAGATGGGCAGGGGTTTCTCGCTCACAGCCCCCATCCGTTTCCGGACGATCCTTATATAGTCCGCGATTTTTGCGAGAATCAGACGGAGATCAATACCTCCGTGCAGACGGGGGTGCATCGGGCCATCGAAGAGCTGGCGGAGCACACAGAGCGAATCCGGCGGACCCTGGCAAAGCTTTCTCCCCGTGAATATCTCTGGCCATTTTCCAATCCGCCGTATATCCGCAGCGAAGAGGATATTCCCATCGCGCAGTTCGGCGGAGGAAGGGCGGGAAAGACTACATACCGGCAGTATCTGTCGGAGCGGTACGGCCGCTATAAGATGACGTTCTGTGGGATTCACTTTAATTATTCCTTCAACGAAGAGCTCCTTCACGCTGACTTTATGCGCAGCGGAAAAGAAAGCTTTACGGAATACAAAAACGAATTATATCTGACGCTGGCGAGACGAGTCGCCGCCTATGGCTGGATCCTGACAGCGGTCAGCGCGGCCAGCCCTCTGCTGGACTGCTCCTACGTGGAGAAAGGTCAGTTTGACCAGGACGTATTTCAGGGACTGGCCTCCGTGAGGTGCAGCGAGCTGGGGTACTGGAATGCATTTACGCCGGTCTTTGATTATAGCAGCATGCATGCCTATGTGGACAGCTTCCGTTATTATGTGCAGCACCAGTGGATACTGGCGCCTACGGAACTGTATTATCCGGTGCGTCTGAAGCCGGCAGGGCCGAACCGCCTGGAATCCCTGGAAGCAAACGGAGTCAATCGCATTGAACTGCGGATGTTTGACCTGAATCCGCTCTCGCCAGCCGGCCTGGAGGAGAAGGACGCCGCATTTGCAGAGCTGCTGCTTTGCTGGCTGGCCTCGACGCCGGACGAACCTTTCTCAGACCGCGACCAGGTGCAGGCGGTGCAAAACTATAAAAACGCCGCGCATTATGACCTGAAAACGGTCAATATCACCGTGCCAAACGGAGAACTCTACTCCGTGGCCCACGCTGCGCGCAACGTGATCGGATTTATGAGGGACTTTTACCGGGATTATCCGAAGGAAATACAGGAAATCCTTGATTTCGAGGACGCTAAATTTGTCAATCCGGAAAACCGGTATGCCTGGAAGGTCCGCAAGCAGTTTGGGAATGGCTTTGTAAAAAAGGGCTTGGAGCTGGCCGGAGAATTGCAGCGGAAGTATGAATAAGAACCAGAATTCGGGGGCGAACGAATATGAAGAGCGTTTTGATTAAAGATACGACAAAAGAGGAAAGGGAGGCTATCATCCGGCAGTCCCTGGACTGTGGAGGCGGATGTGAGAACTGTACCGGCTGCTGGCTGGGCGGCGGGAATCCGTTTGAGATGTATCAGCGGTATATTGACGGCGAGATGGAGATCCGGGAGATCAATGCGGAGTATAACGCAAGATACCTGAGAGGATAAACAGAAATGTCAGTAAAAAAGATAGCGGAACTGGCCGGAACCTCCCCGGCCACGGTTTCCCGTGTCCTGAACAATCCCGGATACCGGTGTCAGGACTCCGGACTTCGGGACCGGATCTGGAAAGCGGCGATGGCACAAAATTATGTGCCAAACGAGGCGGCGCGGAATCTGAAGATGGGGCAATCTCCGGAGGGCAGGCAGATTTATTACCTGCATGTCCTGATGACGCGCATGGATACCTCCTCGTCAGATCCTTTTTTTTCGGAGCTGCTGCGGACGGTGGAATGCGAAATCCATAAGAGCATGTGCATCCTGTCAAAGGTCTGGTATATGTCGGTTTTTTCAGATGATCAGAAATGCAGGAAGGAAAATCTGGACAGTCTCATTGAGACCATGTGCCGGGAGGCGGAGGGGCCAAATGATGGGCTGATTATCATAGGGAAATGCAATCAGCGTGCATTGAAAAAACTCGCGGCAAAATATCGGGGGGTCGTATCGATCAACCGCAATTCTACCAATTATGAAGTGGACGAGGTGCTTTGCGACGGGGAGAAAACGGCCTCCATGGCAGTGGAGTATCTGATCGGCCTGGGACACTGTGACATTGCATACGTGGGAGAGTGCCGGAATGAGGCGAGATACCGGGGCTACACGGAAACCCTGAAAGCACACAGGATTGACTTCAATCAGGAATATGTTTTTGAAACCAGCCAGACGGAGATGGACGGCTATGCCTGTATGGAGCAGCTGCTGCACTCCGATCTGCGCCCGACAGGCATCTATTGCGCAAATGACATTACTGCTGTGGGCGTGCTGAAATGTCTGGGCAGGTACAGGGGACTTTATTATATGCCCTCTGTGATTTCCGCTGATGACATCGAGCAGGCGCAAAATACCAGCCCGATGCTGACTACTGTGCGCCTTCCGAAGGATGAGATGGGGAAATTTGCCCTGTATCTTCTGCTGGACCGGCTTCGCGGCGGGCACAAGGGTGTCGTGCGAATGGAGATGGAAGGAAAACTGATGATCCGCGGCAGCTGTTTCAGGGCGGATCAAAGCGTCTGGAGTGATTATTGCATATGAATGAACTCAGTCTTCTTTTGAAACCGGCCTCCGGGCTTTGCAACATGAGATGCAGCTACTGCTTTTACCGGGAAGAGACGGCCAGCCAGACCTGCTTTGAGCAGAATATTATGAGCAGTGACGTGATGGAGCTTTTGTGCCGGAGAGCCTGCGAGAGCGCAGAAAAGTATCTGCACATTGCTTTTCAGGGAGGAGAGCCGACACTGGCGGGAGTAGATTTCTACCGGCGGTTTACTGCTTTGATAGAAGCCTTTGCACCCCGCGGTCTGCACATAGAATATGCTTTTCAGACGAATGGGCTTCTGCTGGATGAGGAGTGGATGGAATTTTTCCGGAAACATCATTGTCTGGTGGGGCTTTCTTTTGATGGGATGAGGCAGCTGCATGACCAATACCGCCTGGATGCTGCAGGAAAAGGAACCGCGGACAGAGTCCAGAGGGCATGGAAGCAGCTTCAGGACGCAAAGGTGGATACGAATCTTTTATGTGTCGTGACCAGACGGACGGCAGCAAAGCCGGAGCGCGTATATCGATATCTGAAAGAAATGGGTGCGGCGTACCTGCAGTTTATTCCGTGCATGGATTTTTCCGCCCCGGTTACCGGGACTTCTGATCCGGGTGCACATTCGGGAACGAGGGAAAACACCTGGTCTCTTAAGGGGGATGAGTATGCCCATTTTCTGAAGGGATTGTTTGACCTCTGGTATCGGGACTGGAAAAACGGAAGCTATGTCAGCATCCGCCAGTTTGATGACTATATCCACCTGCTCTGCGGGGAGCGCCCTTCCGCCTGTTCCGCATGCGGCGAGTGCGGAGGCTATCTGGTCGTGGAAAACGACGGCAGCGTCTATCCCTGTGATTTTTATGTGGAGGATGACTGGCTGCTGGGCAGCATAAAGGAAGCCTCGCTGGAGGAGCTGAGCTGCGGGGAAGACATGCGGAAATTTCAGGAGCGCTCATGCGGAAGAGAGGAAGCATGCCGGAAATGCCGCTATTATGTGCCATGCAGGGGCGGCTGCAGGCATGACTGGACTTCGGGCCAGGGGATGGCCGGCGGGAAGAATCTTTTCTGTGAGGCCTATCAGGAATTTTTCGCGTACGCACTGCCCCGGATGCAGGAAATCGCGGAAGCAGAACGCAGATACCGCCAGGCAGTCCGAAAAAGGTGAAAACGATTTCAGAAAAACCCGGTTGGAGCAATTTTCACAAAGCGGGATGGAAGGACGAACACGCTGATCAGGAAAAACCAATCTGCGCCTGCTCACAAAAAAGAGAGCCGGAATAGGGTATTCAGAGATACCATATTCCGGCTCTTTCTTTTATGCTGCAGAAAACTCTGTTCCCTGCAGCATGAAAACCGTTTTGGCCTATTATCTGAAAACGATTTCAGATGTTTGCTTTGCAATTTGGTATGGATGCGGATATGATTCGGGAAAATCGTTTCCAGAGGAAAGGACAGGTGTAAGATGTGCAAATATTGTTACAACTATAATCTGAATCGAAAACCGCCGACTGAGTTTACTGCTGCGAAAAACCGGGAGGCTGCGAAGAAACTGAATCTGAATCCGCGCAGATGCAGCAACAGCGAATATGAGCTGGCTGCTGCTCACTGTATCTACCCGGTAGAGAGTCTGCAGCTGAAATCGCAAAATGGACAGGTGGCATGGGATTTGGGGGCCTTTTCGTTTCTGAGACAGGACGAGGTGCCGGAGAGTGTAAATCCCAGTCTCTGGATGAATGCGAAGTGCAACCGGCTGGCCGGTGTTTTCGAAGTGGTAAAGGACGCGATCTATCAGGTGCGTGGATTCGACATCTCAAATCTTACGATTATCCGGGGAAGGACCGGATGGATTGTGCAGGATACCATGACCACGGTCGAGACCTCGCGTGCAGCGCTGGAGCTGCTGGAGAAGGCTCTTCGGGAAGAGGTCATTGGCAAAATCCGGGCGGTGATTATCAGCCATTCCCACAGCGATCATTACGGAGGTGTGCGCGGTGTAGTGGCACCGGAGCAGGTGGGCAGCGCCGGGGACGGCAAAATACCGATTTATGTGCCTGCCGGATTCGACCTCGAATGTGTGAGGGAAAATGTGTTTGCCGGCGCGGCAATGGGGCGCAGGGGTAATTACCAGTTTGGTATGGATCTGGACCCGGGACCGGAAGGCCTGGTGTCGGTCGGGATCGGCCTCTCCTCCTCGAAGGGAACGATGTCCTTTGTCACTCCGACTAATTACATCGACCGGGATCAAACTGTTGAAATAGACGGAATCACGGTAGAATTTCAGATCACACCGGGGACAGAGGCGCCCGCGGAGATGAACAATTATTTCGCGGATTATCAGGCACTCTGGATGGCGGAAAATTGCTGCGGCACCCTGCACAATCTGTATCCGGTGCGCGGCGCGCAGCTGCGGGACGCAAGCGCCTGGTCGGACTATATCCTGGAGGCGATGGAGAAATACGCAGATAAAAGTCAGGTGGTCTTCCAGTCGCACAACTGGCCCCATTTTAACACACCGGAGCATCCGCATACGGTGCGGGATTACCTGCTTGACACGGCAGCTATTTACAAGCACACGCATGACCAGACTCTGCTTTACGCGAATGAGGGCTATACAGCAAAAGAGATTGCCCGGAAAATCCGGATTCCGGATGGTCTGAAGCAAAGCTGGTACATAAGGCCGTATTACGGCTCCCTGCCTGTCAATTCCCGTGCAGTATATACGAAATATCTGGGTTTCTTTAATGGCAATCCGAATGATATTGATCCGTTGACTGAGGCGGAGGCTGCAAAAGCATTTGTAGAATATGCCGGTCCGGAAGAGAAAATCCTGGAACGGGCCAGGCAGGACTTTGAAGCGGGAGATTACCGCAGATGTGCATACGCCGCAGGAAATGTGGTCTACGCAAACCGCGATAATCAGAAGGCCCGTCTGTTATGTGCGGATGCATTCGAACAGCTTGGCTATGCTGCAGAGTCGAGCGTGTGGAGAAATGTCTACCTGCAGGGAGCACTGGAGCTGCGGTATGGCGTGGATGCAGGAAGCATCCGGCTGGTGCGGGGAAACGATATTCAGCGATGTATGTCCGTGGATCTGCTCCTGAAATATCTTGGTATTCTGTTTGACAATGAAAAAATGGAACAGGAAAGCTTCTCACTGGTTCTGAATATCCGGGAGGATACCGATGATACCGCCGGAAACACTGTGAGGTATGTTCTGGTAGTGAAAAGCGGCGTGCTTCTGACCTGGAAAGGGAAAGGAGATGGCATAGCGGCATACGCCAATCTGACGAAGCGGGCGCTCTTTGCTCTTGCAGAAAGGCGGCTGGATCAGGAAAAGGATTCCATTCAGACAAACAGCTATGGGCTGCTCAAGAAGATTGAAAAAGGTCTGACGGATCTGCAGCCCTATGCAAGATTCCCGATGATCGAGGCACGGGATGAGACAGTTTAGGGTGCGGCCGGAAAAACAACCGCGATCGAATCGGGAAATTCATTTCCTTGAAAAGCTTTTCCAAAATGCCGGGCAAAAATCAAGAGCCGGACTGCAAACATAGAAAAGGATCAAAAAAAGAATCAAAAATCATCAAAAAGATATAAAGCATCAATCATAAATAGCAGTAAAGAAAAGGAGAGCATCATCATGAAAAAGACAAATAAAAAGCAGATAAGCAAAAGAGTGCTGGCGGGGGCACTGGCGGTTTCTCTGGCATTGGGAACCGGAAGTATTCCAGTATGGGCCGAGGAGGATACGGCACAGACAGAGGAGCTGCAGGAGCTGCGGATCGGCGTGATGACATCCGGTCTGGATCACTGGATTGCAGTGATCGGCATCGCTACAGGGATCTATGAGGCGCACGGACTGGATGTGGAATATACCGAATTCGCGGCAGGCGTGAATACGGTCGACGCGATCGTGACCGGACAGGTAGATATCGGACTTCTGGCAGATTACGCGGCGGTAAACCGGATCGGAAATACACAGGACAGCACGGATCTTAAGATTATTGCCAATTTTGCCAGAGCAGCTATGAATGAGCTTTATGTGAATACAGAAGTGATTACGGAGCTGTCTGATCTGGCAGGAGCCGGGTTTTTAACCCTTCCGGGAACGGTCTGGGACTATTGGACTGCGAAAACCTATGAGTACGCGGGAATCGCAGAAGAAGATCAGAACATCATTAATGTGGACAGCCAGCAGACTGCTGTCGGCGCACTGACCACCGGTGAGGGAGACGCATTCTGGGCGTCCGGGACTACTGCGGAGAAGCTGGCGGAAGCGGGCCTGGAACCCATCCTTTCTCTGAATGATCTGGGCGTCTGGACCGATCAGTATTTTATCACCTATGAAGGATATCTGGAGGAGCATGCGGACGTGATTCAGGCGTTTTATGAGGCTGTGAAGGAGATCGAAGACTGGATGACGGACAATCAGGAGGAAGCGGCGCAGATTCTGGAAGAAAACATCAGCTATCCTTCGGAGCAGTTTTTGCAGAATTTCCCTCAGTATGAGCTCTCTGTCAGCTTTAAGAGCGATACGCTGGAGCATTTAGACGACATCAAGGAGTGGGCGATTGAAAGCGGAATTTTTGAGAAGGACTACGATTTCGCAGATTTTGTAGACACATCCATTTTGCAGGAGGTTTATCCGGACGAGGTGGACTACTAAAACTGTAAGGCAGGAAATTTTCCCATACGCTGCGCAGCGTACAGGCGAGTGTGGGCACCTGTACGATTCACAGAACAGGGGCCGCTGGTTAGCAGCGTAAGTAAAAAGAGAGGACAGAGCTATGGCGGAGAAAAAATTTACCGGTGTGAAGGGATTCACGGTGGCGGATACGCAATATCAGTTTGAGACCGTGGATTCGACACCGAAGGGAGCGCCGAATGTGGTCTATATCGTGATGGATGATATGGGTTTTGCAAATCTGGGATGCTATGGATCCAATATCCATACGCCGAACCTGGACCGGATGGCGCAGGAGGGACTGCGGTACAACAATTTTCATACGACCGCTATCTGCTCCGCGACCAGAGCGTCGCTGCTGACTGGAATGAATCATCATACGGCGGGAATCTGCGCGATCGTGGAATATATGACCGGCTGTGATAACGGGATTGGGCATTTGCATAAGGATTGTGCGACGATCGCGGAGATTTTGCACGAGTATGGATATGGAACCTATGCGGTTGGGAAATGGCACCTGACGGATGTCACGGAGACTACGGAGGCGGGACCGTTTGATAACTGGCCGTTGGGAAAAGGGTTTGATAAATATTACGGATTCCTTCATGCGCAGATGGATCAGTTTCATCCGAGGCTGACGCGGGACAATACGCCGGTCGATCCGCCCAAAACGCCCGAGGAGGGCTATCACTTTTCGGAGGATATTACAGATCAGGCGATCCGGTATATTTTCCACCAGCATATCGCTTATCCGGAAAAACCATTTTTCCTTTATCTGGCCTATGGAGCCATGCACACACCGCACCACGCGCCAAAAGAGTACATCGACCGATACCGGGGAAAATTCGACGCGGGCTGGGATGTCATCCGCAAGCAGTGGTATGAAAAAGAGAAAGAATTGGGCGTGATTCCTCCGGATGCAGAGCTCACTCCCCGAAACGAGCTGGTAAAACCCTGGGATGAGCTTTCTCCGAAACAGAAAAAAACGGCTGCCCGCTACATGGAGGCCTATGCCGGAATGCTGGAGCACACGGATGCACAAATCGGACGGCTGCTGAATTATCTGGAAGAAATCCATGAGCTGGACACTACCGTGGTGGTGTTTTTATCCGATAACGGCGCGAGCGGGGAAGGCGGAAGCGAAGGAACCATCAACAATTTCCGCAAATTCACAGAGGAAGAGCTGGCGGATCCGGATGCGGAAGCAGACTATGTCCTTTCCCGCATCGATGACATCGGCACTCCGAAAGCATTTAACCATTATCCGATCGGATGGGCGCATGCGGGCAATGCCCCCTTCCCATGGTACAAGATGTTCACCTACTCCGGCGGGGTAAAGGATCCACTGATCATCCGCTATCCAAAGCTGATACCGGATCCGGGCAGCATTCGCGGGCAGTATCACCATGTGTCTGATCTGACACCGACGATGCTCGATATTATCGGCGTCGAAAAACCGGAATTCATCAAAGGCGTACACCAGAAGCCATTTCAGGGAATCAGCCTGAAATATACATTGACGGACGGCAGCGCGCCGGACAGGAAGCATGTGCAGTATTACGAAATGCTTGGCAACCGCGCGATCTACAAGGACGGCTGGAAAGCAATCGTGAATCATTCCAGAAACGGCACGGACGGAGACTACGCGGCGGACGTCTGGGAACTCTATCATGTGGCGGAGGATTATTCGGAAAACCATAACGTGGCTGCGCAGTATCCGGAAAAGCTCGCGGAGCTGGAAAGAACCTGGCTGGTCGAAGCATCGACGGCCGGAGTATTCCCGATGCTGAACGGCGCGGCTTATAGCACAAATGAGGCGAGAAAGCTCCTGAGCCGGTCGATCTATCGGAAAGAACGCTTCGATGTCTATGAAAACATTCTGGAACCCTTTGATCTGATCCGGACACTGGATACGGATTTAAGCCGTCATTCCCATATCGTCCGGGCGGAAATCACCCGCCGGAATACCGGCCAGGAAGGCGTGATTTTCTCCCACGGGAATTATCACGGCGGATTCAGTTTGTATATACTCGGGAATCATCTGAAATACACCTGCAATTACGGGACAAAGAATTGGTATGAGGCTGTTTCCGACCGGGAGATTCCGGATGGTGATGTGACGGTGGAATACCGCCTGAAGGTTGCAAAGGATGAGTCGGCGCAGCTGGCGCTGTACCTGAATGGAGAAAAGACGGCAGAGCTTTCCATTCCGCGGATCCAGACGTCGGTCGATTACCTCACGACCATCGGTGCAAATAAAAACACACCAGTCGCGCCGCGGGATTACAGCTGCCCATTTGCTTTTGAGGGGAAGCTGAACAAGGTGGCCGTCCTTGTGGAGGGGCATACAGATCCGCAGGATAAGGAACTGGAAGCGTTTTTCCATACAGACTGAGGCCGGAGGCTTTGCAATGCAATGTTGGTGAAGCATGCTTTGGCTGACGGAAAAGATGTAAATGGGTCTGGCAGCAGGGGCTCGATGAAATAAGCCCTGGCCGATGAAAAAGGAATCGGCAGCTCCGGCAGCAGAGCCTGAAGAATACGAGGAGATAACAGATATGCAAAACATAAAAAAAGCGGGAACTTTTATCGCGAGCAGCGGAATTGCTACATGGATTCTTCTGCTGGTAATCTGGGAGATTGTCTCCCTTTTCAATTCTCCTGACTTTATGCCGGGGCCGCTGCGTACACTGGAAGGGTTTCAGGAAATCCTGTTTAACGGGGTGCTGTTAGAAGACATCGCAATCAGCCTTCAGAGAATTGCGATTGGCTGGGGCAGAGGCATCCTTATAGCAGTGCCTGTCGGGCTGCTGATCGGCCAGTTTAAGCTGGTGCGCTGGCTGGTAGAGCCGTTTATCAACTTTTTCCGCTTTATTCCGGCAATCGGTTTTCTGACGCTGTTTCTGATGTGGTTTGGTGTGGGCGAGGAATCTAAGCTGATGCTGATTACCTACGCGACCATTTTCCCTGTGGTCATTAATACGATCGCGGGCGTCGCAGCCGTGGACCCGGTAAAATATCAGGCGGCAGAATCCTTAGGTGCATCTAAATGGCAGACGTTTTACACCATTACAGTCCCTGCGACGGTGCCGAGTATTTTCACAGGAGTCCGTCTTGGCTTAAGCAGTGCGATCACTTCCATCGTGAGCGCGGAGATGCTCGCTGCAAACACCGGACTTGGCTATCTGATCTACACCTCCCGGCTCTATTACCGGACAGACTGGATATTTACCGGAATTGTTGTGCTGGGACTGCTCGGCTATGTCACAGACAAGGTGCTGCGGCTGCTCGGAAATCATCTGTTCCGGCATTATGGGATTGTGAACCAGTGATCGACAGAAATCAGACAGAGCTGAAATTCAGGACACAGGAATCAGGAAGAACTGAAATCCCATGCGGGAGCGCAAACACAATAGTGTCAGACGCAATAGAGTAAGGAGGCGGATATCATGGCAGAAGCCATTTCAAAAGTGAACAGCAGCCATTCCATCCCCAAGGTACAGGTGGAAAATGTCGCAAAGCAGTATGAGGAACCGAAAAAGAAGCAGACAAAAGTCAAAGTGGAGAATTTAACAAAGCAATTTGACGAGGAAAACAAGGAGCTCTTGTTTTCAAAAAATATCAATCCGGACGCCATCTTTGAGGATGACGAGGACGGGTATGTCCTGAAAAACGTCAGCCTGAACATAGAAGAAGGGGAATTTATTATATTCCTGGGAGCGAGCGGATGCGGAAAATCAACACTGCTGAACATCATTGCCGGTTTTCTGGATACGACAGAAGGGCGCGTGCTACTGGACGGGAAAGAAATCAAAAAGCCTGGTCCGGAGCGCGGCGTCGTCTTTCAGAGTGCGGAGTCAGCGATTTTTCCATGGCTGAATGTACAGAAGAACGTGGAATACGGTCTGAAGGTACAAAGGGTAGACCGGAAGAAACGCAAACAGATCGCGGCGGACGCAATCGCACTGGTTGGGCTCTCCGGTCATGAGAAGAAATATCCGTCAGAGCTTTCCGGCGGAATGCGGCAGCGTGTACAGATCGCCCGCAGCATCGCAAGCAATCCGGAGATCCTGATCATGGATGAACCATTCGGCGCTTTGGATGCGCAGACCCGGCGGACGCTGCAGGATGAACTGATCAGCATCTGGAAAAAGACAGGAAAAACCATTCTGTTCGTCACGCATGACCTCCAGGAAGCGGTTTATCTGGGACAGAAAATCTGCATATTCTCGGCCGCACCGAACGCGAATATCGTATATCAGGAGGAAGTCCCATTTGATTACCCCAGAGATCCGGAAAACCAGGAGATCGCAGAGTATACCACACAGATTCACGCAAAGCTCGAGCAGGCCATCAATGCCCATGGAAAGGTACCGGTAGATAAATCTGCGGTAGGAATCTGATGGCAGACTGATAACGATCGATGTGTGCAAATGGAAAGACAGGGAGTCACAATATGCTGAATTTAAGAGAAGACGCAAAAAATGTATTTATTTATGCCTATCCTTTGATCACGACGGAGGCAATACACCTGGGGGCGGACGACAGACACTTTGAACATTGCCGGGAGTTTCCGACCTCTGAATACAGGCGTATTGTAAAGCTGAATATGGATACGCTGTATTCCTATGCGTGGACACAGCTGAAAAATTCTCCCTATCTGATTCATATTCCGAAAATTACAGAACGGTACTTTCTGTTTCCTGTAATGGATGCATACACGAATGTTATTTATTCCATTGGAACACGTACACCCCAGATGAGTGCAGGCGATTATATTTTTCTTTACAGAGAGGAACCGGTTCCGAAGGAGTATAAAAACTATCGGGTTTTACGCAGTGAAGATTCTCTGAACAGTATTCTGTTGAGGATTGAAACCCGTGGAAAAGAAGATTATAAGCTCGTAAACCGGCTGCAGGATCAATTTCGGATCGAACCTTTGTACCCGGAAAGGATAGAGCCAGTCCCCCCGGCGCATGGAGTGATTCCGGCTGAATACCCCGGGACGTTATCCTCGGAGGAATATTTTACCCGTTTTTCGGAGCTTTCCGCAGATAATCCGATAAAGGATCCGGAAATTTTACAGGCTTTTGAACGCCTGGGGTATCAAAGCGCTGCAGCTGTTTTTGATTATTCAAAAGTCTCATCTGAGCAGAAAGCTGCACTCGAGCAGGGGATGAAGGATGGCATGGATTTGCTAAGACAGCCCGGACGTTTTTCCAGGCAGGTCGTC
This sequence comes from Lachnospiraceae bacterium, assembly GCA_021201095.1. Classification (GTDB taxonomy): domain Bacteria; phylum Bacillota; class Clostridia; order Lachnospirales; family Lachnospiraceae; genus Choladousia. Next base: position 15,543 of record JAJQFO010000244.1, read on the forward strand.
AGGAGCAATGGATGGCTGACAATATTAGGGGATGCCGGTACCTATGGCACCAATTATCTTCAGAGGGCTTCCACCGCCCGTACCGGCTGGGGTGCAAACATTCCCCAGGACAGCCTGTATTCGATAGCAACCGAGGATAGAAATGGCAGCCGATTCTATTCTGATAAAAAATATATCCTGCATATAGAGGCGGATGGATATCCGCGTGCGTCCATATTCTGGTCGATTACCCTTTATGGGGAGAAAAGCAAATATCCGGTGAAAAATAAAATCAATCGCTATTCTGTCAATACTTACAACATCAGGCAAAATAAGGTCGAAGTAAATGCAGATGGTTCTCTGGATCTCTATATTGCCAGGGAGGAACCGGAGGATGAACATAAAAGAAAAAACTGGCTTCCGGCACCTATTGATGATGAACATTTTTCGCTTACCATAAGGAACTATTGGCCGGATGAGATTTCACTGGCCGGCAGGTGGGAACCGCCGCAGGTAAAAGAGAGTCTATATTGAGATAGCATCCTGACAGCAGCGACTGCAGCCAGTCCTCTGCTGGACTGTTCCTATGTGGAGAAAGGCCGGCTTGACCAGGACGTATTTCAGGGACTGGCCTCCGTGAGGTGCAGCGTGCTGGGCTACCCTCGCTCCAGTGTCTCATTCATGCTCCCCGTCCGGTATCCCATCAGATCCAGCGTCACATAGGAAAAACCATACTCTTTTAATTTTGCATAAACGTTCAGCCGTACATCGTCCTGCATCAGTTTTTCAAATTCCTGCGGCTGGATTTCAATCCGGGCAATGCTGCCGTGAATTCGCACACGCACCTGATGAAATCCAAGATCAAGCAATAGCTGCTCTGCCCGATCCACCATCCGCAGCTTTTCTTCACTGATCGTTTCTCCGTATACAAACCTCGAAGACAGGCAGGCAAAGGACTGCTTGTCCCATGTTGGCAGACCAAATTCTCTGGAAAGGCTGCGTATCTCTTCTTTGTTAAGTCCCGCATATCTTAATGGGCTGGCAATTCCCAACTCCTTCACTGCAATTAGCCCCGGACGGTAATCCCCATTATCATCCAGGTTGGACCCTTCAGCGACCGCAGCGATGTGATTTTCCTTTGCCAGGGCAAGTATTTTTTCAAAGAGTTCCCGCTTGCACAGGTAGCAGCGATTCTTCGGGTTCTGCCGAAAACCATCGATATCCAATTCTTCTGATGCTACTATGAAATGTTTGATCTGATGTTCCTGACAAAACGATTTTGCCTCATTTAGCTCTCTTTTTGGAAAAGAGCAGGAGGACGCCGTTACCGCAATCACCTGATCTCCAAGAGCCTCCTGTGCTGCATGAAGCAGGAAAGTAGAATCCACACCGCCGGAAAAAGCGACCGCAACGCTTCCCAGGCTTTTTAAGAAGTCCTGCAATTTTTGATACTTTGTATATAAATTCTGAACCATAGTTTTACCCCAATTCCATTCGATTTAAACATACAGATCCGGTCTGCGCAGGCATACATATGGACGCTTGTCGCCGCTTAGACGAGCATTTTCTATATCAATTTCAACATAAACAAGCTGCTCTTTGTCATCTACCTTTACAAGAACATTACCATCGGAATCCACGGCAAGTGATTCGCCTGCAAAGTCCATATTTCCTTCTAAGCCGGTTCGGTTACACATAACAATCGGAATGCAGTTTTGATATGCCTGCACACGGATTTCCCATTCAAACATCGAGAGCGGTTCGGCTTTCGTATTTGCTGTTGGAATCAGGATTAAATCTGCCCCTTTTAACTTTTCTGTCCGGATGCTTTCCGGATAATGGCGATCAAAACAGACGACAATCCCGATGTTCCCAAACGGAGTCTGGAATACGAAAAAGCCATCGTCGGAGGGCGTATAATAATCCTGTTCGTAAAAATTCTTTGCCTGCGCGATATGTACCATCTTCTGGATGCCTTGTATTTCTCCGTATGGGGAAACAAGAAAACTCGAATCATAGCAAAGCCCGTTTTCCTCATAATAAAAATTGGGAACTGCGTAAATATGGTTTTCCTGACAAGCGCTCTGAAATTTTACGATCTCATCAGCATCCATTTTCACAGAGTAGTCGAATGCATTCCGCTTTTTATATTGAGGAAAAAACGGTAAAAGTGTCAATTCCGGATATAAAATCAAATCTGCGCTGTTTTGGGCTGCATTTTGCAAAGCGCGTAAGCAGTGCTTCAGATTGTCCTCTTTATCCGTGGACATTTTCATTTGAAATAAAGCGATTTTCATCTTATCCCCACATTTCGTTTATGTTAGATTATTTGCCTGTAAAATTCACAGGTGAACAGGAAAATTATATTTTATGGATAAAAATAAATCAATGTCATGATAGAATTTCCTGCTATAGGAAAAACCGATAACCAGTTATCGGAATCCCGAATTTGACGAAAACCGGATCTGGCTGTATGATAATTGACATAAACATATATTACCTGTCAATTAAATAGGAAATACGCAGAAGAAATAATAGGAATACAAAGTAAAACAGTAAAGATGCAGGCGCATCAGAAAAGGAGAGTATCATGAGCGAATACAAATTTGAGACTTTACAGCTTCACGTTGGACAGGAAGAGGCCGATCCGGCTACCGATTCGAGAGCGGTTCCGATTTACCAGACGACTTCTTACGTATTTCACAATTCTGCCCACGCCGCAGCCCGTTTTGGCCTGACGGATGCCGGCAACATCTACGGCAGACTGACCAATTCCACGCAGGATGTACTGGAAAAGCGGCTGGCGGCTTTGGAAGGCGGCGTCGCGGCTCTGGCACTGGCAAGCGGCGCAGCTGCGGTTACTTATACCATTCAGGCTCTGGCGCAGGCCGGGGATCACATTGTGGCGCAGAAAACTATCTATGGCGGCAGCTTTAATCTGCTGGAGCATACACTTCCGCAGTACGGAATATCTACTACGTTTGTGGATGCGCATAATCTGGATGAAGTCGAGGCTGCGATTCAGGAGAATACGAAAGCAGTCTATCTGGAAACATTGGGAAACCCGAACAGTGATATCCCGGATATTGACGCGATTGCAGCGATTGCCCACAAGCATGGCCTGCCGCTTGTCATTGACAACACATTTGGCACACCCTATCTCATTCGCCCGATTGAGCACGGCGCGGACATTGTGGTTCATTCTGCTACGAAGTTTATCGGCGGCCATGGAACAACGCTCGGTGGAATCATCGTAGATTCTGGAAAATTTGACTGGAAGGCGAGCGGAAAGTATGCTCCGATCGCGGAGCCAAATCCCAGCTATCACGGAGTATCCTTCGTAGACGCAGCCGGACCGGCGGCGTTCGTCACCTACATCCGCGCAATCCTTCTGCGGGATACCGGCGCAACGATCTCTCCGTTTAATGCTTTCCTGCTTCTTCAGGGCGTAGAGACGCTGTCCCTGCGGCTGGAGCGGCATGCAGAAAATACGAAAAAGGTCGTGGAGTATCTGGCTGGACATCCGCAGGTCGAAAAGGTCAATCATCCTTCCCTGCCGGATCATCCGGATCATGAGCTGTACCAGAAATACTTCCCAAATGGCGGAGCGAGCATTTTCACCTTTGAGATCAAAGGCGGACAGGAGGAAGCGTGGAAGTTTATTGACAGCCTGAAGATCTTCTCCCTGCTGGCAAATGTGGCGGACGTGAAGAGCTTGGTGATCCATCCGGCGACGACGACGCATTCCCAGCTCTCTGAGACGGAGCTGTTGGATCAGGGAATTAAGCCGAACACGATCCGTCTTTCCATCGGAACGGAGCACATTGATGATATTATCGCGGATCTGGAAAACGGATTTGCCGCTGTGAAATAAAGGAAAGTCTCACAGGATTAACCTGCATAGATCTGAAAAGGGCTCTCAAAAATCCGCGTTTGAGAGCCCTTTTTCTGAGAGTGCCGAGGCATGCAGAATCGCCCTGTGGGCGGTGCTGGACATCCAGTGGATGTCCGTTTAGCACCGACCGAAGCGGAGCGGAGAGCCACGGCCTGCGTCCGCGATTTGCAGGGCAAATCGGGACAAAAATCGGAGGAATGAGTATATGAATTTTGTGTTTGTTTCACCGCAGTTTCCGCGCACCTACTGGAACTTCTGCGACCGCCTGAAGAAAAATGGCGTAAATGTGCTTGGCATCGGAGATACGCCTTATGATGAGCTGCCGAACGAGCTGAAAAGCGCTTTGACGGAATATTACCGGCTGGATACGCTGGAGGATTACGATCAGATGCTTCGGGCGGTTGGCTTTTTCACCTTTAAATATGGGAAGATCGACTGGATTGAGTCCAACAATGAATACTGGCTGGAACAGGACGCAAGGCTGCGGACGGATTTTCACGTCACGACCGGCGTTCAGGCGGACGAGGTTGGTCGGTTCAAAAGCAAATCAGGGATGAAGGCCTATTATCAGGAGGCCGGCGTGCCGACCGCGCGCTGTCATAAAGTGACGACGATCGGGGCGGCGAAGGCTTTCCTTAGCGAAGTCGGCTATCCCGTGATCGTGAAGCCGGATGTCGGCGTGGGTGCTACAGACACCTGGCGGCTGGATGGAGAACAGGATCTGGAAAGCTTTTTTGCCAGTCTCCCGGCAGTGCCTTACGTGATGGAGGAGTTTATCGAGGGAGATATCTGCTCCTACGATGCGATCACGGACGCAGACTGTGAGCCGCTCTTTGAATCGATGACGGTATGGCCGCCATCGATCATGGACATCGTGCTGGAGCAGCGGGATCTCGCCTATTATGTGGCCGCTCAGATGCCGGATTCCCTGCGCACTCTTGGGAGAGCGACGGTGAAGGCTTTTGGCGCGAAGAGCCGCTTTGTACATATGGAATTTTTCCGCCTGACAAAGGCGCGTAAGGGCCTGGGCGAAATCGGCGATTTCGTCGGACTTGAGGTGAATATGCGTCCGGCGGGCGGCTATACGCCGGATATGATGAACTACGCGCACAGCACGGACGTATACCAGATCTGGGCGGATATGGTGTCCGCAAATCAGCGGCTGCTTCCGGAGCGCGGAGAAGATCACTTTTGTGTCTACGCAAGCCGGCGGGACTGCTTTGCCTACCGTCACAGCCATCAGGAGATTCTGGATCGATACGGCAAACGGATTGTGATGTGCGAGCGGATGCCCGAGATGAACGTCGCCCAGATGGGCAATCAGATGTACACTGCCCACGCGGCCACGCTCGAAGAGACGGAGGAATTCATCCGCTTCGTGACGGAAAGAGTATGATGCGCCGGTTGATGCCTACGTCAGTACCGGGTGCAGACCCAAAACTTATTAAACCCATAAGGACAGCACAAAAACGTATTAAACCTATTGACATAGTAGGAAAACGATGCTAATATATTGCCGTTTGAAATAGGTCGACCGCAATCCCATTGTCTTTAGAAGATGGGTTAAGGTTGACAAAAAGCCGGCTGCGCAAAGCGGGCCTGGACTGCGAAAATCAACGGGAGGGTACAAAATGCCAAAGAAAGAGAATCAATACAGTGGGTACGATATTTCAACACAGGCCGTGCATACCGGGACGGACTACGACAAAGAGACCGGCGCTGTCCGCAGGCCGCTGCACATGGCGAACAGCTACAAACTGCCGGATGATCTTTCACAGGTCAATTATTCTTCGACAGACCTGCTGATGTATTCGAGAAATGGAAACGCCAATCAGAAATGGCTCGAGGAAAAAATCGCGGCTCTGTATAATGCGGACGACGCGATCGTGCTGGCCAGCGGAGTCGGCGCGCTGCATGCGCTCTTCTGGACACTTTTGCAGTCGGGAGACCGGGTGCTGTATCCGAATGTCAGCTATATGGCGGTTTATCGGATGTTTCACGAGCTGTTTAATAAAAAATTCGGTGTAGAAACGTTCATGGTGGACATGACAGATCTGGAGGCGGTAAAAGAGGCAATCACTCCGGGAACGAAGCTGGTCCACATCGAAACGCCGGATAATCCGACCGTGGGGGTCACGGATATCGCGGCGATCGCCAGGATTGCCCATGAAAACGGCGCGCTTTTGTCAGTCGACAATACGTTTGCGTCGCCCTATAATCAGAATCCATTAGAGCTGGGAGCTGATTTTGTGGTAGATTCTCTGACAAAATACATCAACGGCCACGGCGACGCGCAGGGAGGGGCGATCGTATCCAATGATCTGGAAACGATGGATCGCATCCGCTATGAAGCGCAGGTCAATGTCGGGGCAGTGATCAGCCCGTTCAACGCATGGCAGATTTTCCGGGGCTCGGTTACCTTCCCTCTGCGCATGGACCGGATCAACCAGTCCGCGCAGCAGATTGCCGAGTGGCTGGAGCAGCGGGAAAACGTCACGTTTGTCTCATATCCGGGACTTGCCAGCAATCCGGGACACGAGCTGGCCAGACAGCAGATGAAAAACGGATTCGGAGGTGTGATTTCCTTTGGCGTAAATGCGGACGATAAAACTGTCGAGCAGTTCTGCGCAAAGCTGAAGGTGATCACTTTTGCCGTATCGCTGGGACATGATGAGAGCCTGATTTTCCCACAGCCGAGTTATGATGAACGAATTCTGTTATATCCGGAAAAATTCAGAAAGGGTTTTATTCGATTTAGTGTTGGACTTGAGTCACCGGAAGACATCATAGGTGATTTGGATCAGGCGTTCAGGGCAGTTGGACTGTGAATGAAAAATGAAAGTAAAGGATAGTTTTGTAAAATGACCATAAAAC
>JAJQFO010000011.1 GCA_021201095.1 Lachnospiraceae bacterium
CGGAGGTTGAAATACCGAGGAATCCTGAAGCTTTTCCGTCATTTCCCGAAGAGCCTGTACAACTTGATATTACGGACGCAGCGGCGGTTGATAAGACCATCACAGAAATTAATCCTGATGTTGTGATCCATTGCGCTGCTTGGACGGCTGTGGATATGGCTGAGGATGATGACAAGGTCGAGAAAGTCCGTGCGGTCAACGCCGGAGGTACGAAGAATATCGCAGAAGTCTGCAAGAAACTCGATTGCAAGATGGTCTACATCAGCACGGACTATGTGTTTGATGGACAGGGCACAGAACCTTGGCAGCCAGATTGCAAGGATTACAAACCCCTCAATGTTTATGGGCAGACAAAACTGGAGGGCGAGTTAGCGGTGTCATCCACACTTGATAAGTACTTCATCGTTCGTATCGCTTGGGTGTTTGGCTTGAACGGAAAGAACTTCATCAAGACAATGTTGAATGTCGGAAAAACTCATGACACCGTGAGAGTCGTTAATGACCAGATTGGAACACCAACATATACATATGATTTGGCCCGGCTTCTGGTGGATATGGTTGAGACTGAGAAGTACGGCTATTATCACGCCACCAACGAAGGTGGATACATTAGCTGGTATGATTTCACGAAGGAAATCTACAGACAAGCCGGTTATACCACGGAAGTCATTCCGGTTACCACAGAGGAGTATGGTCTTTCTAAAGCTGCTCGTCCGTTCAACAGTCGTTTGGATAAGAGCAAGTTGGTGGAGGCAGGATTCAAGCCACTACCCACATGGCAGGATGCTGTAAGCAGATATTTAAAAGAGATAGATTATTGAGGACTGAGGGAAGAGATATGGGACAGATAAAAGTTGAAAAAGATGTGGCTGGCATCAAAGGTCTGTGTGTGATTGAGCCTGCAGTTCATGGCGATAGTCGTGGGTACTTCATGGAGACCTACAATCAGCACGATATGGAGGAAGCCGGAATCGATATTACCTTCGTTCAGGACAATCAGTCCATGTCAACGAAGGGCGTTCTCCGGGGACTGCACTTTCAGAAGAACTATCCTCAGACAAAACTCGTCAGGGCGATTAAAGGCACTGTGTTTGATGTAGCTGTGGATTTGCGTTTCGGTAGCGAGACTTACGGAAAGTGGTATGGAATAGAGCTCTCCGAGGAGAACAAGAAGCAGTTCTTGATTCCAAGAGGATTTGCACACGGTTTTCTCGTACTGTCTGATACAGCGGAATTTTGTTACAAGTGTGATGATTTCTACCACGCAAATGACGAGGGCGGTATGGCATGGAACGACCCGGAGATAGGAATCGAGTGGCCGGGTGTGATTGGAGAGTATAAGGGCACAGCCAGTGCTGAAGGTTATAGCTTAGACGGTGAGCCTTTGAATCTTAGTGATAAGGATCAGAAGTGGCTGGGGATTAAGGATACTTTTAAGTTTTAAGAGGGCTGGATAATGAAGAAAGTAGCGGTTGTATCTTGCTATTTCCAACATAATTATGGAAGTATGCTTCAGGCATATGCCACTCAGATGGCATTGGATAAGCTTGGATACGAAAATGAGACAATAGATATATCCGGCTTTAACGGAGAGATAAAGAAAGCGAAGATGCTCTATTTTGCTAAAGCATCACTGACATCTGACATTCTTCTTTCCAAATTGGGAATGGCAAAGACTGTTCTGATGAGAAGGTTTTCAAAAAATGAGTATGCAGCCAATTCACATATTCGAGCAGAGAAATTCGATTCTTTCAGTAAGAAATACTTTAGACTCTCGCCTGTGTACAACTCTAAGGCGGAACTGGGTAGCAAGTGCGACGAGAATTATTCTGCTGTGTTAGTTGGAAGTGACCAGTTGTGGTTACCAGGAAATATAGCGGCTGACTATTACACACTTAATTTTGTGCCGGAATCAGTCAACACAATAGCTTATGCTACGAGCTTTGGTCAGAGCAGCCTTCCGAAAGATTCAGCAGAAAAGGCGAAGGTCTTTCTGAAGAAAATCAAACATATTGGCGTGCGAGAGGAATCTGGGCAGAAGCTGGTAAAAGAGCTGGTTGATAGAGATGTGCCGGTGGTGTGTGATCCAACCCTACTGTTTACAGGTGATGAATGGATGTCCATCCAACAGGAAGAGCCGATTGTGAAGGGAAAATACATTTTCTGCTACTTCTTGGGAAATAATCCTCCACACAGAGAGTTTGCCAAACGATTAAAAGAGAAAACTGGCTGTAAGATAGTAGCACTTACGCATTTGGATGAATTCGTGAAAAGTGATGAAGGATATGCCGATGAGACACCGTATGATATTGATCCGGCGGATTTCCTGAATTTAATCAGAAACGCTGAGTATGTATGTACGGATTCTTTCCATTGCTCCGTTTTTTCCATACTTTATAAGAGAACATTCTTTACATTTAGAAGGTACGCAAGAAAAACAAGTTCGTCTACCAACAGTAGATTAGATACGCTGTTTAACCTTGTCGACATCAGCGGCAGGATTATGAATGGTGATGAGGATATTGAACAGTGTTTGAAAGCATCAATAGATTTTAATAAAACCGAAGATAATTTGGAGGTAGTAAGAATGAAATCACGTATATATTTAGAAAACGCATTGCTGAATGCGGGGGGGGGGTATTCCATTATAAACTGAAAATCATATTCGCTATTGACCACTTACACTTACACGAATGTGAGGTGGCGGCATAATGAAGCGAATGATTACATATACTTATAAATATTTTAAAAATGAAATGCCTGATTGGAAGAGAAGAAAAGATCCAATATTGTCAAGGGTATTTTATAGAAGGATATCTTTTGCTACAGCAGCAGTGTGTGCGAATATTGGCATCTCTGCTAACACTGTTTCATATGTATCGGCTCTTGTTGCAATCATTGCTGATGCATTGTTTCTTGTAAATAGTCACATAACCATTATTATTGCTGCAATTTTGGTTAACATATGGCTGATCATGGATTGTACTGATGGAAACCTGGCCAGGAGTGTTAAAAAGCAACCTTTTGGAGAGTTTGCGGACGGAATAAGTAGTTATATCCTGGTTGGTTTTATGTGTACATGCATGGGATTTTCTGTATATCAAACTGGTGGCGTGCTATTTGAAAAAGGCTGTGCGTGGATTATCTTAATTGGCGCGTTGGCTTCTTCTTCAGATACAATGATGAGATTAATATATCAGAAATACAAAGCAACTGAAGCAGAAATGGTTAAGGAAGGAAAAATTGAAGAAGAACTGGATAAAAGGCTTAGCCATGATAATGTAAGAAGCTTTCGAGTAAGAGTTGAAGCGGAGCTGGGTGTTGGCGGTATTCTTCCCATATTTATCCTATTGGCATCCATATTTAATGCGCTCGACTTAGTTGTTTTATATTGTCTTTTGTATTTTGGCTTTTCCTGTGTCGTAATGTCTTTATCTTATGTAAGAAAGGCAATTAAGCATGTAAATGAATATGAAGTTGGTAGGAAGGAGAAAGCAAATGAGTCCTAAGGTCAGTATCCTTGTACCAATATATAAAGTACCAGAAAGGTTTCTAAGAAGATGCATTGAAAGTACATTGAAGCAAACCCTAAGAGATATAGAAATTGTTCTTGTGGATGATGGTTCGCCTGATCAGTGCGGTGAAATATGCGATGAATATGCTTCGAGTGACAGTAGAATTAAGGTAATTCATAAAGCAAATGCTGGACTTGCTGCCGCAAGAAATTCTGCTTTCGATGCTTGCATAGGCGAATATATCACTTTTCTTGATGGGGACGACTACTTGGAAAGTACAGCGTGTGAGAAAGCATATGAGACTGCTCTGAAAGAGGACGTTCAGCTTCTATTCTGGAATCAGTTTACGGAGTATCCTAACAGGACTGTACGAGTAACGTCTTTCGGAAGTGAAGCCATTAAGTTTAACAAGACGGAATGCAGGAAATTACAAGCCAGAGTGCTTGACTTTAATGGTAAAATTGCACAAGTATTTTGCAAATTGATAAAGAGAGATTTCTTAATTGAACACAATATTAGGCATGTAGAAACACTAAGTCAAGGAGCAGAGGGATTTGTATTTAACATTCAATTGTTTGAACACTTAGAATCAGCATACTATACGCCTGAATACCTTTTGCATTACACATATAATGAAAATTCGATAAGTCATAGCCCTGACGAAAGAAATTATTATCTTGTCATTCGATGCTTTGAATATGTAGAGAACTTTATCAAGAGCTCGGACAATAAAGATGAACTTCAGAAAAAACTATATAATAGAATGCTTTATGTCGTTGTAACCACAGGAATTACCGGATATTTTAACCCGACAAATGAAATGAAATATAAAGAAAGAAAAAAGGGGTATATGAAATTTTTGCAAGAACCCCTTGTTTCTAAATCGTTAAACGTTGCTGACTATAAAGAACTATCCGTGCAACGGAAGATTATATTGAAATGTATCCAATACCGTCAATTTTGGGTCCTTCAAGTATTAGGAAAAGTGAGAAGAATTCAACTTAAAATTTAGATTTTATAGAGGATGCGTAGCAGAATGATAAATATTATAGATAAGCAGATGTGCTGCGGTTGTACTGCTTGCGCCGGGGCATGTCCGAAAAACTGCATAGAGATGAAAGAAGACACAGAGGGTTTCCTTTATCCGTCTGTGGACAAAGATAAATGCATAGACTGTGGAGCCTGCGAAAGGGTATGTCCTATTCTTAATCACAAGAATAGAGAACCTTATGAGCAGAAAGGATATATTGTACAGCACAAGAATCCGACTGTCTTACGGGAAAGTACTGCGGGAGGAGCTTTCACAG
>JAJQFO010000094.1 GCA_021201095.1 Lachnospiraceae bacterium
TTCCAGAGGTGTGACGCCCTGAAATCCTGGCAGGCGGCTGGTATCACAGCAAGCGCAAACTGTTTTATCTTCAAAATAAGAAGCTACGGTCTGCACACCAACACCGCAGGAGAAGACAAGTACCACCTCAGCCGCGTCCACTTCCGCTTTGTGGCCTTCCAGACGAACCTTTAAATTTTCAGGATTACAAATATAATCCGTCGTCATGATCCCGGTCACATTGCCGGAGGCAGTAAGCTCCTCCTGGAGCTGTGCCGCTTCCTCAAGCGGGAAATACACCTCCCGGCAACCAAAGCAATTGATGATGAAAATCTTTTTGCCATCAGCGAGGGAGTGAATGGTCTCTTTTGATTTTAATTCGGTAATCAGCATATCACTTCATCCCCCTTACTGCCGTCTTTCCGGCCTTGATCTTTGTCACCAGCGGAATCTTGGAGGAGCAGATGTACTCGCAGCAGCGGCATTCCAGGCAGTCCATGACATGCATGTCCTTCATGCCCTGCCAGTTTTCCTCATCCGCGTATTTCGCAAAATACAAAGGAGAAAGCTCCATCGGACAGACATCCATGCAGCGCCCGCATTTGATGCAGGGCTGTTCCGCGGTATGATCAGTATCCACGCAGATGATACCGTTGGAACCCTTCATAATTGGCACATCTAGATCCTTGAGGACAAATCCCATCATCGGGCCGCCGGCCTTATAGGTAATCTCACCGTCTCCGGTTACACCGCCGCAATAATCAATCAGATCCTTTGTATTGGTACCGATCTTTACCATATAATTGCCCGGGTGCTTCAAGCGCTCGCCGGTCACGGTGACTGCACGCTCGATGAGCGGCATGCCCTTCTGGATCGCGTCAGAGATCGCCTTGGTGGTGCTGATGTTGCTTACCACACAGCCGACATCCGCCGGCAGACCGCCGCTCGGCACCTGGCGTTTCAGCACACGTTTGATCAGCATTTTTTCTGCGCCCTGCGGATACTTTGTTCTGGCAACCACCACATCGAGATTGTCATAATCCGCCACCTTTGCCTTCATCAGCTCGACCGCATCCGGCTTATTATCCTCGATCACAATCAGGCCTTTTTCGGCACCGACTGTTTTCACAATAGCCCGCAGACCAAACACGATGTCATCTGCGTATTCAAGCATGACTCTGTGATCAGCCGTCAAATACGGCTCACACTCGCAGCCGTTCAGAAGAATCGTATCCACTGGCTTGGCAGGTTTCAGCTTCACGGAGGTTGGGAATCCTGCACCGCCCATACCGACAATGCCAGCTTCCTTAACAATCGTGATAATCTCGTCCGGCGTCAGTTCTTCCAGAGACTTCTGCGGACGAACGGAATCATCCAGCGTATTCTTGCCATCAGAGCGGATCACGACTGCCGGACAGGTGCCTCTGGTTGCGTGTCCGCGCTCTTCAATTGCTATCACGGTACCGCTGATGCTGGAATGCACCGGACTGCTGATAAACCCGGCCGACTCGCCGATCTTCTGTCCGACCTTCACGGTATCTCCCACTGCCACCACCGGTGTCGCAGGAGCTCCCGCATGCATGGAGAGCGGAATCGCCACAATCTCCGGCTCCGGGAACTTCTGAAGCGGCAGATTCTCTGTAAACTCCTTGTGCTCCAGCGGATGTACACCGCCACAGTAGCCATCCAGGCTCTTTTCCCGGATAGAGGCTACATAATTATGTACAAATTTGTAATCCGTCTTTGAATAATCCCGCAGCTGCACTGGCTGCTGCAGAAACTCCTCCAGACGTCCCTGCTTTTTCAATCGCTGGTATATTTTCTCCCATGCGCAGTCCTTATTGGGATCTACCTCGCATTTGCCGTTCTTAGCACCGCCGCACTGTCCATTTACCAGACTCTTGGAGCAGTCCACAATCGGGCAAATTCCTCCGGTAATATTCAGATAGCACTGGGCGCACGCATCGCAGCGTTTTTCCGTCAGTGCCATGCCGTGATGTCCCGTATAATTCAAAGAGTCTGCGGCTGCGTATACTGAAACAGGACCCGATTCCCGCTGCAGCATCAGATCTGCAACCGTCTGGACACCAAGTCCGCACGAAATCACAAAAACATTCTCTGTGCCTTCCGGAATCATGTCCGCAAGCTTTCTTGCCGTCTGCGTTTTGTTACACAAAAAATCGACCCTCGCGCTTCCCGTGATGGTCTTTCCTTCCTCGGCAGCAATTTTTTCGAACTCAGCCAGCTCCGGCTCTTCAATCGTGTGAAACTCCTTGAAGCATTTATTACAGGCAATGACAAAGATCTGATCGGTTCCGGATAGCACCGCCGAGAGCTCTTCACGATCTTTTAGCCTGTATTTGGTGTAGTCTTCCAAACGCTCACCTCCTTATTAGATTGGTGCGCAGCGGCTTATCGATCGCGGCTGCGCAGATTCATTCAGAAAGGGCTTCTGAAATTCGTTCTTATTGTATCCCTTTAGGCGCTGTTTTTCAAGCAATTTCTTGTCTGGATTCGAATTTTTAAAAGCAGGTCCTTACGAGACAATATAGAATATGAAAAATTGTTATACGTTAAAATACAAGTGCGGGCAAATTCAACACATATGCATTCATAAGGTTTTTCTTGCATAAATCAGCTTCTCATGCTATGTTTTAAAATGACTAATAAAGCTACATTTCTCTGACAGGAAAAACCATTTCTCAGTAATTAGCAGGCAGCACCTGGCCAGATGAAACCTGGAACAGCAAGGGAGGTACTATGAAAACAGGAAAGATAACATGGAAGCTTTTATTCGTAGCACTACTGTGGATCGCACTTCTGTCACTGACGATTGACAGTGGATCGTCATTTGCCGCGGAGACTACATCTGGCAGTAATTCCACAGATTTCTCCAGCGGGAAAACCACCGATTCCGCGACACAGCTTCTGAACGGCTTTGTAACCGAAAGTGACGGCTTTACCTACTATTATGAGAATTCCGTTAAAACAGGCGGATGGCTGACTATAGGTAAAAATACATACTACTTTTATAAAAGCGCACACGGCTCTATCCCTGCGAAAGCGATGGTGACGGACACTGTCGTCAGGATCAACGGCTACAGCTATTATTTTGACTCCGAAGGCATCATGCAGACCGGCTGGGTGACATGGAACAAAAAGACCTACTACTTCTATAAATCTTCGCATGACCCGATTCCGAAGGGAGCCGCGGCAGCAGGGCTGGTCAGGATCAGCGGCTATCGCTACTATTTTTCCTCGACTGGCCAGATGAAAACCGGCTGGCAGACCATAAACGGCAGCAAATACTACTTTAAAAAGACTGCTTCTTCTGCCTTTCCAAAAGGTGCGGCAGTGACAGGCCTGATCAAGATCAGCGGCTACCGATATTATTTCTCCTCTTCAGGGAAAATGCAGACTGGTTGGAAAACCATAAACGGAAATGAATATTATTTCAGAAAAAGCAATAATACCGCACCAAAAGGTTCTGCCGTGACCGGACTGGTAAAAATAAATGGTTATCAATATTATTTCAACAGTTCAGGCATAATGCAGCAAAATCAAATTGTAGGTTCTTCATCGGAAGGATACTATTATGTGGATGACAGCGGCAAAGTTGTCACAACAAAGGCTATACAGATGGCAGTGGATTATGTGATGGCCCATTCAAGTGCAGCTTTGTCAAACAGTGCCCGTCTGGAGACGTGTTTCAAATATATGCGCAGTACTTATTCTTATAAGAGATATTATGGTACGCCTGGGGCGTCAGATTTATCCGGCTATGCGGTTAGTTATTTTACTAATCATTATGGGAATTGTTATCGCTATGCAGCGAGTGTTGCCTGTATTGCTAAGGTATTGGGATATGATTCAAGAGTCGCAGTGGGAAAGATTGCTAGCGTATATGGTGGCTGGTC
Source organism: Lachnospiraceae bacterium (assembly GCA_021201095.1). Classification (GTDB taxonomy): domain Bacteria; phylum Bacillota; class Clostridia; order Lachnospirales; family Lachnospiraceae; genus Choladousia. The sequence goes on from JAJQFO010000094.1 coordinate 3,897, forward strand.
TGCACATGGCTGGGCTGAGGTTAATGTAAATGGAACCTGGTATATCTGCGATGTTAATTTTAATGCCTACATGAAGACTACCTCTACCTACCCGAGAAGTCTTCAAGCGGATAATCGATATACACTTACTTTATCAGAAGGCATCGCTGTTTGGAAATGATCTGGCATCCTCCGCTTTATTCCCGCGAAGCAGCAAGCCAAGTAGCCGTGCTTGCACGGATATTTGGCGACTGCCGCGAGGGTCAAGTACCCCGATGCTTGCATTGCTACAAATTTGATGCTCCGTATGCTTGCATCGGGGGCTTTGACTTAGGAAGGCCGGTAACCGTAAAAATCAAAATAAAAAAGAAAGACAGCCAGGCAGCATGAGGAACTGTCCGGTTGTCTCTCTTTATGTGCAGAGCCGGATCCTGTATTTTGCAGCTTTCAGCGAACCCAGGAGCTGCAGCCATACGGATATCTACTTTACGCTTCGGTCAGCGCCTGTGTCCTCGATTTTCTGCAAAAATTGGGATATAAAACAAGTGCCACAGGCATTTCACCCCCTCCAACTTCATCAGCATCTACACTGCTGCTCAGGTCGGTGAAAAAGCGTGCCCCTGGATGCCTTTCATTTCATCCTCACAGACGGGAATAGCCCCGCATCTGTGTGCGGCAAAAAGCAGCTGGCGACGAATTCATCCATGTAGGTAGGCTCGTTGCTGAGCTCGAGGTAGGTCATGTTGTGCGCAACCTCGGAAACTTTTGCCTCTGCCTCAGCGGATAGCAGGATTGCGTACGCGCCGGACAGGGAGGAATTGCCGATGTAGGTGAATTTCTCCATCTCAATGTCCGGGAACATGCCAATGGTTACAGCGTTGCGCATGTTAATACCGCTGCCGATGCCTCCGGCTACGTATACATGGTCGATCATGGAC
>JAJQFO010000101.1 GCA_021201095.1 Lachnospiraceae bacterium
AGAAGACCGGTCACCACCGCGCTGCCGTCCTTCACTGTATTTTTCTTATGCGCGATCACATCAAACAGATATTCGGAAAGAACTGCCGCCAGCACCGACAGCAGGATTACCAGAAACGCATGCAGCCCATAGCGAACGATACCGAAAACCGTGGCAGGCATCAGCGCGAGTACGACATCGAGCATTACCTGTCCGGTGGTTAATTTCCTGTCGCGGATGTGGGGGCTGGAGGAAACATTTAAAAGCTGATTTTCATTCATGACTCATCCCTCACTTTCTTCTCGCGGCCAGAATCTCGGCCTTGGCCTGTTTAAACAGCTGCATCAGCGGGCGCTTCGCCGGGCAGACCCAGGTACAGGAGCCGCAGGCAATGCAGTCGAGACCGTACAAACGCTTCTCATACTGCTCGTAATCTTTTTTCTCTGCTGCGTCCGCCATCATCTGCGGAATCAGATGGATCGGACAGACTCGGGAACAGCGCCCGCAGCGAATGCATGCGGTCTGCTGCTCTGCTGCCAGTTCTACTTCATCCTCCGCCAGAAGCGTGAGAGCATTGCTGGCTTTGGTAATAGGAACGTCGAGCGAAGGCATTGCGATACCCATCATCGGACCGCCGCTCAGCGCCTTTTTCAGCGTGACATCCGGCTTGATGCCTCCAGCCGCCTCTGTCAATTCCCTGTAAGCGGTACCGATCGGGACTTCGAAGGTCCCCGGATTTGCGACTGCATCGCCGGAGACGGTAAAATAGCGCTTCATCAGCGGCTCCGAATAGCAGCAGGCGCGGTAGATCGCATAGAGCGTGGCAACGTTGCAGACGATGCAGCCTACGTCCGCCGGCAGCTGGCCGAATTTCAGGTCGCGGCCGCTGATTACAGAGATCAGGTTGCGCTCACCGCCCTCCGGATATTTGGCTTTAACCGGCTGTACCATGACGCCCTTTTCACCGGCACAGACCGCTTCCATGGCTTTGATGGCTTCCGGCTTGTTATCTTCGATCGCGATGACGCCCATCGCGTCCGGGAAAAGCTGAAGCACCAGACGCAGTCCGTCCAGGATGCCGCGGCTCTGGTTCTGCATCAGATGGTCGTCGCAGGTTATGTAAGGCTCACACTCAGAGCCGTTTGCAATGACATATTCAATGGATTCCGGCTTTTTCGATGTCAGCTTGACATGAGTCGGGAACCCGGCTCCGCCCATTCCGACAATGCCGGCTCTCTGGACGGCATCCAGAATATCCTTATTAGAAAAAGTATCTGCCCGACGTTTTTTGCCGATGCCTTCCATCAGCGTGTATTCGCCGTCATTTTCCACTACGATGCAGGTCGCCTTCGCTCCGGACGCGGTCGTGCGCTCTTCGATGGCTTTCACCTTGCCTGAGCAGGAGCAGATGATATTCGCGGAGACAAAGCCGTCCGCTTCGGCAATTGTCTGTCCGGCCTGCACCAGGTCGCCTTTTTTTACGACGGGCTTCGCGGGCTTGCCGATATGCTGATTAACTGGAAAAACAAGGTCGCCCTGCGGCTGATAGGGCGTCACAGGGCCGCCCAGGGAGAGCTCCTTGAATCCCTCGGGGTGAATACCGCCCCGGAATGTTTTAACACTCATACTTTATAATCCTCCTTACAGGATTGCGATGATAACAGGGTCAGAAACAGAAATATATGCGCTTAATCTATTTCAGACTCATCCGCACCTGTTTTTTCTTCGGCTGCATCTTCCGCATCCGTTTCGTCAGATTCATTGTCTGTGAGATAGATTTCTGTCGGACCGTCCGCACCGCCGATAATGGCTGATGTGCCCTCTGAATCCTCCTCTGTAATCAGGGCCTGTGCGATGCAGTCTTCGGCGGCTTCCAGAATCGCGTCTGCGGTGACTGTCGCGCCGGAAATGCCGTCCACCTCTGTGGTCTGCGCGTCGAGCACCTGCTCGATGACATCGCTGTCAATCAGGGCATAGGTGGAAGTCTCACCGGCCACGTCCGCGTCCATCGAAAGGATGCTGTATTCATCAAACTCCATCGTGACCGTGATTTCTGCCGAATAGCCGGTGACAGTGGCGCTGTAGATGCCTGCTGTGTAAAGAGGAGAGGAAGAAGCTGCGTCTGCTTCGGCGGCTTCCGTCTCAGCTTCTGTTTCAGTTTCCGCTTCTGTAGCGGCAGGCTCTGTTTCTGTCTCTGCAGCCTCGGCTTCGGCCGCTGCAACTTCTTCACTCACAGCACTTACACCATCCTCAGAGTTCCCGTTCCCGGCAGCCTGGTCGATGCAGTCCTGCAGGGCTGCTTTGAGTGCATCAGAAGTAACCGTGGCGCCGGATACTCCATCCACGTCGGCACTTTGCGCGTTAAGGAATTGCTCAATCATTTCGTCGCCGATGTCTGCACCGAGACCCGCAGTCTCTCCGGAAACATCAACCGAGAGAGCAGTCAGACCGCTTTCACTAAAAGTCGCATATACGGTGACATCGCTGTCAATTCCCGCTGCGGTCGCTGTGTAGGTACCGGCCGTGTAGCCTGTCGTGCCGGTGGCAGCTTCGGCAGTGGCTGCTTCTGTTTCTGACTCAACTCCAGAAGCCTCAGTTTCTGCTTCCGCAGCTGCTGATTCGGTCTCAGTTTCGTTTCCTATATTCTCAGCATCATCCGAAACCCCGCCTGCGGCTGCCTGTGAGATACAGTCCTGCATGGCTGCTTTGAGCGCGTCAGAAGTAACTGTGGCACTTGAAACACCGTCCACATCGGCGCTTTGTGCCGCAAGAAACTGTTCAATCATTTCATCGCCGATGTCCGCCCCGATGCCCGCGGTCTCTCCGGAAACATCGACTGTAACATCTGTCAGGCCGTTCTCATCAAAAGTAGCGGTCACAGTGACATCACTGGAAATCCCTGTTGAGGAAGCAGTGTAGGTACCAGCCGTGTAGCTCGCCGCTCCGGATGAAGTATCTGCAGCCTCAGCCTCTGTTTCTGCCTCTGCAGCATCTGCTTCCGCTTCGGCCGCAGTTTCAGCATCCGTTTCATTCTCAGTCTCAGCCTCAGCAGTTTCGGTTTCTGCCTCGGTCTCGGAAGTCTCAGTTTCAGCTTCTGCAGCGGAGGTCTCTGTCTCTGTTTCGCTCGCTGTATTCCCAGCATCATCCGAAGCCCCGCCTCCGGCTGCCTGGTCGATGCAGTCCTGCATGGCTGCTTTGAGCGCGTCGGAAGTAACCGTAGCACTTGAAACACCGTCCACATCGGCGCTTTGTGCTGCAAGGAACTTCTCAACCATTTCATCTCCGATGTCCGCCCCGATGCCTGCGGTTTCTCCGGAAACATCGACTGATACATCCGTCAGGCTGCTATCATCAAAAGTAGCGGTCACAATGACATCACTGGAAATGCCTGCGGAGGAAGCTGTGTAGGTGCCGGCTGTGTAGCTCATTGTGCCGGATGTTTCCTCTGTGGAATTGACGGAATAATCGCCGATCGTAATAACGCCAAGAGAGGCGGCGACAACCACGCAGGCTGTCACACCTTTTACGAAGGTGGTGCGTGAAACAATTTCTTTACCCATTCTTTAATCCCTTTCTTGCATATTTTGTTTTTGATTTTATGCGCAGAACCAGACAGGCGTATGGCGAAAAACATACTTTGCCCGATTCAATCACGCAAAAACGGTTTCTGTTATAAAGTAAAACGGCGTGTGCCGTTTGCTTTTGAAAATTGAGGTTGTCAGCATATTACCTATTCATCTTTATGCTCACTGCCTGCAGGCTTTTTTCGGTGCAGACGCAGAAGAAGGCTTGAGAGCAAAATGCTGAACTGGTAAAGCAGCAGCATCGGCAGTGCGACCATTGTCTGCGAGACAATATCCGGCGGAGTTACGACTGCCGCAATGAAAAAAATGACGACTATCGCCAGCTTAAAGCCTTTTTTCATCCATTCCACCTTTAAAAGCCCCATCTGCGTAAGGAGTACGGATACGACCGGCAGCTCAAAGATGATCCCGAATACCAGAAAGATCGTCAGCAGAAAATTCAGGTATTTCTCGACACTGATCGAAGCCGTGATTCCGCTGCCCGAGCTGATGTCAATCAGAAACTTCAGCATAAATGGGAGCATGACCTTGTAAGCGAAAAGAATGCCAATCACAAAAAAAAGCAGACCGGAAAAGAGTGCAGCGAGAAAAAGTACATTTTCATCTGCCTTCAGACCGGGCTGAATGAAGGCCCACAGATGATAAAGAATCAACGGCAGACACAGGCATACAGCTGCGACCAGCGCAATCGAAAACTGCTGCATCAGCAATTCCTGAGGAGAAATGTAGATAAATTCATAACCATACACAGCTCCCATATCCGTCAGAAATGAGATGAGATCCTGAGAAAAATACAGGGCGATGAGAAACGCGGCAACCAGTGCCACGATGCAGATCCCCAGCCGGTTTCTCAGCTCCCGCAGATGTCCGGAGAGAGGCATTACACCATTTTTTTCTGCCTTCGGCTGATCCTGTTTGTTTTTCTGATTCTTCATCACTGCTCCATATTCTGAGATCCTCCGTTGCCATCCGGATTATTTTTACTGTCACCCTCTGCGCCTTCTCGAAAGCTTTTCGAAGCCTTCCCGATCATTTTCGTCAGCTTGGGAATCTGACTCGGGCCGAAAAGAATGATAATGATGGCCAGAATGATCAGTAACTCTGTAGTTCCAAGTTTCATAGCGGATACCTCCTTAATATGTATACTGTATTGTATTATAATAATGACAGATAAAAAAGACAAGCCCTGAAAGCTTCGGGCAAATGTCTGAATGCCCGAAGTCTAAACGTCCGAAGCCGTCTGCTCACTGGCGGTCTTGTCCGGCAGTGCTTCTTCGAGCGCATCCGTACCTGAAATCACTGGCTCGCCTTCACTTTTGCTATTACTGTCTTTGGACGTATCGGACTCGCCCTTACCATCACTGCTTTTGGCCGTAACGGGTTCGCTTTCACTTTCATTTTCTTTTGGTGCATCAGAGCTTTTTTTCCGATCTGTCTCCGCCTTCAATGGTTTTCCCAGATCTGAAAAAGATTTCTGGACATCTTTGATATTGCCGGATACTTCACTGACCAGATCGGTGGCGGGCTTCATTGCCTCACGCAGCGGCGCCTGCGCCTCATTAAGGGGCTCCACTACATTATCCTTGATCTCTTTGGCAGCTTCAGAGGAAATATCCCGAAACGAATGCAGAGCTTCGCCGAATTTCCTGGCGTAGTAGGGAAGCTTGTCAGGTCCTGCCACAAAGAGCGCGACTACAAGGATCAGAAGGATTTCCGTCATACCGATTTTCATGTTCTGCTTTCCTCCCTTCCGCACGGACGCAAAGCTATTTGCGCACTGGCAATTTGCTTGAAACGCTCTTTTAAGAATGCCAGATATCCGGCTGCGAAGCAAACCGTGTCCACTGGCAATTTGCTTGAAACGCTCCTTTAAGAATAACAGTTTTCCGGGAATGTTTCAACGGATAATTTTAGTTTTTTAGACAATTTTTGCAGAGATAAAAATGAAATGATATTCACTTTCCGCAATTGCAGCAAAAAAGGACTATGATTGATCGAAAATTCGTTTTAATATTGATAAAAAATTACCAGTGAGCGGCTTCCGGAGACTGGACGCTTTGGAAGAAGTGTGCTATACTTTCAAAGATATTGATTACCGAAAAGCAAGGAGGATCGTGAATTATGGGAAGAGAAAAAAAACAGACACAGGGACTCTCACGCCGTGATTTCCTGAAAGGGACGGCTGCAGGGGCACTTGGCGCGGCAGCGGCGGGGATTCTGGGGACCGGATTGCCGGTACTGGCAGAGGAGTCGGGGACTTATACTCCTGGTACCTACAGCGCGACTGCGACCGGTATCGGCACTGTGACTGTGACCATGACATTTGACGCGGAGAGCATCACAGATGTTGTAGTGGATGTGTCAGAAGAGACTGCGACCATCGGCGGACTTTACGGGGAAGAGCTCGCGCAGCAGATTCTGGATGCGCAGGGTTCGGAGATTGACGGTGTCAGCTCCGCTACAGTGACTTCGACAGCGGCGTCAAAGGCTGCAGCGGCCTGCATCGCACAGGCGAAGGGCGAAACAGTGGAGGTATCAGCTGGTACAGAGGCGGCTTCTGATTATGAAGTGCCGGATTCCCTGACAGCAGAGGAGGTCGAGGATTCCGCCTGCGAGCTCAGGGCGATCACACCGGATGAGACGAAGGATTATGACGTGGTCGTGGTTGGAGCCGGAGCTGCCGGCGTCATCGCAGCGGGCTTTGCGGCAGAGGCGGGCGTATCCGTCGCAGTTCTGCAGAAGGAAAGCGTCGTCGTTTCACAGGGCAACTGCGCATCCGCGATTATTAAATCCAAATCGACCGAGGCCGGCATCCAGAAGTGGATCCACCACACGAACGGCCTCGATGACTGGCGCGCGGATCCGAAGCTTTTGCAGGCTTACGCAGATTCTTCTGAGGAGGCCCTGATGTGGTATCTGAACCGTGCCGGACTTACCTCTGAGACGGAATATGGCGACGGCTCCAAGGTGGATGACAATGACAACTGCTCAGAGCTGCTCAATAATGGCAAAGGCCTGTACGCTTACATGAGCACCAGCCAGGATCTGACCGGCGTCTGGAGCGATCGGCTGGACAGCTATGCTTATGGCGATGACCACTGCTATTTCATGGCACCGTGGATCGGGCCGAAGCCGCAGAACGTCGGTGATGTGCTTCAGATTGTTCTTGACAACGTGGCAGAGGCGAATCCAAACCTTGAAGTATTTTACAGCACGCCGGCGGTGCAGCTGGTGATGGACGGCGAGAAGGTGGCCGGCGTCATTGCCAGGGATGCAGAAGGGAAATACATACAGTTCAACGCAAAAAATGGCGTGATCCTGGCAACAGGCGACTATCAGAATAATGACGCGATGGTTGACCGCTGGTGCCCGGATGTGGCGGATTATGATAAGAAGCAGTATCATAAGACCGGCGACGGCCATATCCTCGCGATCAGCGCAGGCGCGAAGATGGAGCCACTCGGACATACCAAGATGATGCATGACTTTGACTCCGGCCTGATGTATGAGGAGCCGTTCCTCTATGTCAATATGAATGGCGAGCGTTTTACCAATGAGTACACTGGATTTGTCTATATGGGAAATATCCTCAAATTCCAGGGCCGTTTCAACGGCAATAATGTAGATTCCAATCACCCGGACGGATCTAAGGGGTGGTATTGCACGATCTATGACAGCGATTATGAAAACTGGCCGTCGGATGAGTTTGTCAGCGGCATGGTTCCGGCTGCGGCTATGCAGAAATACATTCCGGGCGCGGTGGAAAATCCGGAAGGCGTCTTTGACTATCTGATTGACAGCTATTGCTGCGACACGCTCGAAGAGCTGGCGGAAAAGCTGGAGATCCCTTATGAGACCCTGCAGGAGACGGTCGACCGCTACAATGAGCTCTGCGAGTCCGGCGATGACGTTGATTTCGGAAAGCCTGCGAAATACATGCACCCGATCAAGACGGCTCCGTTCTGGGGCGTGCGCAAGCATATCCGTGTATCTGCGGTTTGCTCCGGCGTTATGATCAACGAGAACGGCCAGGCGCTGAACGCGGACGGAGAAGTGATTGACGGCCTCTACTGTGTCGGCAACCTGGGCGGACCATTCTACGGCGGAAACGATTATCCGTTCCACCAGACCGGCCTTTCCATCGGACGCTGCTATGCTTTCGGCATGATCGCCGGAAAGCATGCGGCATCGAAGGAATGATCAGAGGAAAAAAGAACTTTGTAAAACAGTTTTGAGGAAGTCTTGAAAGAGCTTCCGGGAGACTTCAGAAAAAAGCAGTGAAAGGGTTTCCGGGAACTCCCGAAAAAGCTGTGAAAAGCCTGTGAAAAAGTTTCGCAAAAGCTCTTTTCAAGTCAGCTGTTCTGTGCTAAGATAAAAAAGCTGTGCGTAAACGATTGCCGCGCCGGCGAAAAGCCGCGCGCGGCAGTTTGATGCACAGGGGTGCGTAAGCGTAAGAAATTTTCCAGACTGCGCTGGACGTGTCCCGTATTATTACTTATTTATATAAGGAGGAGAGAGACCATGAAACATATCAAGACCCTGAATACAAAGCCGCTGCAGAGCACACTGAAAAAGGGCGGCTGCGGCGAGTGCCAGACCTCTTGCCAGTCTGCATGCAAGACCAGTTGTACAGTAGGCAACCAGACCTGCGAGAACGGAAAGTGATCCAGAACTGATCGGATCGTATTGTAAAGGCAGTGAACCGCTGCGCGATTTGCGGCGGATTCGCTGCCTGTCTACTGTTATACAGGTAAGTCTTAGAGAGAGGTTTCATCATGATCCATCAATATAAGAATCATGGATACAACATTGTTCTGGATGTAAACAGCGGCTCCGTCCATGTGGTGGACGACCTTACATATGAAGTAATCGCCCTGCTTGAGGATGGGCGGAAAGAGCTGGGGCTGGCAACCTTTCAGGAGATGGCGGAAGCTGGGAAGAAATCAGCAGATGGCTCAGAAGCAGACGGGAGTGCAGGCTCGGAAAATGGATCGGGAGAGGTAAAGGCTGACGGGGCAGGGAGTACGCATACTGCTGCGTCGGACAAGCCATGTACCGGTGAGACATGCGCAACAGCACAGATGTTTCCGGCAGATCTGACTGCCCGGATTGTCAGCGAGCTCTCCGGCCGTTATCCGGCGGAGGAGATCCGAGAGGCACTCGGAGAATGCGCTGAACTGTCTGCGTCCGGTGCGCTGTTTACCGAAGATATCTATGAAAATGCGATTATTGATTACAAGGCCCGCAAGACGGTTGTTAAGGCACTCTGCCTGCACATTGCCCACGATTGCAATCTGGCATGCCGCTACTGCTTTGCGGAGGAGGGCGAATACCATGGCCGCCGTGCGCTGATGAGCTATGAGGTTGGCAAGAAGGCTCTGGACTTTTTGATTGCAAATTCCGGCTCCAGGAGAAATCTGGAGGTGGACTTTTTTGGCGGCGAGCCTCTGATGAACTGGCAGGTCGTCAAGGACCTGGTCCGCTACGGCCGCGAACAGGAAAAGATTCACAATAAAAACTTCCGCTTTACAATGACGACGAACGGCGTTCTGCTGAATGATGAGATTATGGAATTTCTGAATCAGGAGATGGCCAACGTGGTACTCAGCATTGACGGTAGACCGGAAGTACATGATTACATGCGCCCTTTCCGCGGTGGGAAAGGCAGCTACGACCTGGTTATGCCGAAGTTTCAGAGGTTCGTGGAGCTGCGAAGCGGAGTCTCGATATCGGGAGAAGCTGTTTCTGACTCCCAGAAAACAGATGCGGCGAAGGAAGGCTGTTGCGATGCGGAGAAAACATCCTGTACGGAGGATTGCGCTGATCCGCAGGGGACATCGACCGTACAGGCCGGTCAGCGATTGCAGTCCGCTCCGGACGGGAACAAAACCTGGTATGTACGCGGCACCTTTACGCATCACAATCTGGATTTCTGCAACGATGTCCTGCACCTTCTGGATGCAGGCTTCGACCGGATTTCCATCGAGCCGGTGGTAGCTGAGGCGTCGGAGGACTATGCGATTCGTGAGGAAGACCTGCCGCAGATTTTTGCCGAGTACGACCGGCTGACAGACGAAATGATCCGCAGAGAAAAAGAGGGCAGAGGCTTCACCTTTTTTCATTTCATGCTCGACTTAAGCGGCGGACCGTGCGTGTACAAGCGTCTCTCCGGCTGCGGTTCAGGCACGGAATATCTGGCAGTGACGCCCTGGGGCGACCTGTATCCCTGCCACCAGTTCGTCGGCCATGAGGAATACCTGATGGGGAACGTGGACGAGGGCATCACCCGCCCGGAGATCGTGGACGAGTTTAAGGGATGCAATGTTTACACCAAAGAAAAGTGTAAAAACTGCTTTGCAAAGTTTTACTGCAGCGGCGGCTGCGCGGCCAATTCCGACAACTTCCACGGTACCATCCTGGATGCGTATGACATAGGCTGCGAGCTCATGCGCAAGCGCGTTGAGTGCGCAATTGCGATCAAGGCCGCGCTCGCAGAAGAGTAAAAATTGTCGTGTATCGAAGATCGATACACGACAGACGGGAAAGCTGCGCATGCAAAATCACGCTGAAGCGTGATGGCGCGGTACCGTTCTCGATTTCCTTTGGAAATCGGAACATTGCCTGCGTCCTGCATCCCAAACCGATGCAGGACAATTTAAGGAGGAACACGGATATGAAAATGAATAAGAAGAACGCGCGGATTACGCTCGTCGTGATGGCGGTGCTGCTGATCTTTTTCGCGTATGTTACTGCGGTCGGAATCGGCCCTACGGGGACGGGTTCCGCGAAAAACATCATCCTCGGACTGGATTTGTCCGGCGGCGTGAGCGTCACCTACCAGGTAGTGGATGAAAACCCGACCGCGGAAGAGATGAGCGACACGGTCTACAAGCTGCAGCAGCGTGCCGACACCTACAGCACGGAGGCCAATGTATACCAGGAAGGCTCTGACCGGATCAATATCGAGATTCCGGGCGTTTCAGATGTAAATGCGGTTCTCGAGGAACTGGGGCAGCCGGGGTCCCTGGAATTTCAGCTAGAGGACGGTACGGTGGTGCTGACTGGTTCCGATATCGACACCGCGTCCGCAGGTACCCAGCAGGATGATCTGGGAAATATGGAATACATTGTAAAGCTGGAGCTGACCAGTGCCGGGGCAGAGGCATTTGCTACTGCTACGGAAGAAAATGTCGGCAATTATATCTACATTATTTATAATGACGAAGTGATCAGTGCTCCGGTGGTAAATGAAGCCATTACCGGAGGAACGGCTTACATCTCCGGCATGAGCAGCGCTTCTGAGGCACAGACTCTGGCTTCCTCCATCCGTATCGGCGCCCTTTCTCTGGAGCTTGAAGAAATCAGCTCCAAGGTGGTAGGAGCGCAGCTCGGACAGGACGCGATCCGCACCAGTCTGATCGCCGGCGCGATCGGCATTGTGATTGTCATGATTTTCATGATCATCGTCTATGCGCTGCCGGGCGTTGTGGCAGCCTTCTGCCTGCTTCTCTACGCCTGCATGACCCTGATCTGTCTGAATGCATTCGATCTGACGCTGACCCTTCCCGGCATCGCGGGTATTATCCTGACCATCGGTATGGCCGTGGACGCAAACGTTATTATCTATGCGCGTATACAGGAAGAAATCGCTGACGGCCGCTCCGTCAAGGGTGCAATTCAGACTGGCTACAAAAAGGCTTTCAGCGCAATCCTCGACGGCAACGTCACGACACTGATTGCCGCATTCGTGCTGAATATGCTCGGCACCGGCAGCGTCAAGGGCTTTGCGCAGACACTTGCACTTGGTATCGTGCTTTCCATGATCACGGCTCTGATTATTTCCCGGCTGATCATGAACGCACTCTACGAGGTCGGCTTCCGTGATGAAAAATATTATGGAAAAGCCAAGGCCCGCAGGCATTTTGATTTTGTCGGCCACCGCCGCACCTTTTTCGCAATTTCTATCGTACTGATCCTGCTCGGACCGGCCTTCATGGGTATCAACTCCGCGATGGGCAATGGCGTACTGAACCTGAGCCTGGACTTTAAGGGCGGTACTTCGACCACTGTTACCTTTAACGAAGAGATGGCACTGGATGAATTGGAGGCAGATGTTAAGCCAATCTTCACCGAAGTGACAGGCGACGCGGAAGTACAATTCCAGACCGTACAGGGTTCTACGGATGTCTACATCAAGACCAGCGTGCTGGATCTAGATCAGCGGCAGGAGATCTCTGAGGCACTCGAGGAAGCCTATGACATTGAGGCGACCGCGATCCTCTATGATTCCATTTCCGCAACCGTCAGCAACGAGATGCGCCAGGATGCGGTGATCGCAGTCATCGTCGCCGCTATCTGCATGCTGATTTACATTACTATCCGTTTCCACGATGTTCGTTTCGCCGGAAGTGCCGTGCTTGCCCTGCTGCATGACGTGTTGGTGGTATTTGCATGCTACGCGATCGTCCGGATCTCTGTGGGCAGTACCTTCATCGCCTGCATGCTGACGATCGTCGGATATTCGATTAACGCGACTATCGTTATCTTTGACCGCGTCCGCGAAAATCAGAAGCTGATGGCTGGCTCCTCGCTGGCAGACATCGTTAACGCCAGCATTACCCAGACCCTGACCCGGAGCATTTATACCTCCTTCACGACCTTCATCACGATCTTTATGCTCTACCTGATCGGTGTCTCGTCGATTAAAGAATTCGCGCTGCCGCTGATTGTCGGCGTGGTAGCGGGCGCTTATTCTTCCGTATGCGTGACCGGTTCCCTCTGGTATGTGATGAAATCTCATGGAGCAGCAGCTGATGGCACTGTGCCGGTGGAAACCGCAGCGGATGCGGCGCCCGGGAAGGCACAAAGCAGCGCGGCTGAAAATGCAGCAGGCAGCGCGGCAGCGACTGCCGGTGCCGGAACATCCGCCGCTGGAAAAGGAAACTCTGCGGCGAAAGCAAATGCGGCCTCCGAAAACGCAAAAACCGGATCGGCTTCTGGTTCGGCGAAAAAGAAAACCAGGAAGAAATCAAAGAAATAACGTAACTTATCGAAACGAGAGGGTGCTGAGCGCCAGCGGCGTCTACTCTTCGCATAACGTATAATGATCAGATGCCGCCATGCAGCACCAGGTATAGTGAACGACAAAATTCTTTTGTCATTCACTATACTGGATGCACACGGATGCATAAGGAATGGCTGCTTCGCAGCCCTGCGGTCTCCGCATCCGTTTCGGTCGTTGAATATCCCGCATGAAATGCGGGATGCCACCCGGCGGGGGTTAAACGCGTGCCACTGGCACGCAGCAACGGCGCAAAGTAAAACGACTTACGTCGTTTACTATAATTAAAAACAGGGCAGCATCAGGAGGAGCCGGAAAGTATCGGAAAATAGCTATATTTTCCTTATAAAAAACAGTATCATGTTCTTGTAAGGGATGGGCTTGCCCATCCCTTATGGCAGATAAATAATTACAGTGACAGACAACAAACAGTACATGAAAAGCACAGGAACGGAAATGAGAAAAAAAGAAAAATGGTACGTTGCCGCAAAAAAGGCAGATTTTTCCGCCATTGCGGCAAAATATGGAATTGACCAGGTGACGGCCCGGCTGATACGCAACCGCGGGGTCATCGGCATGCCTGCCGTGCAGGAATATCTGCATGGCACACTTAGCTCTTTGAACGATCCAAAGCAGATGAAAGGCTGTCAGGAGGCGGCAGAGCTGCTGGTACAGAAAATACAGGAAAACAAAAAAATCCGCATTATTGGCGACTACGATATCGATGGCGTCAGCGCGACTTACATCCTTTACCGCGCACTTGGCACCTGCGGCGCTAATGTTGATTACGAGATCCCGGACCGCATGACGGACGGCTACGGACTCAACCGCCGTCTTATTGAATTCGCGCACAACGAGCAGGTAGACACGATCCTTACCTGTGACAACGGCATTGCCGCGATCGACGAGATTGCCTATGCAAAAGAGATGGGTATGACCGTTATCGTGACCGATCACCACGAGCCGCTGTTTGTCAGCAGTGCAGCGATATCTGACACAGCAGATACCGGCGCTGCGGATAGCGACACAGCGGATACTGGCGAAGCGAATACTGGCACGGCAGATATCGGTGCGGCGAATTCCGATACAGCAGATACCGACACTGCGAATGGTGGCGCAGTGAATTCTGGCACAGCAGATATTGGCGTGGCGAGTTTCGATACGGCAGATACTGATGCAGCGCAGGATCCCGCCATTCGTGTCCCGGTTCCGGAAGAAAAACGCATTTACCGTCTGCCCCCGGCGGACGTCCTCGTCAATCCGCACCAGCCCGGCTGCCTCTATCCCTATAAAAAGCTTTGCGGCGCCGCCGTAGCTTGGAAGGTGGTTTGTGTCCTTTACAGTCTGATGGGACACACGCAAAAGGAAGCAGACGCTTTCCTCGAATTCGCCGGATTTGCGACCGTCGGCGACGTCATGGATCTCGACGGCGAAAACCGCATCCTGGTGAAAGAAGGGCTTGTACGTCTGCGCCGCACCAAAAATCTGGGAATGAACGCCCTGATCCGCGCGAACAATCTGGAGCCCTCGGCACTTACTTCCTACCATATCGGTTTCGTCCTTGGCCCCTGCATCAACGCCAGCGGCCGCCTCGAGACCGCCAAGCACTCCCTGCGGCTTTTGCTCTCCGAGACGAGAGAAGAGGCAGAGCAAATCGCAGAAGAGCTCAAAAAGCTTAATGATGAGAGAAAAGCCCTGACTGAACAGGCCTTGAACGAAGCCAACACCCTGATCGCTTCTGATGAGAGCTATCAGAAGGACCGCGTTCTTGTTGTCTATATCCCGGACTGCCACGAAAGTATTGCCGGCATCGTGGCCGGAAAGCTGCGCGAACGCTACTACAAACCAACCTTCGTCATCACAGACAGCGGCGAGCAGGCAAAGGGCTCCGGGCGCTCCATCGAGACCTATTCCATGTTCGAGGAAATGGTAAAATGCCAGGATCTTTTTCTGAAATTCGGAGGTCATCCGATGGCAGCCGGTTTTTCCCTGGAAAAAAGCCGCGTACCTGAAATGCGCCGCCGTCTCAATGAGACCTGCACCCTGACCGAGGACGATCTGACCGAAAAGGTCAGCATCGACGTCGCCATGCCGATCAACTACATATCCGGAAAGGTTATCGGTGAGCTTTCTCTTCTGGAACCCTTTGGAAAGGGAAACGAGAAGCCCCTGTTTGCTGACACGTCCCTGTATGTTGTTTCCGCCCGCGTCATCGGCAGAAATAAAAACACCATCAAAATGCGAGTACAGAACCGCCAGGGCTACGGCATGGATGCTCTCTACTTCGGCGATCCAGAACCCTTCCAGAATTACCTTCGGGAAAAATACGGCGAAACCGAAGTCCAGAACCTCTTCTGGGGTCGCAGCAACCGCGTCCGCATGGATTTCACCTACTACCCGTCGATCAACGAATACATGGGGCGGACCTCCTTGCAGATCATCATCAAAAATTACAGGTAGAAGAAGTGCAGCAGCCAATGACGGCAAATCTACGCATACGTCAACGGTGCAAAAACCGCAGCATACGCTTAGCGCAAAACTTCTCCTTATATTGACAGACGGGAGTATTGATGTAGAATCAGGTTTTGCCAGGATACCAGTTACCAATTATTTACTATACAAGACACCAGATACAGACAGGATGTCGCTTCGTCGCAGCTGCCGGCTCTGGTTGTCATAAAGCGCCCTTTGGCGCTTGCCATACTGCCTCTGTGAGCAAACAGCAGAGGCAGTATTTTTTATGCACAGAGCCGGGCAGGGAGTTTTGCGGCTAAAGCCGCACCCGGCTCGCGCAGGCGGATAGTGGAGAATGGCGTTCCCCTGTCCGATTATATTTGGACCGGTTTAAGTTAAGCTTTGTGTATAAAATTTTTTCCGTTTGCGATGGCATTGGCAGACAAGCATAAACAGATAAAATATGAGCTATAACTTGAAAAAATAGCACTTTTGGGTTAAAATATTATCTATGAAACAATTTAACTTATTAAAAACTCCGAGTGATGTTAATAAAGAAATTGCGATGAGAATGAGGCAGAGAAGAAAGGAGAAGAAATTATCACAGGTACAGCTTAGTGAGCGATCCGACGTAAGCCTTGGGTCGCTCAAACGGTTCGAACGAACCGGAGAAATTTCTCTTTCATCACTCATCAAGATAAGCTTTGCGTTGGGATGTGAGGCGGACTTCGATGAACTGTTCGCAAAGAAAGGGTATGCATCGATTCAGGAGGTAATTGATGAGCAATTATAAGGTATTACATGTATGGATGGGCACCCGCAAGGTTGGAACGCTGGCATTGGCAGCAAATCACTTAGCTGCGTTCGAGTATGATTCGGAGTGGATTGCTGACGGATTTTCTATCAGTCCGCTGTCTTTGCCGCTGCAAAAAGGCGTTTTTATGCCAAAAAGATATGATACGTTTGAGGGATTATTTGGAGTTTTTTCAGACAGTCTGCCGGACGGATGGGGGAGACTTCTGGTAGACCGTTTACTGACAAAAGAAAAAATAAACCCTGCAGAGGTTGACAGTATGAATCGACTGGCGATTGTTGGAACTACCGGAATGGGAGCGCTTACCTATCAGCCGGAACGAAGTCTGGCTGCGGAATGGTCAGAGATGTCTCTGGATCAGATTGCTCTGGAGTGTGCAAAGGTGTTTCAAACGAAGGAATCCGATAATCTGGATACACTATTTCGGATGGGCGGCTCCTCCGGCGGGGCAAGGCCCAAAATTTTTTACAGGATTGACGGTGAGGAGTGGATTGTAAAATTCCCTTCTTCGATAGACCGGGAAAATATCGGTGAGCAGGAATATGACTATTCGGTGTGTGCAAAAAGATGTGGCATTGAGATGCCGGAGACAAAGCTTCTTCCCTCAAAATTGAATACGGGTTATTTTGCTGTGAAGCGGTTTGACAGAGAACGTGATACAAGAGTCCACACGGTTTCGGTAAGCGGACTGTTGGAAACGTCACATCGTATTCCGAATTTAGACTATCATATCCTGATGCAGCTAACTATGCAAATGACTCATAGCTACGAAGAAATTGAAAAGCTTTACCGGCAAATGTGTTTTAATGTCTTTGCGCATAACCGGGACGACCATTCTAAAAATTTTACTTTTTTGTATAAGGATGATAAGTGGCAATTGTCGCCTGCATATGATCTAACATACAGTAATTCTATTGGCGGTGAACATGCGACAACGGTTAACGGGAATGGGAGGGATCCGGGCATGGAGGATTTGCTTGCGGTTGCCGGACAGATTAAGCTGGATGAGAAAAGGGCGAGGAGGATTGCGGAGAATATCAGGGAGATTGTTTTTACTGATTTGAGAAAATATTCTTGAAATAAAAGCTGACAAAATTGCCAGGATCGTGATGACATATTGAGGTTCCGCAGTTCTGGAAACCCACGCGGATGAGGATTGTGGAATATGCGGATGTTTTTTCGCATGAAAAAGACCATGTTTGGAATGTATCCTTTTGAATAACTGAAAGTGGTGAAGTATGGCGAATAATTTTGATATGTCAGATTGACTGGGAAAAGCCTATTATTCCCTGAATGATGTGAAGATTTTGCCAAGGCAACCAGCAGTTGACAAAAAGAAACGCTTAGCGGAGGCCGTCTCTTTGGAGGCGGCTTTTCATAACTGCGTTAAGATTTTTTAAGAATTGTTAAGGTGCATGTTAAGATTTTTATTTTAGTATAGAATTATATACCCGTATTCGCGAGTATGGACGAAGGCGGCTTTTTTCTGATGAATTTCGGATTGAAATATAAAAACATTGCTGTATAGTAAATACAGGATTGCACATGGAGGCTGTATGAAGAAACAAGAACCTTTTTTTCGTAGAAAAAATTGCAGGAAAGACAAATACAAGAATGATGGCTATAAAAGTGATAAATGTAAAAGCTCCCTTATGGATTGCGGAGCAGCTAAGAAATGGATATTGCTTGCAGGAAACATATTGGCAGCATGGGTGATATTGACATTGGCAGATGCGGCAGCTTCGGAGATTGCATATGACATTATGTATATAAAGTGGGATTCTTTGATACTGACTACCTGTTTGTATTGCGTTCTTGATATCCTGTTTGCAGCCTGTTCTGTTGGGCTTTATGCAAGGTACGTTTTAAAAATGGAGCCGGGCGAATTATATATGGGTATTTCTCAAAAATGCGTGATACGTCAGAATATCCGCGGGAAACGCCCCCTCGTTTCACTCGGCGGCAGGTCGGGTGTCCCATATAAAAACGCTTCGCGTTGGGACACCCTGTGGTATATGGCTGCTATACTTTTGCCGGTTTTTTTGATATGTTTCTGCATATTATTTACGGACGGAAGCCTCTACAGAGAAAATCTCCTTGCCGCAGATCTGGTATATGCGATATGCTGGTCTGTATCCGGCGCACTCAGGTGCGGATTTACAGACGGAATTGTGCTTTGCGGTATGGTATTAGGTTTTATGAAAAATAAATGGAACTGCATGGAGACAATTTTGATTTCCGGCGTTCTGTTTGCAGTGTTCCATTTTGGCTTTCCCACGGAAGGCTTTATTACGGAAAAAATGATATTAATGACAGCGACGCTATTTGTTATGGGGATGGCTTTTGCAGCGGTGACATGCGCGACCGGAGCAATCTGGGCTTCTGTAACCATGTATTCCGCTTTTTCGATGCTGTACGGCAGGACGTATATTTTGAATATCGATACAGAACGTGATTTTAATGCAATCTGGAATTATACGATGAAAAATGAAAACTGGCTCATCGCTGGTTTTTCCGGAGCGGATGGAGTAAGAGTAGGGCTGACAGTTTTACTGGCTTTTCTGGTTGTGCTCCTGGCAGCTCTGCTGCAGTTAAGGCATTCAGAAGCCTCATAAGCTCTGAGACATATTGCGGATAGTATTATGCTCAGGAAATCTGACAGGGAGGAGAAGTGACTGTAATGGAAAAACAGACAATCTTGATAGTAGAAGATGACGCGGCAATCCGGGAAGGCGTTCGTATTCTTCTGGAAGGGGAAGGCTATATTGTAGAGGAAGCAGAGAATGGACAGATCGGACTGGAACGCCTGAATAACAGGACAGATATTGTTATACTTGATGTGATGATGCCGGGGATGTCCGGAATTAAGACCTGTGAAGAAATCCGCAAGGTGTCCAGTGTGCCAGTGCTGTTTCTGACAGCAAAGGATCAGGAATCGGATAAGCTGGTTGGGCTGATGGCAGGCGGGGATGATTATCTGGTCAAGCCGTTTTCCTATGCGGAATTATTGGGGAGAATAAAGGCGCTTCTGCGCAGGCGAAATGTATATGACCGGCAAGCAGAGGAAGCGCCCCCCTCGCTTTGCTTGGCGGCAGGTCGGGCAGCCAACTGAATTGTGCTTCGCACAAGGCTGCCCTGAGGCAACGCCGGATAAAGAACAATGGCTGGAGCATTCCGGGATACGGATTAATACCAGAAAAAATCAGGTTTATTGCAGGGGCGAGGAGATTACACTTACGGATATGGAATACCGCTTGCTTTTGTTGTTTCTGGAATACCCGCAGAAAATATTTTCAGTAGAAAATCTGTACGAAAGTGTATGGGGAGAATCCTTCGTGTATACATCCGGCAATACCGTTATGGTTCATATCCGGCGGCTGAGAAAGAAGATTGAAGCTGACCCACAAAAGCCGAAACTGATCCTGACGGTGTGGGGAAAGGGGTATCAGTTTGGAGAGTAAGAATAGCCTGACAGGAAAGATGAGCTGCCGTCTGCTTCATGAACTTGCGGTCGGAATTTTTCTGATTGTTTTGCTTTATTTTGGCTGCAAATATCTGATGAAACAATACTTCTGGCAATCCGGATATTTATATAACGCCGAAGTAGAGCGGGCAGGAGAATTACAGGATTATGTGACACAGAACGGGCTGGCAGCAACCGATTCGGAGGAGCTTCGGGCTTGGGCAGAAGAAAGGAACATCAAGGAATTTACAGTTTCCAGAGAAGATGTGCTGCTATTCGACATCACTTATGATGGAGAACTCTATCCGGGGGCAAAGGAAGTCAGCGCGATTTCCTGGCGCTATTACTTTGCGGTTACGTTTTCTGATGGAGATGCAAACGTCTATCTCTATGAAGGAGCGGTTTCCGCCTACTATAATATTCTGCTTGGAATTTCAGTTATAGTGGGATTTGCAGCCTGCCTCGGCGTTTTTATTTCCGGAATGCAGGAAGATGTTCGTTATATCCGGCAATTAGAAAGAGAAGTAAACAGAATCCGCGAAGGAGACCTGACACAGACGGTGACTCTGAGTGGAAGCAGCCCTGCTGATGAACTGGTATCTCTCGCCGCCGGACTGGATGAGATGCGCCGTTCTCTGGATGAAAGAGAACGGACCGAAAGAGAACTGCGTGAGGCACAGAAAAAACTGGTTTTGGGAATGTCCCATGATATCCGGACTCCGTTGACTGGGCTGATGACGTATATGGAAATATTGAAAAGGCAGGAAAGTGAGGGGCATGTAAGTCGGGATTACATCGATAAAGCCTATGATAAAATATTACAGATTAAAGGGTTGTCTGATCAGATGTTTGAATATTTCCTGATTGATTCCCAGAAAGAGGCGAAGCTGGAGGAGCCAGAGGAAGCTATCAGTGCGTTTGGAGATTATCTTTCTGAACTATGTGGGCTGTTGATATCTAAGGGTTTTACAGTCAATACAGATTCCCTTGACTGGCAACCGGCTCTTGTGTGTGTCAGCACGGACTATGTTGGAAGAATCATGAACAATATTATATCCAATATCGAAAAATACGCGGATAAATCGCAGGAAATCCGACTGGAATTGCTGTATGAACATAAAAACGGTAATGCAGCTGCGGGAAGTGAGCAGGAACAGTCGGAAGAGAAATTGGATGCTGACTATATAGAGATGTCCTTTACAAATGGGATTGCCGTGCCAAATCAATATGTGGAAGGAACCGGAATTGGTGTGAAAAATATTTCCATGATGATGAATCAGATGCACGGGTTTGCGAGAACAGAAATATCAGAGGAACAATATTGCATTGCACTGCTTTTTCCTGTCATGAGGAAAAAGTAAATGGAAATTACCAGAGTTGCAGTTAAGAACTTTTAAGATTTGTTAAGACCAGAATTAAGAAGTCTCTGTTATGCTGAAAGTGTAGGAAAACCCGCCACAGGTTTATAAAGGGTGGCGAAGAAAATCAGCATAATGGAGACTTTTTTATTATGGGAATATTTATCTTTTCGGTAATCTATGTATTACTGATTATTGTCTGGTTAGCTGCAGCAGCTTTCGTATGGTACCTTACATTTGAAGAATTTTGGGCTTTCCTGGCTGCAATCACTTTGCTTTATATAGTGGCCTTGCTCATTGTAAAAAAGAAGAAAAAACTGGAGGAAGAACGCAGAAAGAAAAGGATATGTACCAGGCCGATTTATTCTGCAGATAACAAAATTACAGGAATAATAATATCAGATACAAGTCACAGCAGAGATGAAAAACGAAAACTTAAATTACCGCTTAGAAAAATAAATAGCAGGAAGAGGTGCATGAAAACAGGTTTTGCTGTCATTCTTCTGGCTGCGCTTTTAGCGGGCACAGTTCACTATTATCGCCAATCCACATATATTCCGGAAAGCCTCATTGAATTTGCAGAGAAATACCCGGAAGCTGCGGATTTTGTAAATGCGTATCCCCAAAAGAAGAATATCAATTACACAATTGATCTGACTGATGAAGTGGAAGAAGGAAGTATTCCGCTCTTTATCCAGTGGGATGAACGATGGGGATATCGAACATATGGAAGTGACTGTATGGGCATTACCGGATGCGGGCCGACCTGTCTTTCCATGATACTCTGTGGACTCACCGGCACCACAGATTGGACCCCGTACAGTGTCGCGCAGTTTTCAGAAGAACATGAATATTATGTGTGGGGCGAGGGAACATCCTGGAATCTGATGACCGAAGGCGCAGAACTGCTTGGCCTGCAGGCAACGGCAGGGACTGTAAGCGCGGAATACATACAGGAGAATCTAAGTGCATCCACACCGATGATTGCGAGTATGTATCCGGGAGATTTTACTTATACCGGACACTTTATTGTTTTGACAGGGATTGACGGGGATGGAAATGTCACGGTTAATGATCCGAACAGCCCGTCCAACAGCAGTAAAACATGGTCCCTTGACACTCTTGCGCCGCAGATACGAAGTCTTTGGATTTATAAGGCATGAGAAAATTTGAGCCATTTATAATCACATCAGTTATACGAGGAAAAAGACGATGAAATGTAAAAGAATGGTCAGGCTTTTACGGCGGTTTTACTTGTTTTGGCATTGACCGGATGTGCAGAAAACAAGAGCACATCTCAAAGCTCTGCATCCAGTCATGTTGTGAAAACCTATGATGGTCACACGAAAGTGCGAACTTCTGCAGGTAGTTATTGGACTCCGCCTATAGGTTCCCAAAAACTGCCGGATGGAACAATCGTTGATTCCGAAGGATGTGTGATTGGAAATGATGGTACGGTTCATTACAACCCGGACAGCGTTGGATAAGTGTTTTTTCATCTGTTTGGGAAGTCTATTTCATCTTTTAATGATAAAAGCCTTGACAAATGCAGATTGCTCGCATATTATATAGA
>JAJQFO010000217.1 GCA_021201095.1 Lachnospiraceae bacterium
GCTGCTTCTGGCCGGCGGAGATCGCGGTGTTGTCGCTCAGGACAGAATCATATCCGTGCGGCAGTGCCTGGATAAAGTTGTGGATGCCGCAGGCCTTGCACGCTTCGATCATCTGTGCCTCTGTAACGCCCTCTGTATTATATAGAAGGTTCTCTCTCACGGTGCCCTCAAACAGCCAGGTATCCTGCAGCACCATGCCAAACTGGCTGTGTACATTCTCTCTCGGAATGTCCGTCGTCGGGACTCCGTCGATCCGGATTTCTCCTCCTGTCAATTCATAGAAGCGCATCAGCAGGTTGACCATGGTAGTTTTGCCCGCGCCGGTCGGACCGACGATTGCAACCTTCTGGCCAGGCTTTACTTTTACGCTGAAGTTGTGGATAATTTCTTTCTCCGGAGCACTCGGATACGCAAATTTTACGTTCCTAAATTCCACTTCACCGCGAACATGGTCGATATGCTTCGTCTTTTCAGACTCATCCTCCATCTCATCTTCATCAAGGAATTCAAACACACGCTCGGAAGCCGCCGCACAGGACTGTACCTGTGTCATGGCCTGCGAGATCTGGCGCAGCGGCGACTCGAAAAGGCGGGTGTAGATCAGGAATGCCGTGATCACACCAAATGTAATATTGCCGTTGATAATCTGGGAAGCACCCACCACGCAGACAGCTACATACCCCAGGTTCCCAACAAAGGTCATCAAAGGCTGCATCAGGCCGGATAAAAACTGGGAACGGAAGTTTGCGTCCTTCACCTTCTGGTTCATAGCGCCAAACTGATCCTTTACCTCATCTTCTGCGTTCAGAATACGGATCACATCGTGTCCGGTATACATTTCCTCGATATACCCGTTCAGCTCTCCAAGGCTTTCCTGGCGGGCCGTAAAGTACTTCTGCGAATGGCCCATGATCACTACCATCAGGATGAGACCAATCAGAGTCGCGAGGACAGTCGTCGTTGCCATGATCCAGTTCGTATAATACATCATGATCAGGCAGCCGATAAACTGCGCGACTGCCGTCACCAGGTTCGACAGGCTGTTGGACATGGCCTGCCCGATCATATCCACGTCATTCGTCATACGTGAAAGTACATCACCTGCAGCATTGCCCGAATAGTATTTCAGCGGCAGACGGTTAATCTTTGTGCTGATATCCCCACGGAGACGTTTCGCGGTCCGCTGGGTGACCGTCTGCATGATGTAATGCTGAACGAAGTTACAGATGGCACTGGCAAGATAAATCCCAACCAGCAGGAGTGCCACACCAGCGATCCCGTCCATGTCGATGCCGTCGTCCGCGTGGGTCTCCTGATACTCCTCACTTAAAGTAATGTTCTCCATGATCGCCTGTGTCAGCTCATTGTCCGTGTCTGTCAGATCAATGCTTGTGAGATCCATCTCGGATACGTCTGTCCCCTCGGGCAGATAATCCATGATGTTGATCTCCCCACTCATGATCTGCTCCTGGATATCCTCGGCCAGATCCTCGGTGGAAACGCCGCCATAGAGTCCGTCATAAATATAATCCGTCAACCGGGAAAGCTGATCCGGTCCGATGATCGTAAAGACCGCACCGGCCGCGGCAAGCACCAGTGCCAGGGCAATAATTCCTGCCTGGCTCCTGCAATAATTGAGAAGACCTAACAGGGCACCTTTCATGTCCTTCGCTTTTGCGCCGCCCATACCGCCGCCCATCGGGCCGCCTCCCATTGGGCCTCTGCCGCCTGGGCCTCTTCTCATTGGGGCGCCGCTTTGTGCTCTTCTGTTTGTTGTATTTGATTCTGGCATAATAAACGCACCTCCTATATATCCCGCATTGATTTCTGATGCGGAATGCTGGCTATGTCCCGATTTCCACCGGAAATCGAGGACGATACCGCACCTTCGTGCTTCAGCACGAATTCTTAATGGCACGGCTCTCCTTTACGCATTTGCCGCAAGCTCATCCGCTGAGAGCTGTGACAGCGCGATCTGCTTGTAAACCTCGCAGTTCTTCATCAGTTCCTCATGGGTACCGATCCCTGCTACCGCTCCATTATCCAACACCACAATACGGTCTGCATGGCGGATCGTTCCGATTCTCTGTGCCACGATCAGGCAGGTCGTGCCCTTCAGATCAGTCTTGATTCTCTGACGCAGGATGCGGTCGGTCTTATAATCCAATGCTGAGAAAGAATCATCAAAGATCAGGATTTCCGGTTTTCTTGCAATCGTACGAGCAATAGCAAGTCGCTGCTTCTGCCCGCCGGAAACATTGGAACCGCTCTGCGAAATAGGACTCTGCAGTCCGTCATCCATGGCGTGGACAAAATCCGAAGCCTGGGCAATATCCAGTGCCTTCTCAACATCGTCTGTCGTCACCTTCTGAGCGCTCTTTCCAAATGAAACATTTCCTTCTACCGTATCAGCGAACAATGTCGCTTTCTGCGGAATATAACCGATCTTGTTGTAAAGGGTTTCAAAGCTGTAGCCGGATACATCCTTCCCATCCACAAGGACCTTTCCCGATGTGGCATCATAAAGCCTTGCAACAAGTGCGCCGAGCGTTGATTTTCCGGAACCGGTCGCACCGATGAAAGCGACTGTCTCGCCTTTTTTCGCCTGGAAGGAAATATGCTTCAGGCAGTCCTCGGAAGCGTCCGGATAGCGGAACGACACGTCTTTAAATTCCACCGTACCGGTTTCTTTGGAGGTCGTTTCCTTCCCTTCCTGTACCGCGATGTCACAGTCAAGGACTTCGTTAATACGGTTCGCGGATACCTGCGCACGGGGCAGCATCATGAAGATCATCAGCAGCATGACAAACGACATGATCACGTACAAAGCGTAGGAACTGAACGAAACCACCTCGCCCAGCATTGTCGCACGGTCTGACACCGCCAGCATCATTTCTGACACCGTGCCATTTAATGGAACATTGATCTCGTTGATGAGGCGCGCACCCACATAATAGATGGCGACGCTCACAGCGCTCTGGACAAACATCATAATCGGGGAGAGGAACGCCATCCCCCGTCCGGTAAAGAGCTGGGTCTTCATCAGGCTGGTATTTGCCCCGTCAAACTTATCCTCCTGGTACTTTTCCGCATTGAACGCGCGCACCACACGGATACCGCTCAGGTTCTCCTGCGTAATCCGGTTCACATCATCAATCTGTTTCTGGACAATCCTGAACTTCGGGATCATCACTGCCAGCAGGACAACCAAAGACACTACTACAATGGCCACCGCCGCAGCGACAACCACGGACAGCTGCCAGCTTTTCCCTACAATCTTAACAATCGCCCAGATGGCCATAATCGGTGCCCGGAGCATCATCTGCAGCCCCATTGCAATGATCATCTGGATCTGGGTGATATCGTTTGTGGTACGGGTAATCAGGCTTGCTGTAGAGAACTTCTTGATCTCACCGCTTCCCAATGCTGATACCTTGTGGAAAAGCTTCGCCCGGATATCAAACGAAAAGTCTGATGCGATCCTGGCAGCAAAGTAACCGACAATCACAGTCATAATCGCACTGCACAGGGCGCAGCCGAGCATCTTTGCGCCCGCCGAATAATATTCCGAAAGCTCAGTGACCTCGCTGCTGATCAGCACCGTGATCTCTGCCGTATAATCCGGCAGCCGCAGGTCAAAATACACCTGCCCGCAGACAAGCAGCAGACAGACAAGTGCCAGCCACCGGTCTTTCACTTTCATGTTTCTGAAAATATGAAGCATTGCTATCCCTCCTCACTTGTTTCCAACGTTCCGTTGTCGGATGAATTATACACACTCGGAGCCAAAACATCAACCATCAGATTATCAAAATCTGTCGGACAATATGATGTTCTCATCCGTTGTAATAAATCACTTTCCTGACTTTCACATTGTTATAGCTCGAATTATCAGCACTTGCCAATGATGAGTGCTGATAATTTATAATTATTTTAGATTTATTAGTGTTTTCACCTTCCTTTTATTAGTTTTATTTATAAGTAATAGAAATCTTTCATTATTATTTTTGACACAATGCTGATAAAATAAATGTATCTTTAAACGAATTTGCAGCTGTTCTATACCTTCAGCTGCACATAATTTCATCTCACAGGAGGAATCGGAAATGAGTGAAAAGCAAACTGCCCCGCAGGGGCAACCCCAGGATCCCAATTATATCGTCCCCCCTTTTCTCGTATATCAGTTCGAAAAAGATATATCCGATGAGGAGAATATGAAGCTGTTCTATGAGCACAAAACACCACACTGGGTTCCAAACTATTACGCGGATTTCAACTGGCGCATGCCCCTGATGACCTATGACCGTCCGGGCGGAGGCATCGGAACCGCCGGCTACGACTGGTTCGGGATGGAATGGCTCTGGTCTGACGAGGCAGGAGCTCCTATGGTAAATTCCCGGAAACAGCTTCTGACAGATATCTGCGACTGGAAGGATGTTGTAAAATTCCCGGATCTTGACAGTCTGGACTGGGAGGCCGATGCGGCGAAATACAAGGCATTTGGCGACAAAGGACGCATGAACGCAAGTATCTGTGTGGAAGGACCGTTTGAACGCTTCCATGATTTTATGGGATTTGAGGACGCTCTGGTCGCAATCATGGAAGAACCAGAAGAAGTGTATGATTTTATCGGCGCACTCGCAGATTTCAAAATCAAATACTTTAAAAAGCTTCATGACTATTATGATGTAAAAGTAATCTGTGCGCACGATGATCTGGCTTCCGCGACGAACGGCTTCTTCTCTCTCGATACGTTCCGGGA
>JAJQFO010000180.1 GCA_021201095.1 Lachnospiraceae bacterium
CTGCTACATTGATCATCAGAAATACTGAAATTAATATAAATGACATCATGCTGGTTCAGATGTTCTTTATATTTTGTATTATTTGATATTTTAAGCGAATCAAATATACTGCTGCTGTCCGTACCCCTACTGAAATAAGCTCCAATCATCGCAGCAACTACTGTTTTTCCAAAACGCCGCGGTCTTGTAATACAAATACTTTGATTTCCCTGTTCTACAAGAGGAATTAATTCTTTCAGCATAAGAGTTTTATCAATAAAATATGGCATAGACGTTTCACTTTTATAAAGAGAAAAAGGTCTTTTACTATTTAAATAAAACCCCATTACTTCACCCCATTCCAGCTAATATATTTCTCGTAGAAAACAATGCCGTGTAGTTTACCAAAACATACAGATTTCCGCAGCCGTCTGCCAGCCGTGCCTCGATTGCGGCCTTTACATCCCCAATCATATCGCAGGGAATATCCACATATTTCATGCGCAGCCGCATGTCCTGACAGCGGATGCCGCTGACGGTGATTGAGTGAATCCCTTCACCCATTCTCTGATCGTCCGCTTCCTGTCCATTCTGTCCAGAGGTAATCCCGTTGCCGTCCTGCAGATATAATTTATTTCCAAACCGATCAAAATCCACATCCCACAGCCAGGAGATATCTGTTCCATCCTGCGCATTGTCGTTGATCACAATAATGACATCCTTCTCGCGCCTGTCCTCCATCACTGCGGAAATATTCTGGTTAAATCCTGCTGGATTTTTTGCAAGGTTAAGAACTACATCTGTCCCACCGATGTGAAAATGCTCCATCCTTCCATTCTGAGGATGAAATGAAGAAAGCACCTCATCAAACGACTTAAACTCGAGTCCGGCACTCCGCCCGGCGGCGTAGGCTGCCAGAATATTGTAAATGTTATAAAATCCATGATAATCTGCAGAAAGAGGACGGCTCTCATATCTGCGTATTTTTCTGTCTGACTTGCTGTTGTCTGCAGCTATTGAAGATATTTTCTCTGCACCAGCAGATTTTGATGCTTTATTTTTCCCGACAGAGCTGCCTGATTCTAAATCACTTCCTGTTTCTTGTGTTAATTGAGTGATGCTGATATTTTCCATCTTCTCCAGCACTTCAAAGGATAATCCCTCTGACATGTCAATATTAAAGGCTTCAAAATCTACCGCAGGTCTTGCAAAATTGCAGTTCGGACATCTGTACTTTCCAAGCTGGCTGTAGTGGTAAAATTCATACTCCAGCCGTGCGCCGCATTTTTTGCAGAACCGGCCCTCGCGGATCTCATGCTGCTCACCCTGTTCTTCCTCTGAAAAGACGCGCTCTGTGATTCCATACGTCAGATACTCATGCCCGCTCTCCATCGCCAGATATGCCGCAAGCGCATCATCCGCATTGACAATGATTTTCATATCCGGAGCCATCGCCATCGCACGGTTGAGCATATCCATTGTGATGTCAATCTCCCCATACCGATCCAGCTGATCCCGGAACAGGTTCGTCAGCACCATATAATCCGGCTTAAAATGGGGAAACACCCGCAGAGTGGAAGCCTCATCAATTTCAATACACGCGTAATCCGCATCCAGCGTCCCGTCGTTTCGGGCGGCTAACACAAACGCGGCCACAACTCCATCGAGCATGTTCGAGCCTGTGTGATTGCACACCACCTTTGCGCTTCTTTTTTGCATCTCCTCCATTTCAATCGCAGAACAGAGGAGGTTATTGGTTGTTGTTTTTCCGTTTGTGCCGCAGACCACAAAAATCTTTTCCCGCACCTGCGCAGATAAATCCTTCAAAATATTCGGATCCACCTTAAGCGCGATCTTTCCGGCAAACGTCACTCCCTGTTTGCCGGAAAGTCTGCACGCAGCGCTGATGACCTTTGCAATCCAAATGGCAGCCATCCTGCGTATTTTCATTTTCATTTCGAACACACTTTCCACTCATTCCGGCTGACCTGCAGGATAATGCGAATAATTCACTTAAGAAATAAAAATTATTCGTTTTCATTTTTTCTTCCGATCAGATCATTGCGAACATAAGAAAATCTGTGTCTTACTCCTCCTCTTCTGTATCCTCTGATGACCCTTCTTCCGATTCCTCTACCGGATCCTCATTGTCTTCTTCTGTCTCTTCTTCAGAATATTCTGATGCTTCCTCATCCGGTTCCACTGCAGTTTCTTCGTTTTCCCAGTCAGCTTCCCCTGTGTCTTCTTCCAGTTTCCTTGCTTCCTCTGCCAGCTTCTTCTGGATTTCTTCCTCTGTCATCGAGGCGGATTCCTTAACCTTCGTAATGCTCGCAACCTTGTCCGCAACGCCGGTCTCCTCATCAATATCCAGATTCATCAGCTTTACGCCGCTCGCGATACGCCCAATCACAGAAATCGCCTCGCAGGGCATCTGGATCAGGATACCGGCCGTGCTGATGATCATGACCTCATTGTCGCGGTTCACGGCCTTGACACCGACCACATCTCCTGTTTTTTCTGTGATCTTATAGCATTTAATACCTTTTCCGCCGCGGCCCTGTGTCTTAAACTCGCTGACCGCTGTCAGCTTGCCCATGCCTTTTTCCGTGACTAACAGCAGATATTCGCCCTGCGCGTCCAGCTGCATACCGACGATCTCATCGCCGTCCTGCAGCGTCATGCCGATCACGCCCATCGACGTGCGGCCGGTACTGCGGACATCCTTTTCATGGAAACGAATACACTGACCGTATTTTGTCACGAGAATAATGTCCCTTTTATTATTTGTAAACTTCACTTCAATTAATTCATCATCCTCGCGGAGAGTAATGGCAGTGAGACCATTTTTTTTCACACTTGCAAATTCTTTAATTGAAGTCTTCTTCACAATACCGCTTCTGGTCGCCATAAACAGGTACCAGTTTTCCCGGTAATCCAGTATCGGGATCAGAGCCGTGATCCGCTCATCCGGCTGCAGCTGCAGCAGATTGACGATCGCCGTTCCGCGCGCGGTGCGCCCGGCTTCCGGTATCTCATACCCTTTGATGCGATACACACGCCCTTTGTTCGTAAAGAACATCAGGTAGTGATGCGTCGTCGTCATCAGCACTTCCTCTATGTAGTCATTTTCCAGTGTCTGCATCCCGCGGATTCCGCGGCCGCCGCGGTTCTGAGTCTTGAAATTATCCGGAGACATGCGCTTGATATAGCCGAGCTTCGTCATGGTGACAATCACCGTCTCATCCGGGATCAGATCCTCCGCAGAAAATTCGGTCGCGTCAAAACCAATCTTTGTCTTTCTGTCGTCTCCATATTTTTCTGCAACCAGACTGATCTCCGTTTTAATCACGCCCAGCAGCATCTTCTCATCCGCCAAAATCGCCTTATACTCCTCGATTTTCTGCATCAGCTCCTTATACTCGGCCTCCAGCTTCTCCCGTTCCAGACCGGTCAGAGCCCGCAGTCTCATGTCCACGATCGCCTGCGCCTGCGCGTCCGACAGACCAAACCGCTCCATCAATCCGGCCTTCGCTGCCTGCGTATTCTGCGACCCACGGATAATACGGATCACCTCGTCAATGTTATCCAGCGCAATCAGCAGACCTTCCAGAATATGAGCCCTTTCCTGCGCCTTATTCAGGTCATACTTCGTCCTTCTGGTGACGACCTCCTCCTGATGATTCAGGTAAAGCCGCAGCATCTCATAGATATTCATGACCTTCGGCTGCGTGCCGTCCAGCGCCAGCATAATCACGCCGAAGGTATCCTGAAGCTGCGTATGCTTATAAAGCTGATTTAGAATCACATTTGCGTTTGCATCTCTGCGTAGCTCAATGTTGATCCGCATTCCTTCCCGGTTCGACTCATCCGTGATTGCGGTGATCCCGTCAATCCGCTTTTCCTTCACCAGATCCGCCATCTTTTCAATCAGCCGGGCTTTGTTCACCATAAATGGAAGCTCCGTCACGATAATATGGCTTTTTCCGTTGCTCTGGGTCTCTATATTTGTCACCGCACGGACACGGATTTTTCCCTTACCTGTCCGGTAAGCCTCTTCGATTCCGCGCGTCCCCAGGATCTGCGCCCCTGTCGGAAAATCCGGACCCTTGATGCAATCCATGATTTCCTCAATCGAAGTCTCCCGATCCTCCTGCACCCGGTTATCAATCATTTTCACCACAGCAGAAACGACCTCCCGCAGATTGTGCGGAGGAATATTCGTCGCCATGCCGACCGCAATTCCGTTTGAGCCGTTCACCAGCAGATTCGGAAAACGCGCCGGCAGCACCACCGGCTCCTTCTCCGTCTCATCAAAGTTCGGCACAAAATCCACGGTATCCTTATTGATATCCGCGAGCATTTCCATCGAAATCTTACTCAGACGCGCCTCTGTATAACGCATCGCAGCCGCGCCGTCGCCGTCCACCGAGCCAAAATTGCCGTGCCCGTCCACCAGCGGATAATGCGTCGACCATTCCTGCGCCATATTCACCAGAGCACCGTAAATCGAACTGTCGCCATGCGGATGATACTTACCCATCGTATCACCGACAATACGCGCGCACTTCCTGTGCGGCTTATCCGGTCCATTATTCAGCTCAATCATCGAATACAGCACCCTGCGCTGCACCGGCTTCAGGCCATCCCTCACATCCGGAAGCGCCCTCGCCGCGATTACACTCATCGCATAATCAATATACGACTCCTCCATCGTCTTCTTCAAATCGACCTCTTTAATTTGATCGAAAATATTATCCTCCAAAACACAACCTCCTCAGACGCATCCCAAACTTACCAGTTGCAATATATTTAAAATATCATTTTTTACTCTTTCTCCCTCGCGTAGAACACACCACGTAAAAATGAAGAACACCTGCCTGTTTCGTGATACCCTTCAAAGCCCTACAAGCAGACCGGGAAGGTATGGTGGGTTCGGACTATTAAAACGACGTCGGTACTTAGTGAAATCGAGCCGTCAGGCGAAGATTGAGCTTAGTACCGCTACGTCCTCAGATGCGCAGGGGCGGATAAGGTATTATGCTGCTATCGCAGCATCCGCCCCGCGCCACGAGCAGTAGGCGTAAACGCCTTCTGCTCGATATTTAAGCGAGAGCGTGTCCGAACCCACCATGCCTTCCCGGTCGTATGCACTCAGATATCCAGATTCTTCACCTTCCGCGCATTCTCCTCAATAAACTCCCTGCGCGGCTCCACCTGATCGCCCATCAGGGTCGTGAAGGTCAGATCAATCTCCGAGGACTGTGCCTCGTCCATGGTCACCTTTTTCAGAATACGTTTTGCGGGATCCATTGTCGTCTCCCAGAGCTGTTCCGCATCCATCTCGCCGAGTCCCTTGTAGCGCTGAATCTTATTATTCTGGTCGCGGCCCACTTCATTGAGAATCGCCTGCAGCTCCTCATCGCTGTAGGCATACCAGACCTTTTTATTTTTTTCCAGCTTGTAGAGCGGCGGCATTGCCAGATACACATATCCCTGTTTGATCAGCTCCGGCATGAAACGATACAGGAAGGTCAGCATCAAGGTCGCGATATGCGCGCCGTCCACATCAGCATCGGTCATAATGATAATCTTGTGGTAGCGCAGCTTCGTGATATCAAAATCTTCATGAATTCCGGTGCCGAACGCCGTGATCATCGCCTTGATCTCTGCATTTCCGTAAATCCGGTCCAGTCTGGCCTTTTCTACATTCAGGATTTTCCCGCGCAGCGGCAGAATCGCCTGCGTCGCACGGCTTCTCGCCGTCTTCGCCGAGCCGCCTGCAGAGTCTCCCTCGACAATGAAAATCTCACAGTTTGCCGGATCCTTATCCGAACAGTCTGCCAGCTTACCAGGCAAGGAAAGCCCGTCAAGCGCGGATTTCCGCCGGGTCAGCTCTCTCGCCTTGCGCGCCGCCTCTCTGGCCCGCTGCGATAATACTGACTTTTCTACGATTGTCTTACCAACCTGCGGATGCTGCTCCAGGAAAATCTTCAACTGATCCGTCACCACGGCCTCGACCGCGCCTCTCGCCTCACTGTTGCCCAGCTTCTGCTTTGTCTGACCTTCAAACTGCGGATCCTCAATTTTGATACTGATGATTGCGGTCAATCCCTCCCGGATATCATCGCCCATCAGACTCTGGTCATTGTCCTTGATCAGCTTATTCGAGCGCGCATAATCATTAAAGGTCTTGGTCAGTGCATTCTTAAAGCCGGTCAGATGCATGCCGCCCTCCGGCGTGGTAATATTATTGACAAAGCTGTAGCAGCCCTCCGTATAGGAGTCGTTATGCTGCATTGCCACCTCTACATAGACATTATTCTTCATGCCTTCACAGAAAATAATGTCATCATAAAGCGGCGTCTTTCCCTTATTCAGATAGGTCACAAACTCCTTAATGCCGCCCTCATAATGGAATGTCCGCTCGACCGGCTTCTCCTCACGCTCATCCCGCAGCACGATTTTGATTCCCTTAGTCAGAAATGCCATCTCGCGCAGACGGTTTTTCAGGGTATCAAAATCAAACACCGTCTCATCAAAAACCGTGTTGTCCGGCAAAAAGGTCACGACCGTGCCGGTCTTCTCCGGCTCACAGTCGCCGACCACCTTCAGAGGATACATCACCTTTCCGCGCTCATATCTCTGCTGGTAAATCTTCCCCTCATGATAAATCTGCACCTCCAGCCAGCTGGAAAGCGCGTTTACGACCGACGCGCCCACGCCGTGCAGACCTCCGGAGACCTTATATCCCCCGCCGCCGAACTTTCCGCCCGCATGCAGCACCGTAAAAACGACCTCTACCGCCGGAAGACCGGCCTTATGATTGATCCCGACCGGAATCCCGCGTCCATTATCGGTCACTGTCACCGAATTATCCGGATGAATATCCACATGAATCAGATCGCAGAAACCGGCAAGCGCCTCGTCCACCGCGTTATCCACAATCTCATAGACCAGATGATGCAGACCTCTCGCCGAGGTGCTGCCGATGTACATGCCGGGCCTTTTGCGCACCGCTTCCAGGCCTTCCAGAATCTGGATCTGATCCGCACCATATTCCGCCGCATCCGCGTCCACGGCGCCGGCCCGGTCAAACTCCTTCTCTTTTTCCTCGATATCTGTCATTTCATCCTTGCCTGACACCGTCTCACCGGCACTGCTTTCCAGATCAAACACTGTATCCATATTGACTTCATTCTCTGTGTTTCTTTTACTCATTCCACTCCTCCTGCAGCTACATGAAACAACTTATTTATCTGAAAATTATTTTGAACAAAATCATCGACACCCGTGCAGGTAATCATTGTCTGAATATTATGAATATTTTCCAGCAAATACTTCTGCCGGTACCTGTCCAGCTCCGAAAGCACATCATCCAGCAAAAGGACCGGCATATCCGAAGTACTCTGCTTTACAATCTCGATCTCCGAAAGCTTCAATGACAGCGCTGCCGTGCGCTGCTGTCCCTGCGAGCCAAACTTCCGGATATCCACACCGTTCACCAGAAAACAGAGATCGTCCCTGTGCGGCCCCGCGCCGGAGAATTTCATTTTTACATCTCTTTCCCGTCCCTGGGTCAGCCTGTCCAGAAACTCCTCTTCACTCACATCGCTCTCATAGCTGACCTGCAGAGACTCTCTGCCGCCGGACAGGTTTTCATGAATCGAACAAATCAGACCTTTCAGCTTCTCCGCAAATTTTCTCCGCAGCCGGATCAGCACTGACCCGTACTGTACCATCTGCAGATCCAGCACATCCAGCAAAGCATCCGCGTCGCGGCTGAAAGCATAATCCTTCAGCAGATGATTTCTCTGATTCAACGTCTTATTATAACAGGAAAGATTATAAAGATAAACCTTATCCAGCTGGCAAAGCTCCATATCAAGAAATTTTCTCCGCTCTGCCGGACCATTTTTGATAATATTCAGATCCTCCGGAGAAAAAAAGATAAAATTGCCAAGTCCGACCAGCTCCGCGGCTTTTCGGACCGGAGAGCCATTGATCGCAATCCCCTTGGATTTATATTTTTTCAGATGCATATCAATCC
The DNA here is from genome assembly GCA_021201095.1 of Lachnospiraceae bacterium. GTDB lineage: Bacteria > Bacillota > Clostridia > Lachnospirales > Lachnospiraceae > Choladousia. Next base: position 8,027 of record JAJQFO010000180.1, read on the forward strand.
GGTAAGGGACCTCCCCCTTTTTGATCTGCATCCGGATATGCGCCTCATCCTGCGAAAACTGAATCATATCCCGGTCCCGGCTGCCTCTGTGAGAACGCGTCGTTCCGCACAGATAAACCGATTCCAGGATATTCGTCTTTCCCTGAGCATTATCCCCGTAAAAAAGATTCGTGCCCGAATCAAACTCCAGCGCCAGCCCCTCATAATTCCGAAAATGATCCAGCTTCACCGACTCTACAATCATCTTTTCAAAAACCCGCACCTCTTCTGTTTATTTTTTTATCCGCTACTGTCCTATAATCCGTATCCGCACATTTCCACAGACCACTTCATCCCCGTCGCGCAGCTTCTTTCCCCGCTGCAGCTCCTGCACACCATTTACCAGAACCTTCCCGTCCTGAATCATAAACTTCGCATCCACACCGCTGTCCGCCACATGCGCTGCCTTCAGCGCCTGGCCAAGCTTAATATACTCATCTCTGAGTCTGACCTCTACAACATCCATATCATTCAAAATCCTTTCCTACCGGAAAATATTTGTTCTTATCGAACACAATATCCAGCTGCCAGACATAAACCCTGTCAATTCATCCAACAGCATTTTTTCAGTAAATACTCACCTGTCGGGCTGTCTGCCGCATTTTTAATCCACAAAATTCACCGGCAGCACCATGTAAATATAGCTCTGCGCTTCATCCCGAATGAAACATGGATTCTTCGGGTTCATGAAATAGATATCCACTTCCTCATCGTCGATCACCCTCAGCGCGTCCAGCAAAAAGCGCGGATTAAATCCGATCTTAATGTCCTTGCCGTCCAGTTCGATGTCCAGAGCGTCATTCATCGTACCGATCTGCGAAGAGATCTTTAATTCCATTACATTATCCGAAATATTCAGAATAATCGGACGTTTGTCCCCCTCTTTCACCAGCAGTGTTGCACGGTCGATACAGCTGATAATTTCCTGGCGGTTTACTGTCACTTTTGTCCCATAGTTGGTGGTAAGCATCTGATCAACGTTGAAATAACTGCCTTCAATCAGGCGTGATACGATGCGGTTTTCTTCAAACTCAAACAGAATGTGATTATCTGTCAGCGAAATATAAATGATATCATCCACTTCACCAGTCAGAATCTTGGAAATTTCATTTAGAGTCTTGCCTGGTACGATGACCTTCTTGTTTTCATAAGCATCCTTCATTAAAATGGAGCGGATAGAGATCCGGTGTCCGTCCAGAGAAATGATCCGCAGCTGATTTTCCTGAATATCAAACAGTTCGCCAGTCAGTGTTTTATTTGCCTCACTTGTAGAAATAGAAAAGATTGTCTGCCGGATCATTTCCTTCAGGGTAAACTGTGAGAGGCTAAGCTGATAATCCTTCTCCACAAATGGCAGATACGGAAAATCCTCTCCGCTTTGTCCCATAATATTGAATTTTGACTTTCCGCAGGTGATAACCGTATTGTATTTTTCATCAGAGGTAATCGTAATGTCGTCTTCATCCAGCTTGCGGATCATATCAGAAAAAAGCTTCGCCTCCAGGGCTACAATCCCCTTTTCAGATATGATTCCTTCTACCTTCGTTTCAATACCAAGCTCCATATCATTTGCCGTAAATTTAATCTCATCAGAAGATGCGTCAATCAGGACACACATCAGAACCGGCATGGTAGATTTGGAAGGTACTGCTTTTGTGACAATATTAAGCGCTCGTAACAGCTCTTTTTTGCTGCAAGTGATTTTCATGGGGAAGCTCCTTTCGTCAGCCGTCATGCGATGTGCAGGCGGAATGCGCAATAATCTATTAATTATAAAAAATCCGTAGTCGTATTATTAAGGGCTGTGGATAAGTGAAAAACCTGTTTTTTTGCGGTAAATACGGCAAAAAACAGGAAGGATAACTTTGTTGGGACGGCTTGTTTTGCATATGGAAAACTCTGGACTTATCCACCTGCCTTCAGATTCCTTCTGAAGCCGATCCCTGAAGCTCCGAAAGATTGTCCACCTCTATCCCCACCCTTTCCACATAGATTTCGGTGGATTCAGGTGTGGATAAGTGGATAACTTTGTGGATAACTTTTGAGAGATTTTTCTCTCATTTTTGGATTACTATCCTTATATTCATCCGCTTCTGCTGCTGGTCTGTGCAGTTTAATTCGGGTTGATTTTCTTTTTCAGAATCTCGATGGTATTCCTGGTGTTCTCGGAGGTCTGGATTTCGCCTGCTATTTTTTTCTGTCCATGGATAATGGTTGAATGATCCCGTTTGCCCAAAAGAGCGCCAACCTTTTTCGTACCTGCATTTGTCATCTCCAGACACAAATACATCGCAATCTGCCTGGGGTAAGCGATTTCTGAGTTGCGCTTGCTGCCCTTCAGATCCTCTACGGTGATATGGAAATGCTCGGCAACGACGGAAATAATCAGATCCGGAGTGATTTCTCTGTCCGCATCCGGGGAAATAATGTCCTTGAGAGACTCCTCCGCCAGCGCGACTGTAATCTCCTTTTTGTCGAGACGGCTCAGGGCGATTAGCTTGTTCAGCGCTCCCTCCAGCTCACGAATATTGGATTTAATATTCATGGCAATGTATTTGATGACTTCATCGTCAATGTTGTAGCCGTCCATCTCCTCCTTTTTCTGGAGAATGGCCATCCTGGTCTCAAAATCCGGCGCGGAAATATCCGCGATCAGACCCCACTCAAACCGCGAGCGAAGCCGCGCTTCCAGTGTTTCGATCTCCTTCGGAGGCTTATCTGAGGAGATGATGATCTGCTTCTTATTATTATGGAGCTCATTAAACGTATGGAAAAACTCCTCCTGCGTGGATTCCTTTCCTATTATAAACTGGATATCGTCAATCAGCAGGACGTCGACACTGCGGTATTTTTCCCGGAATTTGGTCATAGAGGTAGCGTTGCCGTTACGGATAGCGGCGATGACCTCATTTGTAAAGGTTTCACTGGTTACGTAAATCACGCGCCTGGTCGGATCCTGATTCAGAATAAAGTGCGCGATCGAGTGCATCAGATGCGTTTTTCCCAGTCCGGCTCCTCCGTAAATATAGAGAGGGTTGTACATCCGGCCGGGAGATTCGGCAACCGCCAGCGACGCCGCGTGGGCAAACTTATTGTTATTGCCTACGACGAAGGTGTCAAAGGTATACTTTGGGTTCAGTCCGGCCCGCTCTGCGAGCACCTGATGGCTCTGGGCAGCGTTTTCTACAGGAAAATTTCCCTTTGAATTTTGGGCGGACTGCTCCGCCTGCTCCGGGAGGATGAAGCTCAGCTCATATTCCTTGCCGGTGCATTCTGCCACCGCTACCTTTAGGGGAAAGGTGTATTTTTTTGTAATGTAGTCCACGCCTACCTGCCCGGAAGGGACGAGGATCGTGATCGTATGGTCTGATACCGCATAGATAGTGAGCGGCTGCAGCCAGGTTTTAAACGCAATGTCGGAAAGGTCGTGTTCTTCTTTCACGGTAAGAAGAATGTCCTTCCATTTTTCTCTGAGTATGTCCATTTTTTTCTCTCCAAAATATGAATCTGCCTGTCCTTAATATTAAACCAAAAATGAGTATTTAGCAATCTTATTTTTTTATATCTGGAAGGAAAGTTGCCGAACGTTCTATGGTTTTGCCCCTCGCTGGAAGGCATCTCAAAATAGACATTATATGTCACCACCTGCTTACGTCTTTTTGGATCAGTGTCAGCACAGGATACTTTTGAAAATCGGAATTTTAAATACCCTGTGTATAAGCCTGTGGAAAACATTCAGGAAAAAATAGAAAATCTGGTGGAAAAAAGACAGAAGTTGACATAATCTGTTTTTTAAGGAAAAAATATGTCAGGCATGTGCATAAGTTTTTAAACTTTGTAAACATCCCTCGTATTCCCTGAAAATAAAGGAAAATTTTGAGCGTGAAAGGATTGTGAAAATGAAAATTCCGGATATTTATCAACAAGTTATCCACAAAATGTGGAAAACTTACGTAAACGAAAAATCGTGTGGATATCGTGTGTGTAAAATGATTGTGGATAACCCTCCGACAGGCAGAAATCAATGAAAAAGGCATGGTAAAATGTTCGATAAAATTTGGATGGAATTGCTTGACTTAAAAGGGTTTTGTGCATATAATTGAGACGATGTCTTCAAAACCGGGGGACAACCCCAGGAACATACCAGAGAGCAGAGATTTGATATCCTGTCAGAGAATAAAAAAGGAGGTGCCGTACAATGAAGATGACATTTCAGCCGGGGAAAAGACATAGATCAAGAGTTCATGGATTTCGGGCAAGAATGAGCACAGCAGGCGGAAGAAAAGTATTAGCCGCCAGAAGGGCAAAAGGAAGAAAAGTTTTGTCAGCGTAAGTCTTCTGAGAAGAATGGCAGAGGGATTTTTGCATCTGTTGTTTGCCTCACCAGGTGGCAGGCAGCGGATGCGAAGGTCCCTTATTTACGTATAGGACCGCATTCGGCGCAGCGGAAAAGTCTGATGCGGCGGTGGAATCCGGGGAGTGCGGAGCGCGAAAGGTTTAATATGGAATATTCGGAATCTCTGAAGAAATATGGAGATTTTCAGCGTGTTTACAGAAAAGGTAAATCGTATGCAAATAAAAATCTGGTCATGTATGTTTTGAAACAGGACACGCAGAAGAACCATATTGGTATTTCAGTAAGCAAAAAGGTCGGAAACAGTGTAGTAAGACACAGGATTATGAGATTAGTCAGGGAAAGCTACCGTTTAAATGAGTCCGGGTTTGAGAAGGGGCTTGATGTGGTAGTCGTGGCACGGCCGGCAGTGAAGGATAAGAGCTTTCAGGAGGTGGAGAATTCCCTTCTGCATCTTGGAAGACTTCATAAAGTGTATACAGGAAGTGGTAAAAGTTGAAAAAAATCCTTATTCGTATGATTCGGTTTTATCAGAAATATCTTTCTCCACTGAAGAGGACGAGATGTCCCTATACGCCGACCTGTTCCCAGTATGGACTTGAGGCAATCCAGAAATACGGAGCCCTGAAGGGCAGCGCGATGGCCGCATGGAGAATCATGCGGTGTAATCCCTTTTCCAGGGGAGGATATGATCCTGTCCCGTAAAACCTATAGGAAAGACAAAAAGGTCTTTGTTGTTTGTTAGAAATAAGTGCGGCAGGAATCGTAAAATCGTAATGAGAGGAAGAAATTCAGTATGTTATTGACGAAAAGCACAGCATTTATAATCGGACCGATCGCAACTCTGCTTGGCTATATTATGAATGCAATCTTCTGGCTGCAGGAGAAAATAGGGATTCCTAATATAGGTCTTTGCATTATTCTCTTTACAATTGTCATTTATATGCTTATGCTGCCGCTGACCATTCAGCAGCAGAGATTTTCCAAGCTCCAGGTAAAGATGAATCCGGAGCTGCAGGCGATCAATAAAAAATACGAGAAGAAAAAAGACGATCAGGCAGCCATGATGAAGATGAACGAGGAGACCAAGGCTGTCTATGCAAAATATGGCGTGCATCCGATGGGCAGCTGTCTGCAGCTGCTGATTCAGATGCCTATTCTGTTTGCCCTTTACCGGGTCATCTGGAATGTGCCGGCTTATGTTACTTCCGTGTATAACGCAATTTCTCCTCTGGCAAACGAGCTGCTGGATGCATCCGGAGCGGAAGAATTCATGACAGAAGCCGCAAGTTCCTTAAGCGTCAGCAATTTTGAGATGACCGTCAATAAGCTCATCGACACCATTTACAAATTCAAGACGGCCAACTGGACCGAGATTCTTGAGACATTTCCGGATCTGGAGTCAGTGATTACATCAACCCAGGAGACCATGAACCGGATGAATTATTTTCTTGGTCTGAATATCGCAGATTCACCAATGGTCATCATGCAGAGCGCTTATTCGCAGAGGCAGATTTTGCTGATTATAGGAGCGGTGCTGGTACCGGTTCTTGCAGCAGTGACCCAGTGGCTGAATGCGAAGCTGGCTTCTACCGGAAACGAGAATACTGCCAGCAGCAATTCCAATGACACGATGAATGCCACCATGAAATCCATGAATACCGTGATGCCTCTGATGTCGGCGGTTTTCTGCCTGACGCTTCCTGTAGGTATGGGTATCTACTGGATTGCAGGTGCAGTGATCCGCAGCGTACAGCAGGTATTCGTAAACAGAAGTATTTCAAAGATTGATATTGATGAATTGATCAAAGAAAATCTTGAGAAGGAAAATAAAAAGCGGGCAAAGCAGGGACTTCCGCCTCAGAATCTTTCGAATACGGCCAAAATTTCAACGAAGGCAATTGAGACTCCGAAGAAACCGGAGGTTTCCGCGGAAGAAAAGGCAAAGAAAATTCAGGATTCTACTGATTATTATAAGAGCAGTACGAAGGCAAAGCCCGGCAGTCTCGCTTCAAAAGCGCAGATGGTGCAGCAGTATAATGAAAGAACAAAAAAGAAATAGGGGGTGTTTTGATGGATTCTATTGTAGTATCCGCGAAGACTGTGGAAGATGCCCTTACAGAGGCGTCCATTCAGCTTGGAACGAGCAGGGACAATATAGAGTATACGGTAATTGACGGGGGTTCGAAGGGTCTGTTTTTTGGCATTGGCGGCAGAAATGCCACAATCGAGGCGAAGAAAAAGGTCACGGATGAAGATCTGATGAAGGAGATTTTCGAGGACAAGCCTCAGAAGGCGAAAAAGGAGCCTAAAAAAGAGGAGAGAAAAGAGTCCAGAAAAGAAAACAGAGAGAGTAAAGCAGATACCAGATCGGAAGCTAAATCAGTAACGAAGTCTGAGTCTAAGACTGAAAAGAAGGAAGCCAGAAAAGAAGAAAAGAAAGAAGTGAAAGATTCTCAGAAGGATTATAAGAAGGAATCTAAGAGAGAATCAAAGAAAGAAAAGGAAGATGGGAGAAAGGAATCCTTTAAAGCTGTAGATAAAGAGGCAGAAAGGGAAGAAGCGAAGAAGGCAGCAAAAGATCTGGAAAATCCGGATAAAACAGAAATTACTGAAAAATCAGGAAGTACAGATAAGGCTGCAGCACCGCAGTCTGAGTCTGCAGAGCGCTCAGAGGATACCCGCGGAGGTTATGAAAGAAGGAACAGAGGACGCAGAGATTTCGACCGTAAGGACAGAAAGCCTGCGCAATACGGTTCCCGGGAAAAAGGCGCCCGCGTATATGATAAAAATCCGGATGGTAAATCCGAATCCGTGATAGCTTCAGAGGTTACGGAATCAAAAGAAGAAGTGGAAGAAGTAAAGGTTCCGAAGACTCCGGCTGACCCTGAAGAGGCAAAAGCACGTGCAGTTGATTTTCTGAAGCAGGTGCTTCACACCATGGGTATGGAAGTCGAAGTAAAAGCAGAATTTGAAGACGGCATTCTCTGTCTGGATATTGAAGGCGAGGATATGGGGATCATGATCGGCAAGCGGGGGCAGACACTTGATTCTCTGCAGTATCTGACCAGCCTTGTGGTAAATAAAGGGAAGGATTCTTATGTGCGTGTAAAGCTGGACACGGAAGATTACCGCAACCGCAGGAAAGCTACGCTGGAAAATCTTGCTAAGAATATCGCTTACAAGGTAAAGAAGACCAGACGCCCGGTTTTCCTTGAGCCAATGAATCCTTATGAGCGCAGAATTATCCACTCCGCGCTTCAGAATGATCCGTATGTGACTACGCACAGCGAAGGCGAGGAGCCCTACCGGAAGGTTGTGGTCACTTTAAAGAGAGACCGTGACAGAGGAAACGGCGGCGGCTATTCCCGATACAATAATAACCGGCGCGGCCGGTACAATCGTGAAAACCGAGAGTTTTCCGATATTGACCATACACAGAGTGAATTTGCCCAGACGGAAGAAACATCCTCGGATCAGGAATAGGGGATATAAGTAGAACGAACGGTATGAGGGGAAGAGAAATCTTCCCCTTTCATGCGCAGGGGCATCATGTGTATTACTATACAGGCATTAGATGGGTTGAGAGAGGTGAAAAAGTGTTAAGCGACAGTGATACGATTGCCGCGATTTCGACGGCTTTAGGGGGATCCGGAATTGCGATTGTCCGCATCAGTGGAAGTGATGCGATTCAGGTAGGAGATCGTGTATTTACTTTTGCGGGAGGCAAACAAAAGCTGTCAGATAAGGAATCTCACACCATTCATTACGGCTATGTGGTTGACGATGGAAAGACGATTGACGAGGTGCTGGTTTCTCTGATGCGCTCCCCGCGCAGCTTTACTACGGAAGATACGGTGGAGATCAACTGTCATGGCGGTATTTATGCGACGAAAAGAGTACTGGATACTGTTTTAAAAAATGGAGCGCGTCTCGCAGAGCCCGGAGAATTCACCAAGAGAGCCTTTTTGAATGGAAGAATCGATCTTTCTCAGGCAGAATCGGTGATTGACGTCATTCAGGCGAAGAACGAGTATGCGCTGCAGAATTCTCTCGGCCAGCTGCGCGGATCCCTTGGCAGGGAAATAAATGCTCTCAGAGAGCGGATTCTTTACCAGACTGCTTTTATCGAATCTGCTTTGGATGATCCGGAACACTATAGTCTGGATGGATATCCGGAAAAGCTTTGCCTGGAGATATCAGATCTGTTGAAAAATGTGAACCGGCTGATTGCAACTTCGGACAATGGCCGGCTGATGAAGGAGGGGATACAGACGGTGATTCTTGGCAAGCCGAATGCCGGGAAATCCTCCCTTTTGAATGTACTTGCCCGCGAGGAACGTGCAATTGTGACAGATATTGCGGGTACTACCAGGGATACTCTTGAGGAGACCATCTCTCTCGGAGGCATTACCCTGCAGCTGGTTGATACTGCTGGTATCCGCACTACGGATGATGTTATTGAAAAAATAGGAGTCAGCAAAGCAGAGAACATGGCTGGAAGTGCGGATCTGATTCTCTATGTGGTGGATTCTACCGCTGCATTGGATGAAAATGATGAGAAAATTCTTTCTTTATTAGAGAACAAGAAGGTTATTGTACTTTTAAATAAATCAGATCTGGAGCCTGTAGTTACCTTAGAGCAGGTCAAAGCATTTATATGTGACCGTTATCCTGTCATAGAAGTCTCTGCAAAGGAGGAGACAGGTCTGGATCTGCTTACAGATACATTGCAGAAAATTTTTTATCAGGGTGATCTTTCCTTTAATGACGAAACCTATATTACCAGTGCAAGAGTAAAGTCAGAGTTATTAAATACAAAGTGTAGCCTTGAGAAAGTGCTGGAAAGTATTTCTATTGGTCTTTCAGAAGATTTCTTTTCCATTGATCTGATGGATGCTTATGCCGCTCTGGGGCGGATTATAGGTAAGGAAGTCGGAGAGGATCTGGTAAATGAAATATTTGGAAGATTCTGTATGGGAAAGTGATAGTGTTACTTACAAGAAGTTCGCTGCGCTTGTGGGGCGCGGGCATCCCGCATTCCATGCGGGATATTCTCCGACCGATGAGTAGACGAACCTCGTAAGACAGTTAAAGACAGGGTTCTGCGAAGCAGCTTCCTGTAATATAAAGCGAATGGTATGTATTAAATGATTTATGGGTAGAGAGGCTTTATGCCGCAGGTGAGGTTTTATAAATGAGTCAGGTGGAAGAGTTTGTAGATGTAGTGGTAGTGGGTGCCGGGCATGCCGGCTGTGAGGCCGCGCTGGCCTGTGCGCGTCTTGGGATGGACACGGTTATTTTTACTGTCAGCGTGGACAGTATAGCTCTGATGCCATGCAACCCCAATATTGGCGGTACTTCAAAGGGACATCTGGTCCGCGAAATAGATGCTCTTGGCGGTGAGATGGGAAAAAATATTGATAAGACCTTTATTCAGTCCCGGATGCTGAATCAATCTAAAGGTCCGGCAGTTCATTCTCTGCGTGCACAGGCGGATAAGTCGGATTACAGCAGAAGCATGCGTCAGGTATTGGAGCAGACGGAGCATCTGCGGATCAGACAGCTGGAGGTGACGGATCTTCTGGTAGAAAATCATCGTCTCGTGGGTGTAAAAACCTATTCAGGGTCTGTTTATTATTGTAAGGCAGCCATTTTATGCGCCGGTACCTATTCCAAAGCCAGATGTATCTACGGCGATGTGAGCATGTATACTGGTCCGAATGGTCTTGCAGCTGCCAATCATCTTACGGATTCCATGCGTTCTCTGGGGATTGAGCTGCGGCGCTTTAAGACAGGGACTCCGGCCCGGATCGCAGGGTATTCCATTGATTATTCGAAGATGGAAGAACAAATGGGTGATGAAAAAATCGTTCCTTTTTCTTTTACTACGGATCCGCTAAGCATACAGAAGGATCAGGTTTCCTGTTATCTGACCTATACCAATGAAAAAACACATGAAATTATCCGGAATAATATCGATCGTTCTCCGCTTTTTTCCGGTATGATAGAAGGCACCGGCCCGAGATATTGTCCTTCTATCGAAGATAAGGTTGTTAAATTTCCGGATAAAAGCCGACATCAGGTTTTTATAGAGCCGGAAGGGATTCATACAAATGAAATGTATATTTCCGGAATGTCAAGCTCTCTGCCGGAGGATGTTCAGATCGCCATGTATCGATCTGTTCCCGGCCTGGAACATGCGCAGATTGTGAAGAATGCATACGCGATTGAATATGACTGTATTGACGCAAGATCTCTGAAGCTTTCGCTGGAATTCCGTGATATTGAAGGACTTTATTCAGCCGGACAGTTTAATGGCAGCTCTGGATATGAAGAGGCTGCCGCGCAGGGGCTGATGGCCGGAATTAACGCAGCGCGTAAAATTCAGGGTAAGGATCCTCTGATTTTAGACCGTTCTCAGGCTTATATTGGAGTATTGATTGATGATCTGGTTACGAAAGAGAACCTGGAGCCCTACCGGATGATGACCTCACGCGCAGAATATCGTCTGCTGCTGCGGCAGGACAATGCGGATCTGCGGCTGACGGAAATTGGCTATGAGATTGGTCTTATTCCGGAGGAGCGCTATCGTAGTCTGCTTGTAAAAAAGAAACAGATTTCTGAGGAAATCGAGCGCGTGGAAAATACCTTTGTCAGTGATCAGGAATCGGTCCAGCAATTGTTGAGTGAGCATGGGAGTACCGTTCTTCGTTCCTCCGCGTCCCTTGGCGAGTTAATTCGCAGACCAGAGCTTTCGTATGAAGAAATTGCTGCTATTGATCCAGAGCGGCCTTCTCTCCCTGAAGATGTCCGGGATCAGGTAAATATTTCTATAAAATATAAGGGCTATCTGGATCGTCAAATGAAACAGGTGGAGCAATTTAAAAAGCTTGAGACAAAGCGCATTCCTGATACCGTGAATTATGAGGAAATCTCCGGTCTTCGGCTGGAGGCCCGGCAAAAGCTGTCCAGATATCGACCGGTATCTATCGGACAGGCTTCCCGTATTGCTGGTGTTTCACCGGCGGATATTTCTGTGCTTCTTGTTTATTTAAAACATCAAAGCAGGTAGATTTTATCTGTAAAGCTATGAAACAGGTATCCGTTGTTTTAAATATATTAAAAAAGTTATCCACATTTATGGGGATGAAATGTGGATAACTTAAGGCTTTACAATTTGTACCTTTGACCTGGCGGCAGAATGGGGAATCTTATGGAAATAAATCGGGATATAAATCAGCAGATAAATCATGTACAGGCTTTAATCAAGATCGAATCTTCTTTTGAAGCCATAGGACTGTCAGTTTCTGAATATCAGGCGGAACAGTTTTTTCAGTATTATCAGCTTCTTGTTGAAACCAATAAGGTGATGAACCTTACTGCGATCACAGATTTTGATGAAGTTGTGCTAAAACATTTTATTGACAGTGTTCTTATTTGCCAGGCATTTGACAAGAGTGGACTTGTTCCTGAAAATTTTAAAAGAATGATTGATGTGGGTACGGGCGCTGGTTTTCCTGGAATTCCATTGAAAATCATTTTTCCGGAGCTTCATGTAGTATTACTGGATTCTCTTAATAAGCGCGTACGTTTTCTTAATGATGTAATAGACAAGCTTCAGCTTAAGGATATTGTTGCTGTTCATTCCCGTGCTGAAGATGCTGGCAGAAATGCTACATATCGGGATGCCTTTGACCTTTGTGTGTCAAGAGCTGTGGCGAATCTTTCCTCTCTTTCGGAATATTGCCTTCCGTTTGTCAGTCCTGGCGGTATTTTTGTTTCTTATAAATCTTCGGATATCGACCAGGAATGTGAACATGCTCGAAAAGCCGTATATTTGCTTGGCGGAAAAATTGAGCGTGTAAATAAGTGTTTTCTTCCAGAATCGGATATCGAACGTTCCTTTGTTCTCATACGAAAGGAAAAGGAGACTCCGCGGAAATTCCCGCGTAAAGCAGGTATTCCGTCCAGAAATCCCCTTTAAAGTTAAGTTCTCTGATTTCAATTTTCTGGCTTTTATTCCCGCAAAGCAATGAGCTCATTAGCCATAATTATAAGAAATTATTTTCAGACAGGACTTAGACTTATCGATCTGGTGCGGAACTGTTGTTTGCAGCTGTTTCATCTTCGTTTAAAATTCCTGCGATTTTTTCAGGAGCTTCCAGATGTGGAAGCTTTTTTGTCGCTTTTATTGTTCTGATGCTCAGGTTTTTATAGATATTTCTGTATGCCATGGCTATTTCTTTTGCATCAGATTCCTCTTCTCCTAAAATCAGCACTTTTTTGCTCGGGGAATCTTTATGAATGTTTGTAATGTTGACATTCAGGTAATTTGCCTTCAAGCATGCATACAGATGCTTTCCATTTCCTTTGTCCTGATGTGCTGCCATGTAGGCTGCTGTTACTGTTGAATCCTTCAGCTGAAATGGATTGAAAAAGCATTTTTCTGATAGATAATATTCTGCATTCGTTTTGCTGGTTGCTAAATAATAACATGTCTTGCCGATGACTGGAAGACTAAAAAACTGCACTATAAATTTTGAATATTTGTTTGGATTTTTTTTCAGTGACTGCAGTGAAGGTGGATTGATCATATAAATAGAGTCCATCAGTTGATCATCCATTGCATCAGCCTTCAGTACAAATGTACTGGAAAATCCTGAAGCCACTACCAATGGTGCTTCTTTAATCACTTTTTTTATAAAGTCCGTGATCAGCTGAACATATAAATAATTCGTGTAGGTCAATGCCGGCTTATCAGATCTTCCGCAGCCCAACAGATCTATGGTATAGGTCTTGTGTCTTTTTGAAAGTTCCGCGGAAAGCTTTGTCCATTCACTTTCTGATGAGAATACATTCAGATCGTGGATCAGCAAAACCGGCATTCCTTCTCCAGATACTTTGTAAAATATTTTTCCATGCTCCCAATTAAAATATTTTCCGCTTGTTTTTGTATTGTTTGATTCTACCGATGAATCAATATAATTGTTGACTCCGAAGAGTATCACGAGTGTTGAAAGTGTAAGTTTTAATTTTTTATGAGCCATCCAGATCTTACCCCTCTTTCTTATGATATTTAATCCATTTTTGAACCATTTTTTGAAACATGATTTTTATTCCAAATTTTGACTTCGTTTTTTATCATTTGTTTGTTTTCTGATTTCCTTCTGATTATAACGCTTTTTCCTTATTATGTCACTTCTATTTTCTGTATTTTATGAAATCTGTTGTATTTCCACAAATCATTGAGTTTAGTAGCCAGTGTCATAAGGTATCCACTGACAAGCCTGTCCTCATTAAGGCTTAGCTTTAAATTTAATAATACTCTTCATGTTTCCGTAAAACATTGTTGTATTTATTTTCGCGAAGCAATGAGCCAAGCAGCCAGAGCAGCCATAAGGGATTCGATCCATTGGCAAATTAGTCTTCTTATGGCAAAACATTAAATTTATTAAATTAATTTCATTTATGTTTCACGTGAAACATTGATATTTTTCTTCCATGCAGCACCGAGCCAATTAGCCTGAGTCATACGGTTATCCGCCAGAAAAACAGCTTCTCCGC
>JAJQFO010000050.1 GCA_021201095.1 Lachnospiraceae bacterium
AGAGAAAAAACTCTGGCTACTTGGCGTGCTTAAAAAACGGCTGTGAATAGTAACAATGGAATTTTCCCGAAATCCAGAATGGATTTTTCTGAGGCTTTTTCTGAGCTGGATTTTTCCGCGTCTATTTTCCAGGATTGGTTTCAAACCCGATTTTCTCAAAAAATTTTATTCTTTGTTACAGAATAAACACAATTCATACACAAAAAAATCAAAAAAGGGTAGATTTTTCTTTAATGCTGTGCTATAGTAAAGCAAACGCAAGGCTGCGCAGGTATGCTGTGCAGCCTTGCGTGTTCTAATCTGTCTCACATTTTTTGTGAAGTGAGACAACGAAAAGGAGGAGAATCAAATGAAGAAGAGGAAAGCGATGCTTTCGATCACTCTTGCAGCGGCGATGATGCTGAGCATGGGCAGTGTTCAGGTATCTGCCGAGGAGACTGAGGGCGCAGTACTCAATGTCATGATTGAGACAGCCGTTGAGTCTCTTGACCCGCAGCAGGCGACAGATGGTACCTCGTTCGAGGTGATTGCCGACTATACGGACGGTCTGATGCAGATGGATGCTGACGGAGCGGCAGTCGAGGCTCTTGCGGAGAGCTATGAGGTTTCCGATGATGGCCTGACTTATACGTTCCATTTGCGCGAGGCATACTGGAGTAACGGCGTTCAGGTGACGGCGGCGGACTTTGTATATGCATGGCAGAGAGCCGTAGACCCGGATATTGCATCTGAGTACGCGTATATGCTCAGCGACATCGGTCAGATTGTTAACGCAGAGGCGATTATCGCGGGCGAGATGGACAAGAGTGAGCTCGGTGTGACTGCTGTGGATGATCTGACACTGGAAGTGCAGCTGAATGTTCCAGTCAGCTATTTCCTGTCTCTGATGTATTTCCCGACCTTCTATCCGGTCAACCAGGAATTCTGTGAGTCCTGCGGCGATACCTTCGGCACCAGCCCGGATACCGTACTTTCCAACGGCGCGTTTATCCTGACCGACTATGAGCCGGCAGCGACTGCGTTTGAGCTGGTAAAGAACGAGGATTACTGGGATGCAGACCGTGTATCTCTGGGCGGACTGAGCTATCAGGTGATCCAGGATTCCCAGCAGGCTCTGATGAGCTATCAGGTAGGGGACCTGGATATCACGCTGGTAAACGGCGACCAGGTAGAGCAGGTAGAGGACGACCCGGAGTTTGACAGCATCGGCGCCGGCTATCTGTGGTATGTCAGCCCGAATATGGACGCAGTTCCGGAGCTGGCGAACCTGAATATCCGCATGGCTCTGACGATGGCGATTGACCGTGAGTCGATCACTGCTGACGTTCTTAAGGATGGTTCCAAGGCTACTTATACGGCTGTCCCGATGGATTTCGCGACTGGCCCGGACGGATCCGACTATGCGGAGGATCAGACCAGATATTCGGATGTATGCACCTATGACGCGACTCTGGCTGCAGAATACTGGCAGGCAGGTCTGGAGGAGCTTGGTATTTCCGAGCTGACTCTGGATATGGTAGTAGATTCTGACGATGCGCCGCAGAAGGTGGCGGCTGTCCTGAAGGAGCAGTGGGAGACCACCCTTCCGGGCCTGACCATCAACCTGGTTGTAGAGCCGAAGAAGCAGAGAGTGCAGGATATGCAGGACGGCAACTTTGAGCTTGGCCTTACCCGCTGGGGACCGGACTACGCAGATCCGATGACCTATCTTGGTATGTGGGTAACCGGTAATTCCAACAACTATGGTCTCTGGAGCAACGAGGAGTATGACGCGATCATTGAAGAGTGTACGACCGGAGATCTCTGCACGGATGCAGAGGCACGCTGGGCAGCTCTGTATGACGCAGAGGCGATTGTAATGCAGGAAGCAGTCATCTTCCCGCTGTATACACAGTGCAACGCACAGATGGTATCTTCGAATGTTACCGGTATCGAATTCCATGCTGTGGCTCTGAACCGTGTTTATAAGGATACGGTAAAGACTGTAGAATAAATAGTCTTACATAAGCGACAACAAAAAGGTTGGCCGCGCGAAGGGAGCCTTTGCGCGGCCTTGGCATTTCCAGGAGGTACATGGTGAAAAAATATACGCTGAAGCGAATACTGACCTCTTTTCTGACCCTGCTGGCCATTTTATTCGTGCTGTTTCTTCTGATGCAGCTGATGCCGGGGTCTCCTTTTAACGATGAAAAATTGAGCAGTGACCAGCGGGAGCTGCTGTACGCGAAGTATGGGCTTGACCAGCCGGTTATTGTTCAGTTCTTCAGATATGCCGCGAATATGCTGCGCGGCGATTTGGGTGTCAGCTACAATATTTCGAAAAATACGCCGATTTCGCAGCTGATCCAGACCAGACTGCCGATTTCCATCGGCATCGGCGGAGCCGCCGTCACGATTGGAGCGATCGTAGGTCTGCTGCTGGGCCTTCTGGCTGCGCTCAAGCATGACACGATCTGGGATTCTCTGGCAACCATTATCTCGGTGATCGGTGTTTCCGTGCCTTCCTACGTGTTCGCGCTGGCCTTGAGCTATTACTTTGGCTTTAAACTGCGCTGGTTCCCGATGCTCTTTTCCACAAAGACACTTTACGCATCCAGCGTTTTGCCGAGCATTTCGCTTTCCATGTTCACAATGGCATCGATCGCCCGATTTACCAGAAGTGAAATGCTGGAGGTACTGGGGAGCGAGTATATGCTGCTCGCAGAGAGCAAGGGAATCTCCGGCTCTGCGCTGATTTTCCGGCACGCGCTGCGGAATGCTCTGATCCCGATCATTACGGTGCTGGCTCCGCTGGTGGTTGACCTGATGACAGGTTCGCTGGTGGTCGAGAAAATCTTCGCAATTCCAGGTGTGGGCAGTCTGCTGGTAAACGCGATTCAGTCCAATGATTACAATGTAGTCATTGCCCTTAGTTTCATTTATTCCGCTCTTTACATTGGTATTATGCTGGTAGTAGATATCCTTTATGGAGTGATTGACCCGAGAATTCGGCTGGCAAAGGAGGGAGACTGACCTATGAAAAAAGAGAAATGGAAACATCCCTTTACGCTGCACGCCAGAGCGGCTGGTGCCGGCACAGCGACTGCTTCCGATGAGGCTTCCGGCGGTTATATCCCGGTTGATTCGGATTTTCGCCTGAAGGATAACGCAGCGGATATCGCGATTGACACGAATTTTGCTTCCCAGAGCTTCTGGAAAGATGTGCTGACACGCTTTGCGCATAAAAAAAGCGCAATCCTGGGACTGGTGCTGATTTTGCTGATTACTCTTTTTGCCGTCATCGGCCCCGGCATGAATGAATACACCTATTCCGGGCAGAACCTGAGCCAGAAAAATCTCGCTCCGCGCATCCCGGTGCTGGAAAACCTGGGCATCTTTGACGGCACGGAGACCATGAGTACGACTTCCGGCACGAAGGTCAAAAACGGATATGAAGAAAACGACCTGGATGATGTTTACTACTGGTTTGGCAGCGATATCTACGGCCGCGACATCTGGACCCGTACGTGGTCCGGCGCGCGCGTATCGCTGATTATTGCGGTAGCAGCCGCGCTGATTGATATGATAATCGGCATGAGTTATGGCCTGATTTCCGGCTATTTCGGCGGAAAAACCGATATGATCATGCAGAGAATCCTGGAGATTTCCAATGGCATCCCCAGACTGGTAATTGTGACGCTACTTCTTCTGATTCTTTCCCCCGGTATGCTGACGATTATTTTCGCTCTGATGCTGACCGAGTGGATCGGCATGAGCCGTATTGCCCGTGCGGAGATGCTGAAGCTGAAGGAACAGGAATTTGTCCTTGCGTCCCGGACTCTGGGTGCCGGCAGCTTTTTCATTATCTTCCGCGAAGTGCTGCCTAACATTATCGGGCCAATCATCACACAGGTGATGTTCTCTATCCCGACGGCTATTTTTACAGAAGCATTCTTAAGCTTTGTAGGACTGGGCATTCCGGTACCGCAGTGTTCCCTCGGATCGCTGATTTCGGATGGTTTTAACAGTTTGACCACACATCCTTACCAGATTGTGCCGCCTCTTGTTGTGATGGCGCTGCTGATGCTGAGCTTCAACCTGGTGGCGGACGGCCTGCGCGAGGCGCTGGATCCGAAGATGAAGGAAATGTGAGGTGAAGAACGTGGGGGAAGAAAAAATTCTGGAGATCAAAGATATTGATATTTCCTTTAAGACGACGGCGGGGATGGTGCATGCCATCCGGGGCGTCAACATCGATCTGATGAAGGGCGAGACTGTGGCTATCGTAGGTGAATCCGGCTCCGGTAAGTCCGTGACCATGAAAGCGGCTATGGGGATTCTGGCTTCCAACGCAACGGTTAATAAGGGATCGATTGAGTTTACTTATCACCATGCGGACGGCTCCAAAGAGACTGTGGATATTCTGAAGAAGGATAAAAAATGGATCCGTCAGCATATTAACGGCAAGCGGATTGCCATGGTTTTCCAGGATCCCATGACCAGTCTGGATCCGACGATGCCCATCGGCAAGCAGATTATGGAAGGCATGATCTGGCATTTTAAGACGCCGAAGCAGGAAGCCTGGGACCGTTCGGTTGAGCTGCTTAAAGAGGTCGGAATTGAGGAACCGGAAAAGCGAATGAAAAATTATCCGCATCAGCTTTCCGGCGGGATGCGGCAGCGCGTCGTAATCGCAATCGCACTGTCATGCAATCCGGATCTGCTGATCTGCGACGAGCCGACTACGGCACTGGATGTGACCATCCAGGCTAAGATTGTCGAGCTGATCAAACGTGTGCAGAAAGAACGCGGAATTTCTGTGATTTATATTACACATGATCTTGGCGTGGTGGCCAAAGTTGCGGATTATGTGAATGTGATGTATGCTGGGAAAATCGTGGAAAAAGGCACGATCAACGAGATCTTTTATGATCCGCGCCATCCTTACACATGGGGGTTGCTCTCCGCGATGCCTGATCTGGATACGGATGATGAACGTCTCTATACGATTCCCGGATCTCCGCCAAACCTTCTGCATGAGAAGCCGGGAGACGCGTTCGCGCCGCGCAACAAGTATGCGCTGGAAATTGACGACAAGCTGGAGCCGCCAATGTTCCAGATTACGGAAACCCACTCGGCGGCTACCTGGCTGCTGGATGAGCGCGCACCGAAGGTAGAGATGCCGGAAGAACTGAAGAAGCGCATTGAACGAATGAAGAAGGAGGTGCTAGAAAATGGCGGCCAATTATGATCCAAAACCCCTTCTGAAGGTGAGCGGCCTGAAGCAGTACTTCCGGGTCAGCAAGAAATTTACCGTACGTGCGGTGGATGATGTGTCCTTTGAAATCTATCCGGGAGAAACCTACGGCCTGGTCGGGGAATCCGGTTCCGGAAAATCGACGATCGGCCGCAGTGTCATCCGCCTCTATGATCCGACAGCCGGACAGATCCAGTTTAATGGGATGGACATCAGCGGTAAGATGAGCAAACCCGATACCTCCAGTCTGCGTACGCAGATGCAGATGATCTTCCAGGATCCGATGGCTTCTCTCAATCCCAGAAAAAAGGTGTCGGATATCATCGGTGAGGGTCTGGACATCCACCACAACTATAAGACCCGGGCTGAGCGGAATGAAAAAATCAGCGCGATTCTGCGAAAGGTAGGACTCTCTCCGGAGCATTCGTCACGGTATCCGCATCAGTTTTCCGGCGGACAGAGGCAGCGTGTCGGAATTGCCAGGGCGCTGATTATGAATCCGAAGCTGATCATTGCAGACGAATGCATTTCTGCGCTGGATGTTTCCATTCAGGCGCAGGTGGTCAATCTAATGAAAGATATTCAGGAGGAGACCGGCACGGCATACCTCTTCATTGCACATGATCTCTCCATGGTGAAATATATTTCAGACCGCATCGGTGTCCTGCACCTCGGACATCTGCTGGAGACCGGCACGACGGAGGAAATCTTTGAAAACCCGGTTCATCCATATACAAAGAGTCTGCTTTCTGCGATCCCCGCGCCGAATCCGGCTGTAGAGAAAAACAGGGTCGCACTGACCTATGATTATAAAACATCCGGTCTGGATTACAGCAAGGGAACGGATCATCTGGTATCCGGTACCCATTATGTAAAATGCACGGATGAAGAATTCGTCAGATTTACGAAAGCGTAACACGTAAGCACAAGGGCATTCGGTTCATCAGAATCGGGTGCCTTTTTCTGATTTTAGCAGAGCAGGAGCTTTTGCTACGGTAAATCATTATGACGTGAAAGGGCATAAAACTGGACACAGTGACAGAGGTTTTTCGGGGATGTGAATCACTATAAGAAAAAATAAAGTGTGTTTACCACACAGTTGATATCCCAGATACAAAATTGTCGTATTTGGCTAAGAAATATGTGGAAATAAAATATCCATGATGGTATCATAAGCCTATAAATTTGCAAATCATAATTGGAAGCCGAAATTATTAATCGCTGAAACATACAAATGAGGTGACATGAGATGCAGTCAAATTTTGCATTCCTGGATGAACAGTTCCCTGTACTGGGCAACTTTGGAAAATTAGCGGAGCAGTATTGCTACAGCGACTCAAATTCATGCCTGATGAAGCTTGGCATGATCGGGGAAACGATCGTGAACCTGATGTTTACATACGACAGAATACCGCTGCCATACGACAATACTGCTGCTGCCAGAATAAATACCCTTTTAAGAGAAGGACTTCTGACAAGTGATCTGGCATCCATATTACATGGCCTTCGTAAAATCCGCAATAAGGCAGTACATGAAAATTATTCCTCCGTATCAGAAGGGAAATCATTTCTCCAGATGACTCACAGCCTGTGTGAATGGTTTATGCAGACTTATGGAGACTGGAATTACGAACATCATGATTTTGTTATGCCAGAAGAAGTAAGTGAACCGGTTGCTTCGGATAAGGTACAGGAAGAAAAGAAGGAAAAGGAACTGGAACAATCCGCACAGGCGGCTGCCGCGTCAGCCCCGGCTGTTCCTCAGGCGGAGCGGAGAAAGCAGGCTGGAAAAGCTGCATCGAAGAGGCCTCAGTCAGAAGCAGAAACAAGATTTCTGATTGATGAGCAGCTCCGCATGGTTGGCTGGGAAGCAGATACGGAAAATATCAGGTACTCGAAAGGAGTACGTCCTGCAAAGGGACATAATCTGGCGATTGCGGAATATCCGACAGACTCTAAAGTTGCGACCAAAGGCTATGTTGATTATGCTCTCTTTATCGGCACAAGGCTCATAGCTACGGTGGAGGCAAAAAAATATCATACGGATATTCCATCTGTGATTGATTATCAGTGCAAGGATTATTCCAGATGTATTCGGCAGCAGGACAGCAAATATCAGATCGGAACGTGGGGGGAATACAAGGTTCCCTTTACCTTTGCAACGAATGGCAGACCCTATCTGGAACAGTATCGTTTGAAATCGGGTATCTGGTTTCTTGACTTAAGAAAGCCTGACAATGCACCGCGTGCTTTACATGGATGGATGAGCCCGGATGGCATGGATGAGCTTCTTGCAGCTGATGTCAAAAGTAAAAACAAGAATCTTTCCAACATGCCATATGATTTTCTGACTGATAAAGATGGGCTGAACCTGCGGCCTTACCAGTTAAACGCTATAAAAGCAGCGGAGAAAGCAATCATAAACGGCAGTACGTCTGTACTTTTGGCGATGGCAACAGGTACCGGCAAGACCAGGACGGTTCTTGGCATGATATATCGTTTCCTGAAAAACGGACGCTTTCGCAGAATATTGTTTCTGGTAGACCGCACGGCTCTCGGCGACCAGGCGATGGATGTATTTAAGGAAGTTAAATTAGAAGATCTTCTGACGCTGGATGATATATACACCATCAAAGGTTTGGAAGATAAGACGATTGATAAGGAGACCAGAATTCATGTTTCAACCGTCCAGGGAATGGTAAAGAGAATTCTTTACAATGACGGTGAAACCATGCCTGCAGTATCTGACTACGACCTTGTTATCGTTGATGAGGCGCACAGGGGTTATATTCTCGATAAGGATATGAGCGATCATGAACTACTTTACCGGGATCAACGCGATTATCAGAGCAAATATCGCAGTGTGATTGAATATTTCGACGCGGTTAAAATAGCCCTGACGGCAACTCCGGCCCTGCAGACCACAGAAATATTCGGCAAGCCGGTATTCAAATACACTTATCGTGAAGCTGTTATTGAGGGGTATCTGGTAGACCATGACGCGCCGCATACATTAAAGACAAAACTCAGCACGGAAGGCATACACTATAAGCCCGGCGATACGGTTACTGTTTATGACCCGGAAACGGGAGAAATCACAAACAGTGAGCTTTTGGAGGATGAGCTTGATTTTGATGTTGACTCATTTAACAGGCGTGTCATTACGGAGCCTTTTAATCGCGCGGTTCTGACTGAAATTGCGCGTGAAATTGATCCGGAAAGCCCTCGTGAAACCGGGAAAACACTGATTTACGCCGTCAACGATGACCATGCTGATCTGATTGTTTCCATATTGAAAGACATTTATTCGGAAACCGGTGTGGATAATGATGCCATTATGAAAATCACCGGCAGTGTTGCCGGAGGAAACAAAAAGAAAATCAAGGAAGCAATCAAGCGTTTTAAGAATGAGGAGTATCCATCCATTGTGGTTACGGTCGATTTGCTGACCACAGGGATTGATGTGCCGGAGATTACTACGCTTGTATTTATGCGGCGCGTGAAATCGCGTATCCTGTTTGAGCAGATGCTGGGACGTGCTACGAGACTCTGCCCGGAAATCCATAAAACACATTTTGAAATTTATGATCCGGTAGGCGTTTATGATTCTCTGGAAGCTGTTAATACGATGAAGCCGGTCGTCGCAAACCCTGCGACTACTTTCACGCAGCTGCTCGATGGATTAAGTGAGATGGAAAGTGACGAGCAGGTTAAGAATCAGATTAACCAGATTGTTGCCAAATTGCAGCGAAAGAAAAGACGCATGGATAAAAAGACAGTAGACCATTTTGTTGATATGTCCGGAGGGATGAACCCCGACCAGTTTATTATTAACATCGAGGGTCTTGCTCCGGTTGATGCGCGAGAGCGCCTGCTTGCTGCTTATGATATGCTCGAAATGGTGCAGAACTCTTCGCCGGAGGGAGGAAATTCGATTGTTATTTCTGATAAGGAAGACAAACTGATTTCCCATACCAGAGGCTACGGAAAAGACGATGTACGGCCGGAGGACTACCTGGACGAATTTTCAGCATTTATCAAAAATAACCTGAACGAGATTGCTGCGCTTACTATTATTTGCACCAGGCCAGGTGATTTAACCCGTGAAGGACTAAAGTCTCTGATGCTGACACTTGACCGGGAGGGTTATACCACACAGCAGTTAAATACAGCAATCTCACAGCTGACGAATGAAGAGATGACAGCTGATATCATCAGCCTGATCAGGCGTTATGCAATCGGTTCGCCTCTGATCAGCCACGAGGCAAGGATACGCAGGGCTGTTGACAAGCTGCGAAAGGCACATAACTTTTCAAAACAGGAGTTGGGCTGGATCCGCCGGATGGAGGATTATCTGATGAAGGAGTCCGTCTTAAATGTCGGGGTTTTTGATGAAGACAGCAGATTTAAAGAGCACGGCGGATTCGCAAAGATCAATAAGGTCTTTGGAAACCAGCTGGGAAATCTGGTACTTGAATTAAACGAGTATCTTTATGACGACGGAGGAAAAGTGGCATGACAACACAGGAAATCGTTTCGAAACTTTGGAATCTCTGTAATGTACTGAGAGACGACGGAATCACATACCATCAGTATGTCACGGAGCTGACCTATATCCTGTTTTTAAAAATGGCAAAAGAAACAGGCGCCGAAAGCCAGATACCAGAGGGCTATCGCTGGGACAATCTCACGGCAAAGAGCGGGATAGAATTAAAAAAATTTTACAAGGAGCTGCTTACACATCTGGGTGAGAATTGCACCGGGCGCGTCCGTGAAATCTATCAGGGTTCAGCTACCAACATCGATGAGCCAAAGAATCTCGAAAAGATCATCACAACCATCGACGGACTTGACTGGTTTTCGGCTCGTGAGGAGGGACTCGGAAACCTTTATGAAGGACTCCTGGAGAAAAATGCCAATGAGAAAAAATCCGGCGCAGGCCAGTATTTCACTCCCCGCGTCCTGATTGATGTCATGGTGCGCATGATGAAGCCTCAGCCTGGGGAACGCTGCAACGATCCGGCCTGCGGCACTTTTGGGTTTATGATTGGCGCGAGTCAGTATGTTCGTGATCACACAGATGATTTCTTTGAACTGGATGCCGATACAGCAAAATTTGAACGCGAAGAGGCTTTTACCGGCTGTGAGCTGGTGCATGACACACACCGTCTTGCCCTGATGAATGCCATGCTCCATGACATAGAAGGACAGATCATGCTCGGAGATACCCTTTCCAATGTCGGCAAATCCATGAAGGGTTACGACCTGGTTTTGACCAACCCGCCATTTGGAACTAAGAAGGGTGGAGAGCGTGCCACCCGTGACGACTTCACCTTCCCGACCAGCAACAAGCAGCTGAATTTCCTTCAGCATATTTACCGCAGTCTGAAAGCAGACGGAAAAGCCCGCGCGGCTGTTGTTTTGCCGGACAATGTTTTATTTCAGGATGGCGACGGCGAAAAGATTCGCTGCGACCTGATGGATAAATGCAATCTGCACACGATCCTGCGCCTGCCGACCGGCATCTTCTACGCGCAGGGTGTCAAGACGAATGTCTTGTTCTTTACCCGCGGCAAGACGGACAAGGGCAACACCAGCGAAGTATGGTTCTACGATCTTCGCACGAATATGCCGTCATTCGGTAAGACAAATCCGCTCAAAAAAGAACATTTTGCCGGGTTCGAGATGGCCTATACCGCAGAAGACCGCAGTGCCGTAACCGATGAACGCTGGCACAAATTCACCAGAGAGGAAATCGAAGCAAAAGGAAACAGTCTGGATCTGGGGCTTATCCGGGACGAATCCCTGGTGGATTACAACGAACTTCCCGACCCGGTTGAAAGCGCTGAAGAATGCATAGCCAACCTTGAGGAGGCGATGGATCTGCTGATGAGCGTCGTGAATGAGCTGAAGTCACTGGAAACGGAGGCGGTGTGATGGCAAAGAAAAAGACCGAAAAGGCGGAAAAGAAGTCGCCGTTTGTCCCGGTGGAGGAACAGCCTTATCAGGTGCCGAGAAATTGGTGTTGGGTAACAGTGGAATCAATTAATCATTATTCTGGTGGCTCTGTTGACCCTGCGGCAATGCCTGATGATACCTTTGAATTATATAGCGTGCCAAGTAGCGCAAACGATTTTCCAGAGATTGTCACAGGCGTGGAAATTGGTTCTTCCAAACAAACTGTTATGGAAGGTGACGTGCTTTTATGTAAAATCAATCCGAGAATAAATCGTGTATGGATGGTTTCCAAGTATACGGAAAATATACTGTTGGCTTCTTCTGAGTGGATCGTTGTCCGGAATGAACAGATTGATTCACGATATTTGATGTACTGTTTCAGATCGCAGTTTTTCCGTGAATATATGCTTTCGAACGTATCTGGCGTCGGTGGATCATTGATGAGAGCACAGCCTAAATTTGTAAAAGGATATCCTGTCCCGGTAGCCCCGCTTGCTGAGCAGCAGCGCATCGTTGACCGTATTGAGAGCCTGTTTGCTAAGCTGGATGAGGCGAAGGAAAAGGCGCAGGAGGCGTTGGAGAGTTTTGAAGCAAGGAAAGTATCTATCCTTCGAAAAGCATTTAGTGGTGAGCTTACAGGAACTTTTCCTTCGTTTCCTAATCACAATAAAGCTTTGGAAGATGTTTGTTTTAGCATCTATGACGGTGACCATATGCCACCACCAAAATCTGATACCGGAATAGCTTTTTTGGTAATATCAGATATCAACACAGGGCATTTATCGTTCGAAAAGGCACGTTATGTTCCAGAAGAATACTATAATTCATTGACAGATACCAGAAAGCCACAAAAAGGCGATGTTTTATATACTTTAGTTGGGTCATATGGCATAGCTGTGCTTGTGGATTCAGATAGACCTTTCTGCTTTCAACGCCATATGGCTTTGCTGAAACCCAATAATGAAGAAATATTATCGCAGTACTTATGGTATATATTGCAATCACACGACGTTTTTGAACAAGCTACAGATATAGCCACGGGAACAGCCCAGCTTACAGTCCCCATTAAAGGATTAAGAAAAGTGCGAATCAGTGTTCCATATTTAGAAGAGCAAACCGAAATCGTCCGTATCCTTGACAATTTTTTCGCTAAAGAAGCCGAAGCGAAAGCAAAAGTAGAAGCAACATTAGAGTCCATCGACACCATGAAAAAATCCATTCTGGCAAAAGCATTCCGTGGGGAGCTGGGAACGAGTAATCCAGAGGACGAAAGTGCGGAGGAACTCCTAAAGCGGACATTGGCATGATGCAGATGGAGTGTCGTTGAATTATAGGAGAAGGAAAGAATATGGAATGAGGGTGAAGTAGAACGATATAATGTGTTTCAGGCTGCTATGCTGATAAGACATAATAAAGATGGGCGATTGTATTTATATGATATTATGAACATAAAAAAGAAACGAGAAAGCTTTTCCAGTCCGAAGACCTTACTCAGTAAGAAAACCCGTTTCCTTTATGCGTATTTTAATGAAAACAGGAGACGATGTCAAGCATTTTTTGAATCTTCGCTGTTATCCTATATTCTGAAATACCATGTGGAAACGGAAACCTGTGATGACTTCAAATGGGCTGTATATTCTTGATGAACCGGAAGCGGCATTATCTCCGCGGCGGCAGCTGACACTTCTGATGGAGATTGCCGGATGCGCGAATGAAGAAAGATGCCAGGCATAAGCTAAGTGGAGGGTTGTGACGGTATGTGGCAGATTGGAGCAGATATTTTTTCTGCGCAACAACAGGAATTCTGGCTAAAGACGGCTTTAGCCAGATGGTTTACAGAGCTTTATTCTGTTTTTTAGCAGCTGTGAGTAAGCCGCCGGTCTTCCTTCAGATACTCGATGAGTGAGAACAGCATGACTGCTGTGCAGAGGATTACCAGCGCGATTGACAGCTGCTCCGGGATCCCGCGCCAGAGGACATGCAGGACTACGGTCAGATCCAGAAGGAAGGTGGTCAGCTTTCCGTGCCATTTTGCACTGTAGGGTTCTCCAGTTTTTTTAATGACAGCCAGACCGCAGACGATCATAATCATTTCTTTGATGAACATGATCACAAAAAGAAAGGCAATGTAGTGCCGCTCCAGTATGATGCAGGCCAGAAGCGCAGCCTGTGTCAGCTTGTCCGCGATGGGATCCAGCACCTTTCCGATCTTACTGACCATGTGAAATTTTCTTGCCACAAATCCGTCCAGGATATCGGTTATGCCTGAGAGAGCGAGCATTCCGACGGCGGCGATAAACTGCTGCCGTACTGTGTACAGCCAGACGATCAGAGGAATCAATACCAGTCGAAACAGAGACATCGCATTCGGGATCGTCAGGATCCGATCCTCATTATATACAGTATCCGTGTCAGTTTGCCCCATAAAATCCGGTCCTTTCATTTACGATTCATGTTGCTTTTGTCACTTGTGTTTTCGATATGCAATCATAACAAAAATAGTGCAGAAATACAAGCGCTGTTTTTCGGAACTTGCGGATAAAAATGTATTATGATATCCTGTCTCTATACGTGTGCTCTGTATGTTTGATGCAGAAATTCTGCTGCGTTATACAGACAGGGATGGGAAGCATGAACTTTATGCCTGATTTTTACGGAGGAAAGACGAAAAATGAGAATCAATCTGATCCGGCATGGCAGTACAGCCGGAAATCTGGAACACCGCTATGTCGGGGCAACGGATGAACCGCTGACCAAAGAGGCGCTTTGCCTGCTGAAGGAAAAGAAAGAGTATTATCCCAGAGCGGACTGCGTGTTTGTGAGTCCTCTTGCACGCTGTGTCCAGACGGCAGGCGCTCTGTTTCCGGAGGTGCCGCCAAGGCAGGTGCCGCAGCTGCGGGAGATGGATTTTGGCGAGTTTGAGTATAAAAATTATGAGGAGCTCAAAGACGACGTGCGCTATCAGAAATGGATTGACAGCAACGGTACGGAAACCTTTCCGGGAGGAGAGAGCCGGAGGGCATTTGCCGGACGGTGCTGTGCTGCATTTGAAAAAGCCTGCCTGGAAGCCGAAAAGGAGGGTGCCCGGGAAGTGGCCTTCGTGGTACATGGCGGGACCATTATGGCGATTCTGGATCGTTACGCCTGGCCGCATCATGATTATTTTGAATGGCAGGTAAAAAATGGAGAAGGCTTCTCCTGCGAACTGTACTGGGATGGAGAAGAATCCGCTTTTCAAATGGAAGGCTCTGCTGGCAAGGAAGGAATTCACGATGCATCGTCTTCAGGCAGGGAACCCTCGGTTGACAAAATCTGGCAGGCGGAGGAAGCTTTAGAACTGGAAGAACGGAAGCTGCCTCTTTGCCTTTCGGATATCAGTCCGCTTCCATATCCTCCCGGTATGACGGGAATTGAGGGTGAGTATGTGATGAAGCAGAATAAAAAGCTGCGCTGCGGCTATACGACGGGATCCTGCGCGGCTGCTGCGGCAAAGGCTGCCGCACAGATGCTTCTGTCTGGCAGAATGTGTTTCCGGGCAGACCTGCTTACGCCTAAAGGGATCTGGCTGCATCTGCCTGTTGAAGAGCAGCACATTGAGACAGGCGGGGTATCATATGCAGAATGTGCGGTGCGCAAGTATGCCGGTGACGACCCGGATGCGACGGATGGCATACGGATCTATGCGCGGGCTGAATATTTTGGCAGGAACACTTCAGACACTGGTGCCAGAATAGTCATCGACGGCGGTGCCGGCGTTGGCCGTGTGACCCGGCCGGGACTGGAGCAGCCGGTCGGTGAGGCGGCGATCAACCGTGTGCCCCGCGAGATGATCACCCGGGAGGTAGAAACGGTTTGTGAATCCTTTGAATACAATGGCGGACTCAAAATTACCATTTCCGTGCCGGAGGGAGTCGAAATTGCGAGGCGGACATTTAACCCACATCTTGGGATTGTTGGCGGCATTTCCATACTTGGGACGAGCGGAATCGTCGTACCCATGAGCGAAGAGGCTCTGATTGCCAGCATCCGGGTCGAGATGAAGCAGAAGGTCGCTTCGGGTGAGAAGTATATTTTGGTTACCCCTGGAAATTATGGGGAGGATTTTCTTCGGAGGGGCGGTGTTTCTACAAATACGAGATTAAGAAATCTGGATGAGGCGTCTTCTGTAAATACGAGAAGGAATCCGGACGAGACATTTTCTGAAAACACGGCAGCCTGTAATGATAATTTAACGTCGGAACATACTTACTGTCTCCCGGCTGAAGATTCCATGAAATGCAGCAATTATGTCGGTGAGACGCTGGATATTGCGCAGGAGCTGGGGGCCGAAGGGATTCTGTTTGTCGCGCATATCGGTAAATTTATCAAGGTTTCCGGAGGAATTATGAATACCCATTCGGCGCATGCGGACTGCCGCGCGGAGCTGATCGCGGCACAGGCCATGCGCGCCGGGGCACCCCCGGAAACCGTGAGGAAGCTGCTGGATACCAACACCACAGAGGAGGCTGTCGGCATTCTTCTGGAAGCTGGCTGGCTGGAACCGACCATGGCGGAGGTGACCAGCCGTATCCATTTCCATTTGCAAAAGCATTGCAAAGGGGCTTTGCAGACGGAGGCGATTATTTATTCTAGCCAGTATGGGTATCTCGGAGAGACCGACGGTGCGGGAGCAATCGCGCAGAAAATAGCACAATGGAACGCTTTGCCGGCATCGGATACCTGATTTGCGCAGGATTCAGTGCAGATAGCTTCGCAGCGCATCCAGCTGTGTCTCTCCGTCTTCAAGACCGAGTTCATAGACCATCTGCAGCTTGGAGGGATCACTCTCAATGCGGCCGATCTCGATCGGGGAAGAGGGACGGATCACAAAGACGCGCCCTTCCTTCTCATATTCCTTCAGGGCATCGATGGCGTCATTGTAGGTGGTGTGCCGCTGCATCAGCTGTTGCCGCAGCTCGGGATATTTCCGGTAAAACGTCCGGATCAGTGCCGGCGACATCGGCTCTTTATGATAGGAAAGGTCACGGGTGAGTATCACGATCAGTCTGTCATAGCCGTTTTTGAGCATCCACTGGAAGGGAATGCTGTCCGAAATACCGCCGTCCAGGAAGCGCCGTCCTCCAATTTCTACAGGCTTAGAAACAAAAGGCATGGATGCGGACGCGCGCAGGACATCCATTTGTTTGTATACGCTGCGGATCCGTACATAATTTGGCTTTCCGGTCTCAATATCTGTGACTACCGCGTAAAAAGGAATGGTCTCTGCCGCGCTTTTGTAAGCTGCGTCGTCGAACACATCCAGCTCATAGGGAACGTCGTGGTAGGCATATTCCGTACTGATAATATTTCCTTCCTTTAATAAAGGCAGGATGCCCATGTAGTTTTTATTATGGTTGAAGCGTTTATTATAGCGGATCACGCGGCCTGCCTGGCCAGACAGATAATTGACGCCGAACAGGGCGCCTGCAGAAACGCCGATTGCACCATGGATCTGGATCTGATTGTGCATCATGACATCCAGAACACCAGCAGTATACATGCCACGCATCGCGCCGCCCTCTAATACAAGACCGATCTTCATAAATGATTTCCTCCTTTATTCTCGCGAAGCAACGAATCTTCCATTGCTGCCTTTTGCCATTGTCTATTGTCATTGTCGCTGCAAGACGGATGTCCCGTCTTTTGGCATCGGGGACTTTGACTCGATCAAGTGATTCAAATTAAGTGGAATTTTATCACAAATGGCAGAATGTGTAAATAAATTCATTATCTGTTTATTCCCGCGAAGCAACGAGCCAGATAGCCGGAGCCATAAGGCATCCACCGGCAAGCCGGTAACTCTTATGGCTTAGCTTGCACGTACAGATTTTGAATTTACAGATTTTAGACTTTCTGGTTTTAGGGCATAAATCTTTTTCTTCTCATTTTTGGTACTTGTGGCAAAGACTTTCCTGTGATAAACTAAGACAGATTTTGACTGACGTTCTCTGATGATATCAGGAAGATTATACGGACAGGAAAAAAACAGCACAGGACCGGAAAGGACAGGCTCATATCTATGGACATGCGCGGCAACTCTATCAGACAGAAAAAAGATCAGGATCACGGTGCGTTACCGTTGGCTTTTCAATCAGGAAAGTCCCGGATCACGGTGGTTGGCGCGGTAAATGTAGATATTTGCGCAAAGCCTTTTCTACCGCTCGTGTGTGCGGATTCCAATCCGGGTATTGTCTCAATGTCCATGGGAGGGGTAGGACGCAATATCGCGCATAATCTGTGCCTGCTTGGACAGCCGGTATCCCTGATTACAGCACTCGGGGGTGATTCCTATGGGGAAAAAATCCGGCGGGAGCTGAATTCACTGGGAATTGATCTTAAAGGTTCCATTATAGAAGAGCATATGACCACCTCCAGCTATGTTTTTATTACGAACGAAAAAGGAGAAATGCAGCTGGCGATCTCTGACATGGCACTCTGCGAAAAGCTTACGCCTCAGGTGATGGCCGATGCACTTGATGAGATAAATCGGTCGTGCCTATGCGTGATTGACGCAAATCTGCCGGAAGAGACGATTCGTTTTCTTGCGGAGCATGTGACCGTTCCGCTTTTTGCGGATCCGGTATCCACCAGAAAAATGCAAAAGCTCAAGCCTGTGCTTTCACGGCTCCACACGCTGAAGCCCAACCGACTTGAGGCGGAAATCCTCTCCGGTATTCCGATACGGGACGAGGAATCACTCCGGGCCGCCGCTGATGCGCTTCTACGTGCCGGTGTGCACAGAGTATTTATTACACTGGGCCCAAAGGGAGTACTCTGTGCCGACCAGGAACAGATGCTGCTGCTTCCGGGCATTCCGACCGATGTAAAAAGCACGACGGGCGGGGGCGACTGCTTCCTTGCCGCTCTGGCTTACGCGTACCGCATGGGTTTCTCCCTGAAAGAGTCCGGTACACTGGCGCTGGCAGCCGGAGCGATCTGCGCGGAGGGAGAGCATACCATCAACGAGCTGATGAGTGCGGATGGCGTACATGCACGCGCAGGGATTCCAGTCATTCGATGAAAAGATCTGACATGTATGATCGAATACCGGATATAGATATGAGCAGCCAGGGAGAATCGGCGTATCCGCCAAAATAGCTGCATCATAACGTGAAACGGATGGATAAAGACCTTACTCTCACTATAAAGCAGTAAGGAGTCTGAACCATAAATATTGAAACAGGAGGATAAAAAAATGAATCAGTTAAGTAAATATCTGGATGTGGCCCCCGAAGTACAGGAGGCGCTTGATGCCGGAAAGCCGGTAGTGGCACTGGAATCCACGATTATTTCCCATGGAATGCCTTATCCGCAGAACGTGGAGACGGCTCTGGCAGTAGAAAAAATTGTCCGCGACAATGGCGCGGTACCTGCGACGATTGCCATCCTCGGCGGACGGCTGAAGGTGGGCATCAGTAAAGAAGAGATTGACTACCTTGGCCGAAAGGGGCTGGATGTAATCAAGACCAGCCGCCGCGACGTGCCGGTCCTGGTGGCGAAAAAGGAAGACGGAGCTGCAACAGTAGCAACTACGATGCTGATTGCCGCGATGGCCGGCGTAAAGGTATTTGCCACGGGCGGTATCGGCGGTGTGCACAGAGGGGCTGAGACAACGATGGACATTTCTGCAGATCTGGAAGAGCTGGCCATGACCCCGGTGCTGGTGGTCTGCGCAGGCGCAAAGGCAATCCTGGACCTGGGACTGACGCTGGAATACCTGGAGACCAAGGGTGTACCGGTGATCGGCTATCAGACGGAAGAGCTGCCGGCTTTCTATACCAGAAAAAGCGGATTCTCAGTAGATTACCGTCTGGATACTCCGGCACAGATTGCGCAGGCCTGGATGACCAAGCTGGATCTGGGCATGAAGGGCGGCATGCTGGTGACCAATCCGATCCCGGAAGAATATTCTATGGACTGTGAATACATTAATAAATGCATTGACCAGGCGATTGAAGAGATGAAGGCGCTTGGCATTAAAGGAAAACAGACGACCCCGTATCTGCTCGCCAAGGTCAAGGACATCACCGGCGGCGACAGCCTTGACGCGAATATTCAGCTTGTATATAACAACGCGAAGCTGGCCTCAGAGATCGCGTGCGAGATGTGCAGGCAGTAAGTAATTATTTGTAAAATTCTTGAAAAAAAGAGTTCAATTTGTCGAAAAATGTGGTATACTAACCACAGCTATGTGCAATCCATGCGCGGAAGGGGAGATTCGCGCGAAGGGGGTAACTACATTGATCCGGAGCCGGATGACAGAAGACCCGATTCTGTACACGCGATACCGCGGAACGGACACAGCCATTCTGCATGGGCTTGAGGATAAATCAAAAGGAAAAGGAGATAAGAAAATGAAGAAAAAACTGCTTGCATTGATGCTCTCAGCTGTCATGGTCGTATCGTTTAGCGCGGTTACGGTTCAGGCTGAGGAGACGGTATCCGCAGATGATATTGAGGATACCATGACATCGGATGACGGTACATATGAGATCGCATTCGTTACAGATGTCGGCTCCCTGAAGGATAAGTCTTTCAACGAGGGTACCTGGAATGGCGTGAAGCTTTACGCGTATGAGAATGGTCTTTCTTATAAGTACTATCAGCCGGCAAACGAGAGCGAAGCTACGGATGATGACCGCTATGACGCGATGGCAGCTGCCTGCGACGCAGGAGCAAAAGTAGTTGTCTGCGCCGGATATCTTCAGGAAGCAGCTCTGACTCAGGCGGCAATCGCTTATCCGGATGTGCAGTTCGTATTCATCGATGGTTATACTCTTTATGACGGAGAGGATGCTCTGGCTAACGTAGCGGGTATCAACTTCCAGGAAGAGCAGTGCGGTTACTTCGCAGGTTACGCAGTAGTCATGGAAGGCTTCACTGAGCTCGGTTTCTCAGGCGGCGGCGGTGGAACAAACCCGGCTTGCTGCCGTTACGGCTATGGCTTCGTGCAGGGCGCAAATGATGCTGCAGCTGCGCTTGGTACCACAGTAAACATCAATTATTCCTGGCTGTATGGTTCCGCTTACTCAGCATCTGCTGAGCTGCAGACCATGGTAAGCGGCTGGTACACCAACGGCACAGAAGTAGTGTTCGCCTGCGGCGGCGCTATGTTCTCCTCCATCGCAGCAGCAGCGTCCGCAAATGACGGCTATGTGATCGGTGTTGACGTTGACCAGTCCAGCGAGTCTGATACGGTTATCACTTCCGCAATGAAGGGTCTTGCGGCGGCTACTGAGTACGCAATCGGCGTTTACTATGACGGCGAGTGGGATACTCTTGGCGGCACAACCACGACTCTTGGCGCAGCGGACGGCGCGGTAGGCCTTCCGACCGATACCTGGTCTCTGGAGAACTTCACTGTAGAGGATTATGAAGAGCTTCTCGCTGAGGTTGTTGACGGCACACTCGTAGTAGACAATGACTATGAGAACGCTGATTTCGACAGCTTTGAGAACGCAGTTGTTACCATGATTGAGTAGTCTGATACGGCGGAAGCGGAGATGAATCAATCTCCCTTCCGGATCTGGCAGATTGGCTCTTGAAAGGGGAGGGCGCATTTGCACCCTCCCCTTTTTTAAAAAAAACAAATTGGACAGAGATTTTCTCGTCTGTGGTTTATGCGCGAACTACCTTGCCGGACTGTCATAAGAGTCTGCGCTTTGTTTTGGTCTGCAGTTGTTTCATCGCCGCTTTGGCTGGCACTAAGCGAGTGATACCGGCACCTGGCGACCTTATGACATAGTTCGTGCGTATAAAAAGAGAAAACGAAGGGGGGAAACGTGGTGCAGCCAGATAATGTCATTGAAATGCTTCACATCACGAAACGGTTCCCGGGCATTATCGCCAACGACGACATTACACTCCAGCTGCGAAGAGGAGAAGTACATGCCCTGCTTGGTGAGAATGGCGCCGGTAAATCCACGCTGATGAGCGTGTTGTTTGGCCTGTATCAGCCGGAGGAGGGCACTATCCGGAAAAATGGGCAGGAAGTGAAGATCAACAACCCGAACGATGCCACGGCTTTGGGGATCGGCATGGTTCACCAGCATTTTAAACTGATTGAAGTATTTACCGTCCTGGATAATATCATTCTGGGCGCGGAAACTACGAAGCTCGGTTTTTTGCAAAAGAAGGAGGCCCGCAAAAAGGTAGAGGCTCTTTCTGAAAAATATGGTCTGAAGGTGGATCTGGATGCCCGCGTGGAGGACATCACGGTCGGCATGCAGCAGCGTGTGGAAATTTTAAAAATGCTGTACCGGGACAATGAGATTCTGATTTTCGACGAGCCGACCGCGGTGCTGACACCGCAGGAAATCGATGATCTGCTTGAGACGATGCGGGCGTTTGCAAAGGAAGGAAAGAGCATTCTGTTTATTTCGCATAAGCTCAATGAGATCATGTCGGTCGCGGACCGGGTTACGGTTCTGCGCAAAGGAAAGTATGTCGGCACCGTGGACACCAAGGATACGGACAAACAAAGTCTTTCTAATATGATGGTCGGCCGTCCGGTGCAGCTG
>JAJQFO010000025.1 GCA_021201095.1 Lachnospiraceae bacterium
ATTATAACCTTCCGTCTGCAGCCTGGCTGCCAGGTTTTTCTGGGAGAGACCTTCAGCATTGCGGAGCTCCCGGACCCTTTCACCGATTCTGTTTTTGGATGTGCCGTTGTAATTGTAGATTTTCATGCCGTGATCCTTTCTCACTTTTTCATTTGTGCTTTCATTGTATGTCCGTACTCGCCATGCGAGTATGGACGAAGGCCGTGCCTTTCGGGAAATGCCCCCTCGCGTTGCTCGGCGGCAGGTCGCGCCGCCATTGATAGAAACGCTTCGCGTTTAGGGCGGCGCTCGCGAAGCGATTTTATATTGCGCGGCTTTCATTGCATGTCCGTACTCGCTGTGCGAGTATGGACGAAGGCCGCGCCAATCGCGAAGCGATTTTATATTGCGCGGCTTTCATTGTATCGGCTTGAATTGTCGAAAAACTTCTAAAGATGAAACTTTCAGAAAAAATCAGAAATAATTGTGTTTCGCTATTGCTCATGAGCATAAAAAGAGCAAAAAAAGTATTTTTTGTAAAAATGACGGATGTGAAAAGACGGTCGATATTTTTTATTTGCCATATACGGACAGATGGGGTATAATACCACACGGCTGGTGAAATGAAACGGGATCAAAAGAGAACGAGTAATGCAGAAGATGCGCCGTCGCCTCGCAGGGAAGTTATCTTCGTCCCTGGGACGGAATAAGTGTTTGCCAAAAGCAGATGACAGGTGCAGGTCTGATTTTTGCGATGGAAAAGGAGAACTGGATAGTTATGAAGGGAATTATTCTGGCGGGAGGCTCGGGCACACGGCTTTATCCGCTGACAAAGGTAACGAGTAAGCAGCTCTTGCCCATTTATGACAAACCGATGATTTATTATCCGATGTCAGTTTTGATGAATGCCGGGATCCGGGACATTCTGATCATCTCTACTCCGATGGACACGCCGCGGTTTGAGGCACTGCTTGGTGATGGACGACAGTTTGGTGTGCGGCTTTCCTATGCGGTGCAGCCAAGTCCGGACGGACTGGCGCAGGCATTTATCATCGGTGCAGATTTTATCGGGGACGATTCCGTGGCGATGGTGCTCGGGGACAATATTTTTGCCGGGCATGGCCTGA
The DNA here is from genome assembly GCA_021201095.1 of Lachnospiraceae bacterium. Classification (GTDB taxonomy): domain Bacteria; phylum Bacillota; class Clostridia; order Lachnospirales; family Lachnospiraceae; genus Choladousia. The sequence goes on from JAJQFO010000025.1 coordinate 1,107, forward strand.
AAAAACGGCTGCGCGCTGCGCTGGAAAATGCGGAAAACGGCAGAGGCGCGACGGTGTTCGGATATTATGTGGATGATCCGGAGCGGTTTGGTATTGTAGAGTTTGACCACGAGGGCAAGGCGGTATCGATCGAAGAGAAACCGCAGAAGCCGAAGAGTAATTATTGCGTGACCGGTTTGTATTTTTATGACAACCGTGTTGTAGAGTATGCCAGAAACCTGAAGCCGTCCGCGAGAGGCGAGCTGGAGATCACGGATCTGAACCGTATTTATCTGGAGGCTGGCAATCTGAATGTAGAGCTGCTGGGACAGGGCTTCACCTGGCTGGATACCGGTACGCATGAGAGCCTGGCAGAGGCAACAGATTTCGTAAAGACCATGGAGACACATCAGCACAGAAAGATCGGCTGCCTGGAAGAGATTGCGTATCTGAACGGCTGGATTACCAGAGAAGATGTCCTGGCGATTTACGAGGAACTGAAGAAAAATCAATACGGACAGTATCTGATGGATGTCCTGGAGGGAAAATATCTGGACGCGCTTCACTGAAATGTGTAATGATGAATGCCTGTTTTCAGATAGAAGAAGGAAAAAGGAAAGGGATTTTTGCCGGCTGACCGAAGACCGGCGAAAGCGATATATATGGATCTGTGCTGTATTGTGAAGGATCTTTATAAAGATGCAAAAGAATATAAAACGATATAAAAGAGGTTTCAGATAATGAAAAAGTATAAGATTGCAGTGGCAGGCACCGGCTATGTGGGCTTAAGTCTCGCGGTTTTGCTTGCGCAGAAGAATCAGGTAACGGCAGTGGATATCCTTCCGGAAAAGGTGGAACTGATCAACAACAGAAAATCTCCGATTCAGGACGATTACATAGAGAAGTATCTGGCTGAAAAAGAATTGGATCTGCGCGCGATGCTGGACGCGAAGGCGGCTTATTCGGATGCGGACTTTGTGGTGATCTGTGCACCGACGAATTATGACTCCCATACGCAGAAGTTTGACACTTCGGCGGTTGAGGCAGTGATCCGGCTGGTTATGGAATATAATCCGGAAGCAATTATGGTGATCAAATCGACGATCCCTGTAGGATATACACAGTCTGTCCGTGAAAAGATGGGCAGCAGAAATATTATCTTCAGCCCGGAGTTTTTGCGGGAGTCGAAGGCATTGTATGACAACCTGTATCCCTCGCGCATCATCGTCGGTACCGATCAGGGAGACGAACGTCTGGTGGAGGCCGCGCATACCTTTGCCAGTCTGCTGAAGGAGGGCGCGATTAAGGAGGATATTGATATCCTGTTTATGGGCTTTACGGAGGCAGAGGCGGTCAAACTCTTCGCGAACACCTATCTGGCGCTTCGGGTTGCTTACTTTAATGAGCTGGATACCTATGCAGAAATGAAAGGTCTGGACACGCAGGCAATTATTGACGGCGTCTGCCTGGATCCGCGGATCGGCTCTCATTATAATAACCCAAGCTTTGGTTACGGCGGCTATTGCCTTCCGAAGGATACCAAGCAGCTGCTGGCAAACTACGCAGACGTGCCGGAAAATCTGATCGAAGCGATCGTAGAGAGCAACCGGACGAGGAAGGATTTTATCGCGGATCGAGTACTGAAGCTGGCAGGATACTATGATTACTATAACCGCGGCGATTACAGCGCCAAGGAAGAGCGGGCCTGCGTGGTTGGTGTTTTCCGTCTGACGATGAAGAGCAATTCCGATAATTTCCGCCAGAGCAGTATCCAGGGCGTGATGAAACGGATTAAAGCGAAAGGCGCGACTGTGATCATTTACGAGCCGACCCTGGAGGACGGCAGTACCTTTTTCGGCAGTGTGGTAGTCAATGACCTGAAAGCATTCAAGGAACGGAGTCAGGCTATCATTGCAAACCGTTATGATTCCTGTCTGGATGACGTGCGGGAGAAGGTTTATACAAGGGATCTGTTTCAACGAGACTGATGTTTATAAGGGATTGGCGATTCACTAAGGGATCAGCTGCAGGCTGGTGATCAGCAGTCCGTGTGAGATTTACGGACGATCGGAAAGCCTGCGTACCCTGTGAGATGAACTGAACAGAAGGGGGATGCTCATGTGATCTGGAAGAATCTGTGATTCGAAATGTTCCGGGTCAGGCATGATCGTCCCCCATTTTTCTGCGGTATTCCAGCGGCGTCATGCCGGTTATTTTGCGGAATTGCCTGCTGAAGTGCTCAGCTGAGCGGTAGCCGCATTCGTTTGCGATTTCGGTGGAGCTTTTTTGTGTGTGCTCCAGCAGACGCCGCGCTCTTTTTATGCGGTTGTTGATAACGTCCTCAATGCAGGATATGCCGAACTGCTGTTTGTAAAGGGACTGGAGGTAGCTGGGACTGATGTTCAGCCGCTCCGCCATTCCTTTCACCGTCCAGCCAAGCCATGGCTCAGTCTGAATGGACTTGCGCAGGGAATAAAGTGCATGAGAAAAAGGCGTGGCTTCCCGCATGGCCAGTGTGTCGTCGTACAGACGGCTGAACAGAATCTGTACCAGGTCCGAGAGAATGTCATCACTTCTGTCCTTGTCTGAATAGTATTCCCAGGTAATAAGCTGCTGCACGTTGAAGCAGTATTCCGGCTCGGAAATTGGAAATGGACGATTCCGGCAGGGAAATTCCAGAATCATTTTTTCATCTGTAGAAAAATACAGCCAGTCATCGCTGTAGCTGTCCCCATTCGCACAGTAATAAATCGACTCACCAGGCTCATAGAGGATGGCAGTGTCCTCTGGAAACGGCACCAGCGAATCACCGCAGCGGAAGATGGCGGGAGTGTGTGTCATCACCAGCAGATGCCTCGCAGGGGGGGCATCGTATACAAAATTCGATGGATGAATCGAAGAGTAGCCGGCGGCAAAGACCTTGTTCATGAAAATACACCTCATATATTCCAATCAGGTTGTGGAGAATAAATCAATCCTTCCCGAGTATAAATCATTGTATAAAAAATTGCAATCCTGTAAAATGAAAATCGGATAGTTTGTATAAAATTACAAAAGACTGATTGGCTTGACAGGAGTTTCTCATCAGAAATGCCTGAAGGAATCCATGTAAGCTGGGGATAGTTGTTTTTTATACAGACAATTGCTTTCATAGCTTTGCCCCTGATATCAGGGAGAACGGAAGGAAAATTTTAAGAAAGGAGAAACCATCCGAAAGAATCTGCGTCTGTCTGCAGATAATTTTTGGGTGGCGGGGACAAAAAATGAAAAAGAAGATGAGACGCATTCTTGCAGCGGCGACATCGGCAGCCATGGTGATGGGAGCTCTTCCCGGATCTATGACCGCGCTGGCTGCGGATGACACGGTCGCTTATCTGACCTTTGCTGACAGTGCGTGGACGACACAGTACTGGTATGACGGCAATGAGTACGAGGGCGTGACGGCGACTACGGCTCAGGTGGACGGCTACGGCCAGTACACGGTAGCACTGGAGTTTGAGACAGCAGCGGCGGACATTACATTCTTTGATGTAGAGATTGCGAACGGCGAGGCTGCTTACCCGGACAGCTTTATGACGATTGATTCTGTAAAGATCAACGGCGAAGAGG
>JAJQFO010000141.1 GCA_021201095.1 Lachnospiraceae bacterium
ATCCGATATATCCGCTGGCCTCACGGCATCCGATGTATCCGCCATCTTAGCACCATTCGATGTGCCTGCCATTTTTGCACTGTCCGGCTCACTCCCAGCTTCTGCATCATCCAACGTGCTTACAGTCTTTACGTTCCCGGATATGCACGTCCGCTTCGAGCATCTGCCAGGCCCCAGCACAATCGGATCATCGTATTCCTCCCCGCACACTTCCATCACGCTTCGGATCATCCGCCGGCTCGGTGCGAAAAGCTCATGCTCCCTGATTTCCCCGAAAAAATCTTCCCGCGCATCAATCGTCACGGTCAGATATAGCTTCGGGCAGACACGGTGCAGCTCGCCGAGCACATCCAGCTGGGAGGGCGTGAACCCGGCAAATCCGTCAAAAGCAAGCACGCTCTGCTTCAGAAGCTTTGAGCGGGAAGCCACCCTCGTGAGAATACTCAGCAGCTCCTCCGGCTTCATGAACTGATCCTGCCGGTATTCCAGAAAAGCCCGGTACAGCACCCGGATATCCTCCAGCTTTGCGTGCAGCAGCGGACGGCTGCCCACAGACTCCAGCATGCATCCCAGATCGAAATCCGAAACCTCGTACTGCAGCAGCTCAGAAAGAATCGATTTCACCTCAGAAACATATCCGGGGCGGTTCATCCGTGCGCCAAGTACCTTTAATTCATCCTTTTTCAGCTCTGCCACACGGCGGATCATCAGATTCTTTCCAGTCTCTGTCAGCACCGTCCGCCGGTCCGCTCCCACCTCTTCAAAGACACGATGTGCCAGCCGGCGAAAGCTCAGGACATCAATGTTCATAATGCCCTTGTTCGGATGCATCATCACGAGATCACGCTGCGTCTGCATCGTGAACTGTTCCGGTACGATCACCAGAAAGCTCGTTTCCGGGTGACGGCAGGACTCTTCGATGATTTTCTGATACAGAAAATAAGATTTCCCGCTGCCGGAATTGCCAAATATAAATTGTAAAGACATCGTGCTGCCCTCCATGCGGCATATTGCATATTATATCTGGTATCTGAGCGTCGCCCAGGCGATCGCCAGCGCCAGATGCGTCACGCTCTGTTTGATCTCTTTGCGGCTCTGTGTCAGTTCCCGCATCACGATCTTCACCGGAGCCTCTCTACCGGAATAGTCCACCTGCAGGTAAATTTCCCCTGCGACAGAATCCGGATTTGCCGGATCCAGATTGCCAAAGGAGCCTGTGATGCCGATGCCCACATCACTGTGAAAAATACGTTTTGTACTGCGCGCCATTTCCGCCGCCGTCTCTTTGGAGTAAACGCCGCACTGTTCAATCACATCAGAGGGTACTCCCTCCAGAATTTTCGCCTCATTCGAATAGGTGATCAGCGACCCTTTCAAAATCGCGGAAGCACCCTCATAATCTGTGATCGTGCTCGCTATCAGACCGCTCGTGCAGGATTCCATTGTGGAAATCTGCAGATTCTTTTCAATCAGCCACCGCGTGAAGCTCCCATCATTCTGAAAGCTCAGCATGCTCTGCAGAGAAGGAACAATATCATTTCCCCGGCCGAGGTTCCGCCGGATCGTCTGATCTGTGTAAAACCTTTTCGTGATCACCAGAAGCCGTGTTTCATCATCCGCAACATTATTGATGATAAAACACCACGCAGCCACCTCATCATCCAGATGTCCGGAAAGCACCTCAACAACACGCTTCACATCGATTTCACTCGATTTTGCGACGATATAGGAGGCCTTCAAAACGCGATTTTCTGCCAGGAGCGGATAGGTTTTGAGCCCTGTCAGCAGAAAAGATTCAAACGGCAGGGAGGTATCGGTAAGACCATACCCGAAGTCCACGACCTCCTCTTCATTCATCCCCAGCTCCCTTATTTTCTCCCTGCACCATGCTCTGTCCTCTTTCCTTCCTTTGGAGGATTTAAAGGACAGGCTGTCCATATAGTTGGCATAGACCGTAAGTGCCGTCAGCTTCTTAGGAATTTCAATTCCCAGACCTTCTGCCCACCGGTAAATCATGATCGCGCAGCAGGTACTGTGATCTCTCACATAGTTTACCGGGATCTCGAAGAGCGGAGGGTGGTGGTCAAAACAGCCGACGATCTTATTCGGATATTTCGCGGTATGGTCAACTAAAAAAAGCGTATCCTCCGGCCGGATCTCGCTGGCAGCTTTTCTTTGAAAGTCCAGCTCCTGTGCCTTTTTTTCAAAATATTCGTCCACGCTTCCATCCGGCGTGGCAAAATGAGCCTCTATACCAAGCGCCTTAAGGACATATTCCATCAGAAATCCCGACGCATAACAGTCAAAATCCGCGACCGGATGCCCGACGACCGTAATAGGCGCATTCTCCCGCAAAATTGTCAGATCTATCATCCTGTATCCTTCCCCGTTTTTCTTTACGCGCAGGCTGTCATATACCGGCGGCACGTGTTTTTTGTCTCCATTTTCTTGAAAGTATATTGTGAAAAAACTGCTCTCCGTTCCACTTGCCGTCCGACGCCCCATAGCACTCCAAAATCTGCGCGATTCTATCGCTATATTCCTGATTTATTTCCCTGGCACTATGCATATAGGAACCTGGCTTGCCTCTACACGATCGGAGTGTCCAGCCGTTTCAGCTTCTCCAGCAGAGTTTCCATACTCGACCTGCCGGACTGCTCTCTTTTTTCGCGTATGTCATCGTCCTCCATCTCCCGTCGGATGTCCAGCATCGTCATATCTGTCTCCGCAATCACTTCCGCGCAGTTTTTCAGACGTTCCACAATTTCCTGCTGATTCGGGACATTCTTTTTGTATTTGATCCCATGCTCCAGGCTCGCCCAGAAGTCCATGGCGATCGTGCGGATCTGCACCTCGACCTTCATATCTTTTTTGCGGTCCGTAAAAAAGACCGGCACACTGACAATCAGATGCAGACTGCGGTAGCCGTTGTCCTTCGGATGTGAAATATAATCCTTCTCCCGCAGCAGCGTAATGTCGTCCTGCGCGAGCAGGGCCTGTGCCAGCATATAAATATCGTCCACGTAGGAGCAGATCACACGGATTCCGGCAATATCGCTGATGTTCTCCTCCAGGCTCGTCATCGTAAACATCTGATTCTGGCGGCGCATCTTCTCAAAAATACTGTGCGTGCTTTTCACCCGCATGGTAATAAACTCAATCGGGTTCCGCTGGTAACGGACACCGAATTCCGTATTGAGAACATCAAACTTCGTCCGTATCTCCTTCAGCGCACAGGTATACATCATGCGCATCTTTTTATACTCTACCATCTGGTCGATGATCCGTTCAGCCTGCGTCAGAGAAAGCCCCGACGCAGCGATCGGATTCTCAATCTGACCCAGAAACATTTTTTCCACATACTCATCTTCCATAGGAATCAAAGCATTTTCTTCCATAATATATGTATTCGCCCCCATCTTATAATTGTACCCTGGCCGCAGGATCTGCATACTGCGCATTTTCCGGCAGCTGCAGAGCCTGCGGCCAGGCCGTATCTTCCTCAGGCAACAGAATCTGTTTTCTCAGGTTGCATCTTCGTCTGGCAGCAAAGCATATGCCAGCGAAGTTTCTCACCGGCCAAGTCTCGCCAGCTGCTCTTTCACCTGCTCCATCATCTGAGTATATTTGGCAAGCTTCGCCCGCTCCTCATCAATCTTGGACTGCGGCGCGCGGCTTACAAATTTTTCATTCCCGAGCATTCCATTCACTCTGGCCAGCTCGCCTGCCAGACGCTTTTCTTCCTTCTGAAGTCTGGCCAGTTCTTTCTCGACATCCACCAGCTCTGCGAACGGCATATACACCACTGCTCCCGGGAATACCGCGGATACGGCGTCGTCGCTGATGCCTTCCTTATCAGCCTGTACATGCACCTCACTCGCGTATCCCAGCGTCGCGAAGAATACCTTCCCGTTTTCAAAGATGGAACGAATGGATGCATCTTCCGAAACCACAAATACCTGCGCTTTTTTGCTTGGCGGTACATTCATGCCCGTGCGGACATTGCGGATCGCGCGGACTGCTTCCTTAATGGTCTCAATGGCTTTTTCGTCCTCTTTAAAATCCCATTCCTTTTTCCACACCGGCCAGGCGGAAATCATGATTGACTCCGCTACATCCGGCATGGCGTAGCCGGATGCAGGATTTTCGATGCGTGCCGTGCTTCTGTTTTTCCTGTCAGATGATGAATCCGCTGTCGCGCTTTGGCGCTCACCAGCGGCGCTTCGGCCAGAATCGTTTCCAGCTTTCTGCGCAGAAAGTTCTTCCCCGTCTGCCGCATCACCATTCTCGCCTTCATTCTGGATTCCCTGCAGGGTACAGAAGATTTCCTCGGTAATAAACGGCATAAACGGATGAAGCATCTTCAGTGCATTCGTCAGAACCGTTTTCAGCGTCCACAGCGCAGCCGTTTTTGAAGTATCGTTCTCGCTGTAAAGGCGCGGTTTTACCATCTCAATGTACCAGTCGCAGAATTCCTCCCAGATAAAATCATAGACCTTCTGCACGGCGATTCCCAGCTCGTAGCGATCCATGTTCTCCGTCACTTCTTCGGCCAGATCGTTGACCTTGGAGAGAATCCATTTATCCGCGGCCGTCAGCTCAGAAAGATCGATCTGCTCCGGAATCGCATCCTCTCCCGCCTTGTCCAGATTCATCATGATAAACCGGGAAGCATTCCATACC
>JAJQFO010000003.1:0-882 GCA_021201095.1 Lachnospiraceae bacterium
CCATGGAAGTGATCGTGACAGACGCGGCGGCAAATCTTGGCAGCAGCGGCGGCGCGCTTTTGAACGCGTCCGGCGAAGTGATCGGCATCGGCGTGGCGAAGGAAACCGGGGATGGTGCGGAAGGGATGGCATATGCGATCCCGATGGATGACGCGGTTCCGGTTCTGGAGCAGCTGATTAATAAAGAGACCAGAGATAAACTGAGTGATTCTGAACGAGGCTACATCGGGGCTACGGTTCTGACGGTTTCGGATGAGGCGGTTGAGACCTATAATATGCCTGCAGGCGCTTTTGTATATGAGGTTTCAGAAGGCTCTGCCGCGGACGAGGCGGGTATCGTGAGCGGCGACATTATCTCTGCGATTGAAGGAGAGAGTGTGAGCAGCTCGACAGAATTGATTGAAAAGATGAGCTATTACGCACCGGGCGAGACCATTACCCTGGAAGTCCAGACTGCAAATAACGGAACCTATGAGGCGCGCGAAGTAGAAGTGACGCTGCAGGCGGGGACATCCTCTGATGCGGATGATTCCGGGGAAGAAGCAGAGGATTCTGAAGAAGGGAACACTCCTGATGAAAACGAGGCTCAGCAGGGAGAGGATGAGATCGATACTCTTCCATTTGATGATTCTGAGGAAGGCTTCGACGACGGCTTCGAGGATGGCTTTGAGGAGTATAACAGCCAGTTTGATTAAGACTTCACATGACACCTCTTCATGAATTCTGCCCTGTGTGAGGCTTGTGTCAATCTGACTGGAATTCTGGTCTGGCCGGAGCTGTAGCCTTGCAGGAGCCTTTGTCTGGCCGGAGTTATAGCCTTGCAGGAGTTTTTGCCTGGCCGGAGTTATACACGGGGACGCGAGATAGACACGAGGCAGGAAT
>JAJQFO010000003.1:892-21564 GCA_021201095.1 Lachnospiraceae bacterium
CGTTCAGGCGTCTTTGTCTGTACGGCGTGTATTCCTTCGATGAGCCTTTTTCTGGCCGGAGTTCTCGCCTTCCCGGAGTTGTTGCCTTGCAGGAGCCTTTGTCTGGCCGGAGGCTTAGCCTTGCAGGAGTCTTTGTCTGGCAGGGCGTATCCATGCAGGAGCTATATTCTGACAGAAGCGGGCGAGTCCTGGCCGGAGCGATTGCAGGAGAGGGAAAAAGTGGAATCGTGGTTTTTTGAGTGAAATGATAAACAGCGGGATATACTATTTCCAGAGAGACAGCCGGAGCAGAGGCGCTTTCGCAAGGCTGTGCAGGTAAGGAGGAAATAGTATGTACAATGATATGCCCGTGGTGGATGTATATGCGCAGGAGGTTCTGGATTCCAGAGGAATTCCTGCTGCAAAGATAGAGGTTATGACGGAAGATGGCAGCATTGGGAGGGTTGTGCTTCCCCAGGGTGCGCCCGGCTGTCGGTGCGGTGCAAATGCCAGCACGGAGCTTGGGGCGTGCAGCGGGGAGCAGGGCCTTTCGGATGTCTGCCATTTTGTAAATTCAGTGCTGGCGGGCGAGCTGATTGGAGAAAATGTCTACGAACAGGCCGCGATTGACCGGATTCTCAGCCATCACGGCGGAGGATACGGTGTGTCGCTGGCTCTGGCAGCGGCGGCTGCGAAGACCTGTAATCAGCCGCTGTACCGCTACCTTGGGGGGATGATCGCCTGCTGTCTGCCTTCACCGATGATGGGCATTTTAACCCGGGGAAACCATGCGGCGGAAGCTATGGATTTTCAGGAAATCCTGATCATGCCGGTAAGAATGCGTTTGCTTGGACAGGGACTGCGGATGTGCGTGAGGGTTTACGAGGAGACGGAGAATATTCTGAGGGAAAGAAAGCTTTCGGCTGTGGTCGGTGAAAATGGCGGCTTTTTACCAGCTCTTGCGGATGCTGGGGAGGCGCTTGCGCTGGTGACGGAGGCGATTGAGAGAGCCGGCGGGCATCCGGGAGAGGATGTTGTGCTGGGGATCAACGCCGCGGCCGGCAGAATGTATGAAAAATCCCTGGATTGCTATGTATTTGCCGGAGAAAGTGCCGCCAGCGGACGGGAGATCCGGCGGAGCCGTGAGGAAATGATCGCTTACCTGGAGGAGCTTTGCCAGACGTATCCGATCCGGGTTCTGGAGGATGCTCTGGAGGAAAATGACTGGGATGGATGGAGTAAGCTGACAGAACACCTTGGCGGAAGGGTGGAGCTGGTCGGCGGAGACCTGTTTCACACAGACCGAAAGCGGCTTGCGCAGGGGATTCGCTCTGGGGCGGGAAATGCCATCCGGCTGAATGCAGGTGAGGCTGGCACGCTGACGGATGTGCTTGCTCTGGCGGAGCTTGCCCGGAAAAATGGCTATAGGACGGTGGTTTCCTGCTGCCCGCGGGAGACGGAGGATACGTTTGCGGCGGATCTGGCGGTGGCTGTCGGAGCCGTGCAATTCCAGGGCGGGGCACCGCATGGCGCTGAATGGACGGCAAAATACAACCGGCTGCTGTGCATTGAGGATTCCCTGGGGCTGGCGGCCTCCTGTGAGAATCAGTTCCGGTGAAGCAGCTGGCCCTGTAGCCGGAGTTATAAAGAATCCACCGGCAGCGAAGTACAGATACCTCTGGCACTCAGCACCGTAATTTTTTCACCGCAGGAGGAAATTTATCCTTGCAATTAAACAGTCAGTGTGGTAGACTGTCTATGTTTGGCGAGGAGGTGTAACCAATGGCAATATTGAGAATTATTCTGACCGTGATTTTTATATTGATATGCATTGTTTTGACAGTGCTTGTCCTTGCGCAGCAGGGGAAAGACGAGGGGCTTGGCTCGATCGGCGGTATAGGCAATACCTACTGGAGCCAGAACAAGTCGCGTTCCATGGAAGGAAATATCGTTAAAATCACAAAATGGCTTGCAGCTGCCTTTATCGTATTTGCGGTTGTTTTGAATCTTGGTTTTTGACGAACGGCGGGGACTGATGCGGGAAAGCAGAAGTCCCCTTTCTTTTTTGCCGCCTGTATCATATAGATCGTAAAGAGTGGGAGCCATGAAATGGGAGAGTCCATCAAACTGATTGCAAATAATAAAAAAGCGTATCATGATTATTTTATAGAAGAAACTTATGAGGCCGGCATTGCCTTGCACGGTACGGAGGTAAAATCTCTGCGCCTTGGAAAGTGCAGCATCAAGGAGTCCTTTGTGCGGATAGAGGATGGTGAAGTATTGATCTACGGGATGCATATCAGTCCTTATGAAAAAGGCAATATTTTCAATAAGGATCCGCTCCGGGTGAAAAAGCTGCTCCTTCACAGGCATGAAATCGGCCGGATGGCGGGAAAGATTGCCGCGAAAGGCTACACACTGGTTCCGCTGCGTGTATATTTTAAGGGAAGCCTTGTGAAGGTAGAGATCGGCCTTGCGAAGGGCAAAAAGCTCTATGACAAGCGGCAGGATATTGCCAAAAAGGATCAGAGACGCGAGGCAGAGCAGGAGTTTAAACAGCGCCTGCGCTGATGACTGCGTTTGATATATTGTCAGCGCTGCATGCCTTCGCCGGGCTGCGGCGAAGGGCGTTTCTATTTGTTTCGTGATGACAGGAGGGAGGAATAATTATGCCAGGAAGAGCTGGAGGTGGACACGGTGGCGGTCCGGGAGGACCTGGAGGACACGGTGGCGGCCCGGGAGGACCGGGCGGCGGATTCGGAGGCGGCCCTGGAGGACCGCGCGGAGGCGGTTTCCGAGGCGGCCCGGGAGCACCCCCGCCGCCGCGCAGGCGCTGGGGCGGATATGGATATCCGCGCAGAGGCTGCTGCAGCACTCCATTTTTCTGTATGTTGGCGGTGATCGCAATACTTGCTATTATTTTCTAGCAGCGCCGCCCAAACGCGAAGCGTTTCTATAAATGGCGGCGCGACTTGCCCTCGCCGGGTGGCATCCTTGCCCTTCGGGCAGGATATCCGCCGAGCGTATGCGAGGGGGCGTTTCCACAGCGCCGCCAAACGCGAAGCGTTTCTATAAATGGCGGTGCGACTTGCCGCCGAGCGCATGCGAGGGGGCGTTTCCACAGCGCCGCCAAACGCGAAGCGTTTCTATAAGATTCAAAACGTGCTTGGCAGCCGCCGCGCTATTGCAGGCGCGGCGGCTGCTTTTTCATGCGCAGTATGTTCCGATCTGCGAAGTAAATTGAGAACCTAACGACGGGCAAAGATTTTTGCTGCGGCTGAAGCCGCATCCTGTCTAAGCTTCGCTTTGGTCGCTTTGACTGAAAAAGGCATGAAACCGGCTGCCGGTGAATAAGAATAAAGAGACATGGACGAGGATGATTGTTCTGGATCTGAATAAGAATGAGGCATTCTAAAATAGCGGACCGGCTTTTGACAATCGTGGAGCTTTTGCTTCTTGCGGCGATTGTACTGTGGTCTCTTTATCTGATTTATGGTTATGTGACGCGGGGCGAGGCGGAGGGCAGCATGGCTGCCATAGCTGTTTTACAAGAGAGGGCGGACAGCGCGGATGCTGCTGAGGCTGTTTTACAAGAGAGGGCGGACAGCGCGGATGCTGCTGGGGTGGTTTCGCAAGAGACGATGAGAAGCACCGCTGATGCGAATTCTGATGAGACGATAGACAGCACTGCCGAAAAAATTCTGGAGGATATGGGAAATGATTCGACTGCAGCAAATCTGAGCAAAACGGAAAAAGAGGAATCATCGTTTTCGATTCTCTCGAAAACTTCGGCGGATGAATCAACACTTGTTCGGGTACAGATCCTGGATAACGAGTATTCGGATGCTTTGCTTGATTTTATTACGATATCCGGCGGGCAGGGCTTTGCAGTAGAATACGGGACCTACGCGGAAGACTATACCTTCCTTCCAGGTCCGGAGGCTGCGGATGAAGCGGTATCTGCAGGTCCTCTGGGAGGTTCCCTTTTGAGTGAAAGGGAAGAAAGTGAAGGAGCAGCTGACGTGGAGAAGGCGGAGGAGGATGGTATTTTTCTCATCTCCGCTGATGATCTTTGCGAGGGAGAGGCACTTCACCTGATTCCGGGAGAGGATGGGGCTTTGACAGTGACGAGTCTGGAGCGCGCGGATGGTTCACCGACATACGAGGGAGACCTCTATATTTATCGCCTGGAGGACGGACTGGCTCTGGTAAATGTACTTTCTCTGCGGGAGTATCTTTGCGGGGTGGTGTCGAGCGAGATGCCGTCCGGTTATCCGGCTGAGGCATTGAAGGCGCAGGCTGTCTGCGCCCGGACATTTGTCCTGCAGAGTCTGGAAAATGGTAAAAATGAAAAAAACATGGCAGATCTGGATGACAGTGTACGATTTCAAGTATATAATAATTACCGCGCCACGGACAGCTCCCGTGATGCGGTAGACCAGACGGACGGAGAAATTCTTCTGGCAGACGATGTGCAATATTATTCGACCTCCTGCCTCTCGGAAAAACGGGATGATCTTGGAGAGGAGGAGGCTTTTCGCGAATTCCTTTCGGAAACGGTGGAGGATGAGGCTGAATATGGATCTGTCTGGGTACGCTGGCAATGTGAGATTCCGGCTGCCGGAATTCTGGAAAAGCTTGATACAGAATACGATATCTGCGCGGAGTGTCTGGATGAGGTCGCTGTCGTATCGCGCGGTGGAAATGGACAGGCTCTTCTTCTGCGCGTGACGGCGGGGGAGGAAAGCGTGGAAATTGCGGGAGAGTACGCGATCAGACAGTTTCTTTCTTCAGAAGAAACGGAAGTAGTGCGTTTAGATGAGACTACGGTTACAGGAATGCAGATGCTGCCAAGTGCTTTTTTCTATATCGATCTGTCGGAGAGCGTACTCTGCATTTACGGCGGCGGCTATGGACATGGGAACGGCATGAGTCAGAGCGGCGCCGCCCAGATGGCTTCACAGGGGGCTTCCTGTGAGGAAATTCTGGAATATTATTTTGGAAACTGATCAGGAGAAGAGGGCAGCCCCGACAGACTTGAGCAGGAAGAATCTTCGTCAGATCAGAAAGACAAAAACCCGACTGGCAGCTGCAAGCTGCCTTATGGCATATGACGGAATGGATACCAGGAGAATGAGATATGGAAAAAGCCCATGATACGGTCATGGTCATATTTGCGAATAATATAGTAAGCGAGGAGAATGGGATATGGAAAAAGTCCATGACACGATCATATTTGCGAAAAATGTAGTAAATAAGGTAAATCAGGACCATGTGCGCGCACATTCTGCGGAGGCGGCTTTTTTTCTCATGATGTGCTTTTTTCCGCTGCTGATGCTGCTGATCACGATGCTGAAATACACTTCGGTCACACCGGGGGAGATTATAAACATGGTGGAGGAAATCACCCCGTTTGACGTGCGGGACCTGCTGGAACCGATTCTGGACTCCATTTATAATCAGACCATCGCGCTGGTTTCCGGCACGGTCATTGCTGCCATATGGACGGTCGGAAAGGGTGTGCTGGGAATGGCAGACGGCCTGAATACCATCTACCGGATCGAGGAGACCAGAAACTATTTCGTGACACGGCTTTGGGCTGCCGTATATATGGTCGCGCTGGTGATTGCGATCGGGGTCAGTGCGGTGATTATGGTGATGGGATATGGCTTCAGCGGCTTTGTTTCCGAGAAGATCACACTGCTGAGCTTTCTTCCGGATTTCAGCACGATTATTCCGGCTCTGATTGCGATGGTGGTGCTGACGGTATTATTTTTGTTTATGTACAGCTATCTGCCGAACCATCGGATGAAGATGTCCGGCCAGCTGCCGGGAGCGATTTTTGCGTCGGTTGCATGGAGCCTTTTCTCTTTTATTTTTTCCATTTATCTGGATTTTTCCACGAATATGTCAGTCCTTTACGGCTCTCTGACCACACTGGTCGCGATC
Source organism: Lachnospiraceae bacterium (assembly GCA_021201095.1). Lineage (GTDB taxonomy): Bacteria > Bacillota > Clostridia > Lachnospirales > Lachnospiraceae > Choladousia. Next base: position 6,821 of record JAJQFO010000003.1, read on the forward strand.
ATGCTGTGGCTTTACGTATGCATGTACCTCTGGTTTATCGGAGCCGAGATCAATCATTATCTGGCCGCGCCGGAGCTGTTTTCGCCGGATATGCCCGCACCGTGGGAAAAAAGTACTGCGCAGGGCTGATGCGGACTGTAACAGTCATGCAAAAGGCAGATGAGGAATGCAGATCATGTGGAAAAGGCGACACGGCGGCATGCATGGTTATGAACATCATGAACCGTGCCGGAAAAGTGCATGCATATGAAAACTATAACAACACTGAAAAAAGCACTGTGCACGATCAGCGCAGACACTAAAAGGGAGTCATAATATCAGGATGAAATTATACATAATCAGACATGGCCAGACGGAGTGGAATTCTACTTACCGTCTGCAGGGAAGAACCAACACGCAGCTCAATGAAAACGGGCGGCGGCTGGCGGTGGGGACCGGACGGGGACTTGCCGATGTTTCTTTTGATCTGGCATATACCAGTCCTCTGGCGCGAGCGAAGGAGACGGTCCGGCTGGTGCTGGAGGCGCAGAACGGCGGAAATGTACGAAAAGAATTGCGCCCGGCAGTTCCCATCGTGGAAGAAGAACGGTTGCTGGAGATCAGCTTCGGCGTGATGGAAGGGCAAAAGGTGCGGGATGACAACGGGGTTCTTGTGGTAGAGAATTTTATCCGCTTTTTTAATGAGCCGGAGCGATACCTTCCTCCCGATGAAGGGGAAAGCTTCCAGAGTCTGCTTGCAAGGACGGGGGATTTTTTAGAGGAGCTGAAGCAGAAAGGCCGGGCGGCCGGAGATGAAGGCGGATCGGGAAATATTCTCATCTCTACCCATGGAGCGGCTTCCCGTGCGCTGCTGGCAAATATCACACACTGCCCGCTGCGGGATTTCTGGAGCGGCGGTGTTCCTAAAAACTGTGCCGTCACGATTGTGGATCTGGAAAATGGGGATTGGAAAATCAAGGAGCAGGACGTTCTTTTTGCGCGTACGGTATAAATGGGGCTTGTGTGGTCCGGAGGAAAACCGTGCAGCGATAAGACAGCAGGACAGGGGCATGGAGCTGTGCATGACAGAGAATGATGCAATAATAGAGAAACAGGAGTATTAAGAGAACAAACCATGAAGACATCTGATTTTAAATTTGATTTGCCGCAGGAGCTGATCGCGCAGGATCCGCTCAAGGATCGCGCTTCCTCCCGGCTTCTTGTGCTGGATAAAGATTCTGGCGAGATCTGGCACCGCCATTTTTATAATATTACGGATTATTTGCGTCCGGGCGACTGCCTGGTGCTGAATAATACAAAGGTTATCCCGGCCAGGCTGTATGGACACCGGGTTTTGACAGAGCCGGGCTTCGGGAAACGATCTGCCGGGGATTCTTTGCGGGGGGAGACCGGAATGGCGGAAACGGTATCCGGCCAGAAGGCACCGGTGAATTTGAATGATGCGGAGGAACAGCAGAAGGCACCGGTGAATTTGAACGATCCGGAGGAACAGCAGAAGACGCCGGTGAATTTGAAGGATCCGAAAACACAGCAGGGTGCTCTGATTGAGGTTCTTCTGCTGCGGCGCAAATCCGACAATGTCTGGGAAACGCTGGTGCGCCCCGGCAAAAAGGCCAGACCGGGTACAAAAATCATCTTTGGCGACGGGCTGCTCGTCGGTGAAGTGATTGATATTGTGGAAGAAGGAAACCGCCTGATCCGTTTTACCTATGAAGGTATTTTTGAAGAAATTCTGGATCAGCTGGGCCAGATGCCGCTGCCGCCTTACATCACACATGAGCTCAAGGATAAGAACCGCTACCAGACGGTTTACGCGAAGCATGACGGCTCTGCCGCGGCGCCGACGGCAGGGCTGCATTTTACGCCGGAGCTGCTGGATCAGGTCCGCAATATGGGAGTGCGGATTGCGGAAGTGACCCTCCATGTGGGTCTGGGCACCTTCCGCCCGGTGAAGGTCGAGGATGTGACACAGCATCATATGCATTCGGAGTTTTACGAAGTCGACGAGGAGGCTGCGCAGATCATTCAGGAAACGAAAAAAAGCGGAGGACGCGTTATCTGTGTCGGCACCACGAGCTGCCGTACGATTGAGTCCGCGGCGGCGCGTTTTGACGGAGAGATCCGCCCATGCAGCGGGTGGACAGACATTTTTATTTATCCGGGATATCAGTTCCGCCTGCTGGACGGACTGATTACGAACTTTCACCTCCCGGAGTCTACGCTGCTGATGCTGGTATCCGCCCTTGCCGGGAGAGAGCATGTGCTAAATGCTTACCAAGTGGCAGTTCAGGAGAAATACAGGTTCTTTTCATTTGGCGATGCAATGCTTATTATTACAAATGCAAATGAAAAGGCGATAAGGTAAAATTATCCAGATAATATATGAAAATAGCATAAAAAAACAATGGATCTCTATGCAGAAAGCAGCAATAGAGAGCAATCCAGAAATTAATAACGGACGCGTCATGCAAAAATCAGCAGTAAATTTGTCATGTGAGAAATCGACGGAGAGAATTATGGAGCAGCAGGAGATTTATGAATTATTAAAGCAGGTGCAGGCCGGGACGAGGACTCCTGAGCAGGCGCTGGAGGATATTCGCATGCAGCCGGATATGCTGGTGGGCAATTACGCGGATATTGACCTGCATCGGAATATCCGGCAGGGAATGCCGGAAGTGATTTATGGAGAGGGAAAGACGGCGGAGCAGATCGCGGGGATTATCCGCGCGATGACAGAGCGGGACGTGAAAAATATTATGGCGACACGCCTTTCGCCGGAGAAGGCTGAAACGGTGCGGGAACTGTTGTGCCGACAGCCGGAGAAAGTCGAGGAGGTAAGCCGGCTGCCGGAGAAAGAAGGACAAGAAGAGATCGGGAGCGGCTGCGCGTTTCGGCAGGACGCCGGAGATGGCAGTGAAAAATGTCAGCACACCGGAGACACCAGTGAAAAACGGAAGAACGCCGCGGATGGCAATGTAAAATGTCAGAACACCGAAGATGGCAGTGAAAATCGGCAGATTTCCGGAGATAGCCGTAAGGATCTGAAACCTGTTGTATTTGAGTATGATTCCACCTCCCGCATCGGTCTGGCGAATCCTTTTGAAACGAAAAAAACGGGAAAGGTGGTCGTCGTGGCAGCCGGGACAAGCGACCTGCCGGTCGCGGAGGAGGCTGCCGTTACGGCAGAGCTGTATGGGAGCCGGGTGGAGCGTGTGTATGATGTCGGTGTGGCGGGGCTTCACCGACTGCTGCATCGCCTGCCGGATATTGAGGATGCGAAGGTGATTATCGCCGTGGCAGGCATGGAAGGGGCGCTGGTAAGTGTCATCGGAGGCTTGGTGGCCTGCCCGGTCATCGGGGTGCCGACCAGCGTTGGCTATGGAGCGAACTTCGGAGGCCTGGCGGCACTTTTATCCATGCTGAATTCCTGCGCGAGCGGCGTCAGCGTGGTCAATATTGATAATGGCTTTGGCGCGGGTGTACTGGCCGCGCGGATCAACCGGCAGTCGTGCGGGGGCTGAGCCAACGGCGGATGTGGTTTGCCGGGCGCTGTTTTCACATGCATTACCAGCAGAAAAACGGCTGGAATGATAACCAGGAAATAGAGCAGGAGTCGAACACATGAAATTTTTCCATTTATCAGATCTGCACATTGGCCTGAAGCTGATGAACCGGGATCTTAGAGAGGATCAGGAATACATTTTGCGGCAGATTACGGAGCTGGCGGTCAGAGAACAGCCGGATGCGGTCGTGATCGCCGGGGATATTTACGACAAAGCCGTGCCGTCGGCGGAGGCGGTCGAGGTGTTTGACCGGTTCATCAGCGACCTGACGGATGCAGTGCCGGACGCGGTGATCATGATGATCAGCGGAAACCATGACAGTGCCTCCCGTGTCAACTGTTTCCGCAGCGTACTTTCCAGACAGAAGCTTTATATGGTCGGGCAGCCGCCGCGGACCAAAGCGGAGTACCTCGAGAAGGTGGTTTGCACGGACGAGTACGGGACGGTAAATTTTTACCTGCTTCCTTTTGTAAAACCGTCCATGATCAAAGAGGTGGTCGGAACCAGGGAGGACGGGACTCTTTTTTCTTATAATGAATCTGTGCGAAGGCTCATAGAGAGAGAACCGATCAATCCAGATGAGCGCAATGTCCTGGTGAGCCATCAGTTTTATCTGCCGAAGGGAGTATCCGCGGAGAAGGTGGAGCGCATGGACTCCGAGATTGTGACAGTGGGAAACATCGATGAGGTATCTGCTGACATTCTGGAACGCTTTGATTACGCCGCCCTTGGGCACATTCATAAGCCGATGAAGGTGGGGGACGAGCGGTTCCGTTACTGCGGTACGCCGCTGGCCTGCTCGGTAAGCGAGGCTGGGCAGGCAAAAAGTGTGCTGATGGTGGAGCTGATTCCCGGCATGCCGGCCGGAATCACGGTCCTTCCGCTGACGCCGCTTCGGCAGATCCGCATAATCAAAGGGACGCTTGAAGAAGTGTTGAAGCAATCCTGCGGAGATTATGTGACGGTGATTCTGACAGATCAATCCGATCTGGAAGTTTTTGACATGCAGGAGCGCCTGCGCCTGGCATTTCCGCTTTTACTGGAGATTCGCAGAGAGCATGTGCGTACTGCGGATTATGATGCGGAAAGTATCGTGGAAGAAGACATGGATCCGTTTGCGCTTTGCTGCGCTTTTCTGAAAGATCCGGATGAGGCAGAGCGGGAGCTTTTGCTGGAAGTCATCCGGGCAGTGCAGGAAGCCGGGTAAACTATTCTGAAGATTGGTTCTGAAAAATCTGGATACTGGAAAGTAAGGATATGACAGACATGGATGCAGAAGGAGAAGCTGAGGAAAGCATATGAGACCGATAAAGCTAACCATGCGGGCATTTGGGTCGTATGGAAACCTGACGACCATCCGCTTTGACGGCCTGAATCAGAATTTGTTTCTGATCACGGGCGATACAGGGGCCGGCAAGACGACGATTTTTGATGCGATTGTGTTTGCATTGTATGGAGAAACCGGGTCCCAGGCGAATAAAAAAGACGGAATAGTTCTGCAAAGTCAGTTTACCGCTTACGATCAGGAGCCGTTTGTTGAGCTGGTTTTTCTGGAAAAAAATGAGGAATATACGGTGCGCCGTGTGCCCCGGCATCTGCGGCTTCTGACGCGGGGGGCTCAGAAGGGCTCCGGCACACGGGAGGTCGGCGGCAACGTTTCTCTTTTGATGCCGGATGGGACAGAATATCCCGCAAAAGAGACGGATCGCAGGCTGGAAGAGATCATCGGCCTTACCAAAGGGCAGTTTATGCAGGTTGCCATGATCGCTCAGGGCGAGTTCATGGAGCTGCTGCGGGCCAAATCCGATGAGAAAAAAGTGATTTTCCGGAAACTGTTTCAGACGGATCTTTATCAGAAAATTGAGGACGAGCTGGGGCGGCGCAGGAAGGATAAGGAACAGGAAATTGCCGCGATCCGCGCAGAAAGCCGGACGGAAAGCAGCCATGTCATTATCCCGGAGGACTATCCGGATGCTGTCGGCATGGGCTCTCTGAAGGAGCAGCTGGTTCGCGGCGAAATGACGGCTCTGGATCTGTTCCTGGAGGCGCTTGGAGAACTGTGCGCGTGGCTGAAGGCCGGACAGAGCAAGGCGGAACAGGCATATCAGGTGGCAAAAACGCTGGAAAACGCCAGGCGCAACGCATTTACGGAGGCGCACGAGCTGGAGCAGCTTTTCGCGCAGAAAAAGGCGGCTGAGCTGGAAATGGCCGAATGCGATGGGCGGGAGCAGGAAATGGCCGGGAAGCGGGTATTGATTACCTGGCTGAGGTCATCCTTTGAGATCCGGGGCGAATACCAGCGGTATCTGGACGCGAAAAATGCGGCGGAGACCTCGCAAAAAGAATTCAGACGTCTGAATGAAGCGCTTCCCGTGCTGGAAGAAGCTCTGAAGGAGGCGGAGTTTAAGGAGAAAGAACAACAGCAGCTTCTGGAGCGGCAGCAATCGGAAACCGCCCGCACGGAAGAACGCGTAAAACAGGCTCTTCTGGTGCTGGAGGAGCTTACCCAGGCCATCCGCCAGGCGGAAGCAGAGGAAAAAGCCTGGAAGGCTGCGCAAAAAGAGGCGGACAGCTGCCTGATAAGGTTAGAAGAGCTGGAGGCGCAGGAGAAGCTCTGGCGGCAGCAGGAGCGTGTGCTTGCGGATACGCCGGAAAAGCTGGCCCTCTGGAAGAACCGCTATGAGACCTGTATCCGTCTGAGCGGAAGAGTGCAGGAAATCTTAAAACAGCAGGCACTGACAGAAAAACAGAAGCGGGAGAGTAAGCGCGCCATGCAGGAGTATCTGCGCGCGGAGAAAGCCTATCTGGACTGGAGAAACCTGTACGAGGGAAAACGGCAGATTTTCCTGCAGGAGCAGGCCGGTATCCTGGCGGAAAGCCTCAAAGAGCAGCAGCCATGCCCGGTCTGCGGTTCCCTGGAACATCCGCATCCGGCTCTGCGCGGCGAATCTGCTGAAAAGATCACCCGGGAAACTCTGGAAGAGCTTCAGGGGCAGGTGGACGAACGGTCTGAGGAGCAGAAAAAGCGTTCCGCCCAGTCGCATGCGGCAGCGGAGCTGTTAAAGGAAAAGCAGGAAACCTTAAGTCAGGAGCTTGCAAAGCTTGCCCGGGAGATGGAGGAAGCGGAGCAGCTGTGGCTGTCCGGGGAAGAAACCATTTCGGAAAAAGGATCTTTTAATGGAGGAGAAATGTTCCCTGGGGAGAATCATAAATTCGCTGGAGAAGAAAAGTTCTCTGGGAAGAATCATAAATTTGCTGGAGAAGATAAATATTCCCGGCAGGAAATTTTTCCTGAAGGAGAAATGGCTTTCGGCGAGAAGACATCTTTCGAAGAGGTGTCTCCGACAGAGATAATGACTCACGTGGGAGAATCATCTTTCGGGAAGAGAACAGAACGTTCGGAACGCATTACTGTGGATATAGAGACCGTCAGAAAACGGATTGCATCGAGACGGGCCGGTCTGGAGGAAGAAAAAAAGAATCTCGACCAAAACCTCATATTACTGAAAAAACTCCGCCAGAATCTGGATGGGATGGAAGAAAAGAAGCAGACCCTCCGCGAACGTTCGGAGGCAGCGAAAACCGCAGAATCAGAAGCTAGGGCAAGGCAGATCAAGGCTGCTCAGACGCAGAAAAATCTGGAGTCTTCACTGATTTATCCTACCAGATGGGAGGCGGAGCGTGTCCGCAGTGAGGCACAGGAAGCGCTGAAAAAACAGGAAGCGCTCAGTCGTGAGGCATCCGGCGCGGCTGTATCCGCGAGAAAAAAGAGAGATCAGACGGCGGCTCTGATTTTGAAGTATCAGCAGGAAATTCCCGGGCGGGAGGAGCAGCGTGCAGCCAGATGGAATGCTTATCAGGACTGTATGGAGCAGAAAAAACTCACTGAAGAACAGTGGATGGAGCTTGTGAGGACACACTCACCGGAAGAGGAAAAGAAGCTGCAGGAAGAAGTCGACCGGCATGCGCAGAGAAAAACGGCCGCCAGAAGCAGAATCGAGGCTGCATCTGAGAACATTGACGGCAGACAGGAGCCGGATCTGGATGCTCTGCAGGAAGATTTGCAGCAGGCAGAAGCAGCTGCCGTAAGAGCGCAGGATCGCCTTACGCGTCTCCGAGAGGATGGCAGGGTGAATGAACAGACCCGGAAAATCTTGAATGCGGGTCTGGAAAAACGCAGGAAGATCCTGGAAGACTATACCCGGCTGGATGGCCTCTACCGTCTGGTATCCGGCAATGTCAAGGATGGCCGGATGGATCTGGAGACCTTTGTGCAGCGCTATTATATGAAACGCATCCTCCGTGCGGCCAACCGGCGGTTCCTGGAAATGTCCGGAGGTCAGTTTGAGCTGCGCCTCGTGGAAGCCGAAAAGGCCGGAAAAGGAAAAAACCGTGGCCTCGATCTGATGGTGTATTCGACCGTGACCGGAAAGGAACGGGAGGTCCGCACCCTTTCCGGCGGAGAGTCCTTTATGGCGGCTCTGTCACTGGCGCTGGGAATGGCAGACCAGATTCAGGCGAGTACAGCGGCCGTTCATTTAGACATGATGTTCATCGATGAGGGATTCGGCTCTCTCGACGAGCACTCCCGGAATCAGGCTGTCCGCGTCCTCCGGGAAATGGCGGGCGGCGACCGCCTGACCGGCATCATTTCTCATGTGACCGAGTTGAAACAGGAAATCGACGACCAGCTGATCGTCACCCGGGACGAAACCGGCAGCCATGTCCGATGGCAGATTAGTTAAAAAAACGAATAAAAAGGAATCCTCCTCGCATATATTTGGTAATGGAAACGCCCTTCGCGTACGTTCGAGCGGCACTATGAAAGGCGCGTTACCAGTCAATACAAACGGGAGAGGATTTTTTATGTCTGAATATAAGAGATTTGTGGCATATTTCTATGAATACATAGATGGAAAAAAGCAAAAGAACGCCGGTTTTGCCAAGGTGGAGCTGAGGGATGGCCTCTGGAGGGTATTGTTTCGCCTGGCATCCGCGGCAGAATCCATGGCGCCGGTGCAGGTATATGGATTTGTGCGCGAAAACGGTTATCTGCGGGGAATTCTACTGGGGATGCTGAATGGAACGGATAATAGAAATGAAAATGGAAATGAGTATGGAAAAGAAGGGCGCCTGATGGAAAATCCTCCTCAGGAATGGGCCTGGAGTGCCAGGGAACCAGTGGGTACTGGAAAATATACCTTCGATCAGCTGAATGGCATTTATGTGCAGAGCGGAGACGGGAGAATTTTTGCTACCGTGTGGGATGATGAAGCGGTGGATCCAGGCCGATTCGTACCCGAACTGCCCGGAGCAGAAATGATTTCTGAAAATCACGCAGAGAACGAGTCGCGACCGACAGCTCATCCTCAGGAGGTTCCGTCAGAGGAGCCGCCGCAGCCGCCGGAGGAATTTCCGCATCCGCCGGAAGCACCGTCAGAGGAGCCGCCGCAGCCGCCGGAGGAATTTCCGCATCCGCCAGAAGAACCAGCAGAGAAGCCGGCTGAACGCCCTCAGGAATTCCCCGAACCATCGGAACTCCCGCCGGAAGAATCGTCCATCCTTCCTGTGAAAACCTCACCCCTGCATACATGGGAGCTTCCGGATTTCTCGTCCGGTGAGACCACGCAGCCAGGAGCGCCGCAGATTCCTTTTGCACAATCAGCGGTGATCGACCGATCAGATGAGAGAATGTCCGCTTTGCACGAACAGGCTGTGCCAGCTATGTCGCATTCCGTGCGGACGGAAGAAATTGGTGTAGAAATGCAGTCTGAGAAGATGCATGGGCAACCAAATCAGACGGAAATGCTTCTCCACAGCCGGCAGCAATTCCAGCCATTTCAGGATGAAGAGCTTATTGACTGCGTACAGATCCGGCTTTGCGATCTGACTCTTTTACAGCAGAGCGGCTGGCCGGTCGGCAGGAACAATTTTTTGCAACATGGATATTATCAGTATCGCCATCTTTTGTTCGGCAGGAACGCGGAGGGCGATTATGTGCTTGGAGTTCCATCCGTGTACAGCCCACGGGAAGAATATATGGCAGGTGTTTTTGGCTATAACCAGTTTAAACTCTCAAGTCAATATAGCTGCGGCCGGAAATTCGGCTACTGGTATCGTGTGCTGAAGAAGGAGGAAGGAGAGCGGAGGTAACTGTTCAAGACAGTACTTCACACTAGCTGCAAAGTACGTATGAAAACATAATTTTAACGGGGAAAAGCCTTCACCAGGTTATGCCCCAATCAGAGATTGGACTGCGGGCATCCCTCATTTTATGCTGGATATTCGCCGGTCGATGTGGAAAGAAGATCAGTTTTCTTCTCATAAAAAGATATATGGAAAGGGAAAATAATCGGATGGAATTTTTTCAGGGAAGGGGAAAAATAATTGCGGGAACAGTCACTTCTCTGATAGTGGCGTTTCTGGCAACTGTCATTTTGCTGCTGGGATTTGCATTCCTGCTTCTGAAGCTGCAGCTGGACGTAGGAAAGACAGAGATCGGGATCCTGGTGATCTACGTCCTTTCCTGCTTCATTGGAGGCATTTATAGCGGAAGAAAAGCGGGCAGAAGAAAATTCCTGTGGGGGATGCTGACTGGTATCCTGTATTTTTTACTTCTGCTGATCGTTTCAGGAATGGGTGAAAGAGCTCTCCAGCCTGACCTGACCCGAACAATCACAGCTTTCGCACTGTGTACTGCCGGAGGAACCCTGGGCGGGATGCTCTCGGCCTGAGCAGCCTTGTCCGGAGAAAACAATACATTTGGAAAACAGGCATGCACGGGATAAATACTAACAATTGGCAGCTGGAACAGTCTGGGCGCCGGCATCATGATCTCTCTTCCGCCAGTCGCGAAAGCACTGCAGACGATGAAGGAGAGTGCAGTAAAATAGAAGCGCTGGCGAAATCCGCTAAGCAGCGCTATTGCTGATGCAGATGAATAATCCTCTGGTTTCTGCTGCCGCGGAACTGCAGCGAGATGTCTTTTTCTGCTTCTATAAATTCACCGTCGACGAGCACATCGATACAGGAGAGCATTTCCTGCGTCACATCCGTGAATACGCGTCCGCCCGGAATCAGGTCGGCGTCATATAAATATCCGGTGTAGCACCAGATATCCTTTTTGGGATAGTGCTCCCGGATTTTTTTCATGAGAGCCGCGACCACCGGCTGATTCTCTGGTTCAAACGGCTCGCCTCCGAGAGCAGTAAAGCCCTGAATATAGTCGGGTGCAAGCGCTTTGAGAATCTCCTGTTCCGCCTCAGAAGTAAATGGTTGGCCGTAATCGAAACTCCACGTCTCGGCATTAAAACAGCCCTTGCAGTGATGGCGGCAGCCTGAGACAAAAAGGGACACCCGGACACCCGGACCATCTGCAATGTCGTATTTTTTGATCGTTCCATAGTTCATGACGGTAACCTCACAGATGCAGCACACGGTCCTTGATCTCCTGGGTGCGGCCCTGGTTCCAGAACTGGGTGCCGATGTAGCCGCAGGTGCGCCGCGCGACGCTCATCTTGTCCTGGTCGCGGTTGCCGCAGTTTGGACATTCCCAGATGAGCTTCCCGGCCTCGTCCTCGACAATCTTGATTTCGCCGCTGTAGCCGCAGCAGCTGCAGTAGTCGCTCTTGGTGTTCAGCTCGGCATACATGATGTTGTCGTAGATAAACTTCATCACGGAGAGGACAGCCGGGATGTTGTTCTGCATATTCGGCACTTCTACGTAGCTGATGGCTCCGCCCGGGGAGAGCTCCTGGAAGGGAGCCTCGAAGCTCAGCTTGCTGAAGGCGTCGATCTCCTCGGTAACATGGACGTGGTAGCTGTTGGTGATATAGTTTTTATCGGTTACGCCCGGGATGATGCCGAAGCGTTTTTTCAGAAGCTTTGCGAAACGGTATGTCGTGGACTCCATCGGGGTGCCGTAGACGGAATAGCTGATGTTCTCCGCTGCCTTCCACTCGGCGCATTTGTCGTTCAGCCGCTGCATAACCGCCAGTGCAAAGGGACGCGCTTCCGGGTCGGTGTGAGATTTGCCGAGCATGCGCACGCACATCTCGTAAAGCCCCGCATACCCGAGTGAGATCGTAGAATATCCATTGTAAAGGAGCTTGTCGATGGTTTCACCCTTTTTCAGCCGCGCGAGGGCACCGTGCTGCCAGAGGATCGGGGCAACATCGGAAACTGTGCCCAGGAGCCGTTCATGGCGGCAGCGGAGTGCGCGGTGGCAGAGCTCCAGACGCTCGTCCAGGATTTCCCAGAATTTATCCATATCGCCCTCGGAGGAGCAGGCCACATCGACCAGGTTGATCGTGACGACACCCTGGTTGAAGCGTCCGTAAAACTTGTAGCTGCCGTCCGGATTTCTCTGAGAATCCTCCACGGTCAGGAAGGAGCGGCAGCCCATGCAGGTGTAGACGTTGCCGCGCTTGAGCTTGCGCATCATTTTCGCGGAAATATAGTCGGGTACCATGCGCTTGGCCGTGCAGCGCGCCGCCATCTCGGTCAGGTACCAGTATTTGGAATCTTCGGTGATATTATCCTCATCCAGCACGTAAATAAGCTTTGGAAATGCAGGGGTAATCCAGGCGCCGCTCTCATTTTTTACGCCCTGCATCCGCTGACGCATGACTTCCTCGATAATCAGAGCCAGATCGTCACGCGTCCGTCCTTCGGGAGCCTCGTCCAGATACATGAACATGGTCACAAACGGAGCCTGCCCATTGCAGGTCATCAGAGTGATGAGCTGGTACTGGATGGTCTGGATGCCGCTGGTGATCTCATCCTTCAGCCTGCTTTCTGTCACCCTGGAGATGATTGACTCATCCAGAGTCTCTCCGCATGCTTCCCGCTCCTCGATGACCTTTTTGCGCAGCTTCTGGCGGCTGATGTCCACAAACGGAGCCAGGTGCGCCAGAGAGAAGGACTGGCCGCCGTACTGGTTGCTCGCCACCTGCGCGACAATCTGCGTCGTCACATTGCAGGCGGTAAAGAAGCTGTGGGGCTTCTCGATCATGGTCTCACTGATCACCGTGCCGTTCTGCAGCATGTCCTCCAGGTTGATCAGGTCGCAGTTGTGCTCGCGCTGCGCGTAATAATCCGCGTCGTGGAAATGGATGATGCCCTGCTCATGTGCCTGGACAATCTCCTCCGGCAGCAGTACGCGCATCGTCAGATCCTTGCTGACCTCGCCGGCCATATAGTCGCGCTGGGTCGAGTTGATCGTCGGATTTTTATTGGAATTCTCCTGCTTCGCGTTTTCGTTGATCTGGTCCAGCAGGGAGAGGATGCTGTTATCCGTCGTATTAGTCTTGCGGGAAATCTCGCGCTTATAACGGTAGCGCACGTACTTCTGCGCCACCTCGTAGCCGCGCATTTCCATGATCCCGGTCTCCACTAGGTCCTGGATATCTTCTACATTCAGCGCGTGGGCAGAGGCCTTCGCCTGCTCGACGATCTTGTCCGCCACTGCACGGATCTGATATTCACTGAGCTGATGGATCCGCTCTACGCTCGCGTTGGCCTTCCGGACGGCATTTTCGATCTTGGAACGGTCGAAAGTCACTTCCTCGCCGTTGCGTTTAATGACGTTTGCTTTTACTGCTGTACTCATAAATTCTCCTCACACCTGAACAGGATAAAGCTGTTCAGCTTCTTTACAGTTATGAGACTGATCTTAAACTCTGCGCAGGATAGCCTCATAATATATTCATACAATCTTTGAAGCAGATGCGAAGACCTGCTCCAAATGATCATAAAGTTACATATGATATCGATACGATAAGAAACAGGGAGCCGGGCAGAAATGCGGGAAGCGCCTGGTTGTGGCTTTTTTCGAATGTAGGAAAGCCTCTGCGCCGACTGAAAAAGTTCTCTTACTTGTTATAGGGACACAATCAAATGCAACACATGATATAGTAGAATACCGAATGTAATGACACCAGATATTGCGTAAATTCTATAATACATGGTTTTAATGAAAAGTCAAGACAGAACATGTTCGGGAGCATGTAGAAAAACAGAGGGGGAAAGAGGGGATATTTTTGTGAAAAATTTTGAACTGCCTTTTTTATGGCAGCTGTGTCCATATTTATAAACACTTTAGGTGCGATGAATGATACTTTGGGTATTTTCAGGCTTCCTATGAGATACCCGGATATTTTTAGAAATGACGTCTTGACAGATGGTAGTGGAGATGTTATAGTAGTTAGCGTAATCTAACAAAAGTTAAACAAGAAGAACAAGAAAGCCCTGCCCCTATCCAGGAACGTGATCTGAGAGTGCGCTATGTTTTGGCAGGGTTTATAAAGAAATGACGGTTAGACAATTCTAACACCTGCTTTCTGGAAATTGAAATACTGTTTTCCATGACGGAATATTCTTTTACTGTGACTTTTAATAGCTACAGCAGCTTAAAAAAGCAGATTAAGAGGAGCGGGCGATAGTATTTTCATAAAAGAATGCTGAAAATCTGGAAATGATATGCTAAGGAATTTTATCAGGAGGATCAGGATGAGTGTTGTGATTATAGGCGGCAATGAAGGCATGGTTCGCCAGTATGAAGGAATCTGCCGGGACTATGGCTGTAAGGCGAAGGTTTTTGCGAAGGAAAATGGTGCGATCCGGAAAAAGCTGGGCAATCCAGATATGTTTATTCTTTTTGTAAATACCGTGTCGCATAAAATGGTAAAGAGTACGCTGCAGGAAGCAAAGCGCAATCAGATACCGGTGCTTCGGTGCCATTCCAGCAGCGCGACTGCTCTGCAGGATCTGCTCAGTGAGCATATCGACTAAATTTGAGAAACTGCGCAGCAAAGATATGGACCGGGTCCGGAAATTGTTTTTATATTACAGGATAATTCCAGGCGAACATGTAGAAGATAACCGTATAAGACACATAAGTGCATCTGCAGTGAAGAGAGAATACGTGTTGTTTAGAGCCGTGCATTTAAGCGATTTAGGAATTGCTGCATAACGACGGACATATTGAAATGATTCTGACAGGGAGGTGCAGAACTATGGGAACGGAGACAATTGGTTATCTGATCGGGCAACAGTGTGCGCCGGTGCTGGCCGGCATTAAGCCATCCAATCTGCTGATTATAGAAAAGGGAAATCAGGCCTCGCTTGAGCATGCTCTGCGGGGCACAGGCCTTCAGAGGCATCTGCTTTATACATCTATGG
>JAJQFO010000064.1 GCA_021201095.1 Lachnospiraceae bacterium
AATTTCGATCTTAGAGAGAATGGAGATTGGCGATCTTGGCAAAATAATTAGAATGTATTGTCAAAATTTGTTGAAATGTAACGATTATTGACATATACTACGGTATAAGCTGTTTACAGAAACCTGATCCTACAACAGCAATAACAGATATGATTTGAGGCAGTGAAAAGAGTTTTAAATTTTGTACGACTATATGAGGTACTGAAGATGATTCATTATTTAGAGAAAATATCAAGCTATGGGTTGCTATCGATTGCAATTGTGGTATGTATACTTTTCAACATGAATAATCTGGTTGCTAAAGCAAAGGAAGAAACGGTGTCTATTGCTGGTCAGGTATATGAATTTGACAAAGACAGCCATTATGAACTTGATGAAGCGGAAATGATTTCGGATACTTTACCCGACAATGTGATCGGTCAGTTAACAATTACAGGTGATATTTCTATAGATGATGATACTTCTGATGGAATTCCTGCATATTTAGTCGACGATGGGATTATATCCCTGAGCTATGTGGTTGATCCATCCACGGTGAATGTCGATGATGCTAACTGGTGCATTACAGAAGATAAAACGAAAAAAGTGGACGGCATAGAGCTGGAAGCAAATATTTTATGTGGCGCGTTGCTTTTACAGACTTCTTTGGATGGAGAAACCTGGGTTACAGAAACGATTGAAAACAGTACAGATATCTTCGGAGACGAAATAGCTCTGGAAGTACCATTTTATGATACGATTGATATACAGCTTCAAAATGGATGTTATTATCGGATTTATATCGCCTATGAAATGCGAATGAGACTGGATGATAAGTCGGTTTTGTTTGTTGATGTTGAAAATTATGATTACAAAAAGGTAGCAGAGGTCTATGAGTTCTATGCATCTTATGCTGAGACTGGGGCATCCGCTGCTGATACTCCACGAAAGACATTAGGTGACAAGATGAATACCGGGAAAGATACTGGATATTCCGGCAATAATGAAATAACAAGTGATGATCCGCACTATGGATGGGATATCGGAGAATTCTTTATCAATGGTTATACAAGAGAAACCAAAGATGAAGATGGAAATACATATTTCCTGAAAAATGTTGGGGATAAAGTTACTCTGTGGTTTTCACTGGAGCAGGATATTTCATGCCTGAACGGAGACACCAATCTTTACATTGCCGAAGATACCAATGGCTATGATCAGTATTTTGAGACGGCAAAAACAGATTTTGGACAGGGGACACTGATCATTCAATACACGGATGAGGAAGGTGTAAAACATGACCCGGTTATTTATACGAATTATCTTGCGGCCTGTGCCAGAACCGGAGCCGACACAAAAGTGCAGCTTTTTGAGGAAGGAGATTATGAGGTTTCGTTGGATTATGAGATTGCAAAAAAATCCGGCCCGCTTTCGAAAATAACCAGCTATACTGACTATAGGATTTCATTTTCATTTTCGATTCGAAATGGGAACTGTATGGTTTATCCATTTGATGTTGTCACAGGATCTGAATTAACAGATCAGGATATTACTGCAAATGGTTTTTCGCTGGATATGGCAAAATCCCGGTACCTCACTATTGATGTGACAAGAACTGTATTGACTATGGGAACGGACGGACAGCTTGTAGAAGATGTCCGCTTCAACAGGCCTGCAAAAGATGGAGATCAATATACAGATGAAGGCATTTATACTTTTATTGTCAGAAATCTGTATACGGGTGAAAGTACGACAAAAACAATTTATGTTGGTGAAGATCCCTATTTGGCAGCTCTTTCTATAAACGGATATACGCTTGAGGAACTAAATGCTGAAATTGCTAATGGCGCGGTCATCTCGGAAGATGGATCAATTACAGAACTGATTGACATTGAGCAGGAGACCGAAGAGGAAGAAAAGGAGGATTATACTGAGCGGGAAACTGATACGGAAGGCGAAACAGGAACCGAAACAGAAATTGCAAACACAACGGAAAAATTAACAGAGGCGGTGAGTGATGATCCCGATGCTGAATCTGAAACAGATGCAGAAAAGAACAGCGGGTTCGCATATAGCGTAGCAATTGTCCTGATTTTTGTGCTGATTCTTCTGGCGGTAGTTATGATTCGCGGACACAAAAATGGACAAACTTCTGATAATCAATAAATTTTAGAATGGGGCAAAGATTATGAGACGTATAACAGCCATAATACTCAGTTTTGTAATGATTTTATCAGCCTGTGGACAATCAGTTAGCAGCTTTGCGTATAGTGATTATGAGGAGGATACTCCGGAATTTTATAATCTTGGAGATCCGGAATTACTTCAGTATATGGAAGATTCCATATATGCAGAAGTAACTGGCTTATTTGGAAGTGAAGATTATGTTATAGAAAATATCAGCGCGATTTATTATTCAAAAGAATATCTTGAGGAAGTGGCTTATAATTCCAAAGCCAATATTTTCTTTGGATATACACTTGAGGAATTAGATGATCAATTTCAGGGAACCCGCTACGTATTTACTACGGATGACAATGGCGAAACTACTGTACAGGCATTTGAAGACTATGATGATACTTATGACCGGATAATTCAGAATGTTATGATTGGCTCCGGAGTTATCTTAGTCTGTGTCACTGTATCGGTGGCAACAGGAGGCGCCGGGCTGGCACCAGTGAGTGCGGTTTTTGCTGCTTCCGCGAAAACCGGAACAGCAATGGCACTTTCCTCCGGAGTGTTCAGCGGTGTTGTTGCCGGAACCGTTAAAGGAATACAGACTGGTGGTGATCTCGAAGAGACAGCCAAAGCGGCTGCACTGGCCGGTAGTGAGAGCTTCAAATGGGGAGCAATTACAGGAGCCATAGTTGGGGGAGTGAGTGAGGCAAATGCACTTCGTAATGCTTCGAAAGCAGCCGAAGCTGCAGAAAATGCCACGACCGCTTCGAGTGAAATTCCGACATGGAGAGAATCTGAGCTGGCTGTTCTTGAAGAATATGGGGGCAGTGAACAATTAACCTATCTTGCCGGAGAAGAAGTATCGTTTGGAACTCCTGGAGCCACCCGGCCAGATGTAGTCAGGGTGGTAGGTGATCATCTGGAAGCGATAGAGGTTAAAAATTATAATCTGGAAAGTTCTGCAAGCTTAAGTGAACTATACAGTGAACTTGAAAGAGAAATATCCGCCCGTGTTGTGAACCTGCCGAGTGGCTCAACACAAAGGATTGTACTGGATGTGACAGGCCGTGGATTCAGTACAGAACTTGTTACCAATGTTACTGAGACAATCACGCAAAGATTGATTGATATCTATCCCAATATTCCGATTGATATTTTGGGGGCAGCGCTATGAAGATAAAAACCGCTGATATGAAAAGAACAATTGATGTGGGTGAAAGCGAGATATGGTATTCTGTTTACTCGACTTCTGAAAAAAGAGTTTATCAGGCTAACAACAAGGTTCCTTTGGCATTGTCTTTCTTTAAAACAGGACGGTGCGAAACAAAGGATGCTCTGGAAACTGCCCGGCAGTTCAATCTTCTCAGGGATGAATTTTCGAAATATCCGCCAGAGAAAGCAGTATATGATATGAAGTATCCAGAGAAAAGAGCACCGTGGGCAAACAATATTAGTCCAGTGGTGACTTCCTGCGCGAATCTCTATACGACAACGGATGGGAAAGACCTACTGTTTGAGGTGGTTAGCATTTTGACGTATGCATATTATGCGAAGACGGCAGTATTCGTGGAGTAAATTCAAAAGAGAAACAGGGGCTGTTCCGGTAATATTTCTTCAAATATTGCATTAAAGATATCACGTTTAAGACTTGATATTTGTATTAAGAATGAGGACAGATGATGAAAATATTTGACAATATTTCTGAAATTGTACGCGATGACATGGCTACGACGATTACGAAGGGAAGCAAAGTATCCATCGCAGCAGCGTGTTTTTCAATGTATGCGTACAAGGAGCTTAAGAAACAGCTGGAAGGAGTGAATGAATTTCGCTTTATTTTCACCTCCCCTACGTTCACTACAGAGAAGGCGTCCAAGGAAAAGCGGGAATTCTATATTCCACGGATGAGCCGTGAGAACAGTCTTTACGGTACAGAATTTGAAATTAAGCTGCGCAACGAAATGACCCAGAAAGCCATCGCCAGGGAATGCGCAGACTGGATTCGCCGGAAAGCCACTTTTAAGTCCAACATTACTGGAGAGAATATGGCTGGGTTCATGACGGTCGACAACAAGTCGGAACAGGTGGCTTATATGCCGATGGCCGGATTTACCACGGTTGACATTGGCTGTGAGCGCGGCAATAACAGCTATAACATGACGAACCGCATGGAAGCACCTTTCTCCACGCAGTATATGCAGCTGTTTGATACCATCTGGAACGACAGGGAAAAGATGCAGGATGTCACTGATGTGGTTATTGAAAACATCACTTCCGCTTATAATGAGAATTCACCGGAGTTCATCTATTTTATGACGCTGTTCCATGTATTCAGCGAATTTCTGGATGATGTGTCGGAAGATGTCCTGCCGAATGAAAGCACAGGTTTCAAGCAGAGCAAAATCTGGAATATGCTCTATGACTTCCAGAAGGATGCCGCGCTTGCTATTATTAATAAACTGGAAAAATACAACGGCTGCATCCTCGCAGACAGTGTAGG